>JAYZFM010000028.1:0-38991 GCA_036336775.1 Bdellovibrionota bacterium | reverse complement strand
TTATTTGTTTCTACTATGTTGATCGCGAGTTAACTGAAAAAATACAAAAATGGTTAAAGCCCGGTGGGATACTTATATATGAGGCTCACACAACTAGAGAGTTTGAAAAGAAAAATAGAAAAGAAACTCAGAAATATAGCTATTACTTAAAACCGCAAGAGCTATTGACGATGTTTCCAAAAATGACAATTTTAAAATTTGAAGAACCACTACATGAAAATGAATACCGCTCGAGTATAATTTTACAAAAAAAGGCTAAATAAAATGGCTAAATTTAAAAGCACTAAGCTTCTTGCTGGTTATCCTTGCACGCATAGACAATGGAAGGCTGAATCACATTGTCGATTTGTGCATGGTTATTCTCGTTCATTTTATTTTGAGTTTGAGTCCAACGAATTAACCGAAGAAATGTGGGTGATGGACTTTGGTGGACTTAAAGAAGTAAAAGATTTTCTCGCTTATAACTTCGACCATACCTTTTTAGCGGCTCAAGATGATCCATTCTTAGAAACATTTAAAGATCTTGATAAGCAGGGAGTGATCCAGCTTCGTGTTCTTCCAAACGCTGGTATGGAAGGAACTGCTTTGTTTGTCTACGAGAAGGTGAGCGAAATTATCAAGAAAAACACAAATGCTCGGGTATGGATAACAAAAGTAGAAGTTCGCGAGAATGAAAAAAACTCTGCGATGTATATTCCTTAATCTAATCTTTTAATATTTCAGGCTTATGGCATAATATTATTATGCCCATACTGCTGGTTTTATTCACATTTTTAAGCCTTGATTCTTTTGCTAAAGAATACACTCTAATGGAGGAAACAGTTGTTTTTCCCGGGAGAGTTTCAAGGGTAAATCCAGTCGCAAAACTTGTGCGTCTAAAAATTGATTTTGAAAACGCTAAATTTCTTAATAAAAATAATCGTATTGAAATTTGGAATGAAAGCTTTCCCGAAAGAAGGTGTTTAACCTATCTCGAAGGCAGGACTAACGACTACTTATTAGTACGAATTCCGGAGTACAATAAATGTCGAAAAACCATTTATTTTACAACGGGAAGCTATCTCCATATGTATAGCCCAGACCTTGAAAATAGTTTGATCACTGCTAAGGAGCTGGTTCAAATTCTTCAAAGAAAACATATGGCACTCAACGCAAGACTTACTCGTTATCAGTCTGAAGTTGATGGGTATATCGAAAAAGTAGACGTCGTAAATAAGCGTTTTGAAGTTCTGAGGCAGAAATTAGAACTTGAGTGGCAGCGGGAACTAGCTGACTTGGAAGAAGATAAAACTAGGGCCTATCAAAATTTTAAGGAGACCCAAGCGCGTTTAAATGATTTAGAGTTTAAGTTAAGAAAATATCGTGTGAGAGATCAAAACCTACAAGAGGATCGCTGGTCTCTTGATCCGAAACTTTATTACAAAAAATAGGGAGAACAATGAAGTTCATAATTGCAGTGGGAATTGCGTCACTGGTGTTGAGTGCGTGTAATATTAAGCCCAAAAGAAATAGCGCTTACTATCGAAATATTGGGGGAGAGCCTTCACGATTAAATCCAATCGGCTCATCTGATGGCTATACTTGGGCGGTAAGAGATTATGTCTATGAGACATTACTTGATGTTGACCCAGATACCTATGACTGGGTTCCACACCTAGCAACAGAATGGAATATTTCTGAAGATAAGACTGTCTTTCGTTATAAATTGCGAGAAGGTGTAAAATGGCATGATGGTGTTGAGTTTACTGCCGAAGATGTAAAATTTTCTTTTGATATTCTTTTTCAAGATAAATTTAACACTGTAACAACGAGGGCGTTTTTCGATGGAATTAAAGAAGTAAAGATCGTCGATAAGTATACAGTTGAGTTTATTGCTAAAGATCAAAGTTACAAAAATTTTGATGTCATCAATGGAACACTTAAAATTTTTCCAAAACATTTTTACGAACAAGATCTTCCTAAAAGCTATTTTAATAAGCACTTACTTGGAACTGGACCTTATAAACTCGAAAAATATTACCGAGGTAGTAGGGTTGTTTTAGTTCGGAATGACGATTGGTGGGGGTATAAGATCCCTGATCAAAAAGCCCATAATTTTGAAAAGATTGTTCTTCGTTTTGTATCAGATAATAACGTTGAGTTAGAGATGTTTAAAAAGGGAGCTTTTGATTTTATTGGAATGCAGCCTGAAGTTTATGTGAAGAAAACCAAAGGCGAGATTTGGGGAAAAGAAGTCCATAAAAATAAAATTCAAAACAAAGGTGCAAAGGGCTCATCTTTTATTGGTTGGAATATGAAGCATCCAATCCTAAAAAATAGAAATGTGAGGAAAGCTTTATACCATTTAATCAATCGCCCTCTTATGATTGAAAAATTTGAATACAATTACAAGTATCCTGCTGCAGGGCCGATCTATCATGAGTCCCCGTATCATAATCCAAGTATTAAACCGATTGAATATGACCCTAAGCTGGCCTTACAAATTCTCAAAAATGAAGGTTGGTCTGACACTGATGGAGACAATATCCTCGATAAGGTAATTGATGGACAGAAAATGAAGTTTTCCATCACTATTCTAGAGCCTTGGGAGGGATTTTTAAAATACCTTACTGTTTTTAAGGAAGACGCTAAAAAAGCTGGGGTAGAGATCAATATCAAACTTATTGAGTGGAACTCGTTTATAAAACTTTTAGACGAAAGAAAATTTGAAGCTGTAAGACTTGCGTGGGGAGGAACGGTAACGTGGGACCCAATGCAAATTTGGCATTCAAAATCTATTGAAAATGGTGGTTCAAATTTTGTTAGCTTCAGTAACCCAAGAGTCGATGAAATCACTGACAAAGCAAAGTATATTCATGACAAAGAAGAGAGAATCAAACTTCTGCAAGAAGCGGAAAAACTCATTGTTAATGATTATCCATATGCGTGGTTCTTTTATTCGAAATTTTCTTTTTATGGCAATAGCGACAGAATTAAGAAAGAAAAAGATACTTACGGTTATACTGTCGGGCAGGAATACTGGAAGTTTAAATCAGAAATGAGAAAGGATATATAAAATGTTTGATTACCTGATTCGACGTATCTTATTGATGGTTCCGACCTTAATTGGAATCACTTTGGTTGTCTTTTTTATTATCAACCTTGCACCTGGTTCACCAATTGAACAGCAATTGCAGGCATTAAAGTTCTCTGGGAATGCTGAACAAGCTAACTCAGCCGCTGGCTCTGTCTCTGTAAATGCTGAAATTTTAGATGCACTAAAAAAACAGTATGGCTTTGATAAACCAGTTCACGAGCGCTATTGGCTATGGCTTAAAAATCTGGCCGTATTAGATTTTGGAGAGTCTTTCACATACGAAGAGGATGTTATTGATGTTATTGCTTCCAAATTTCCCGTCTCCCTTCAATTTGGAATAGCCTCACTTATTCTCAGTTATCTTATCTCGAGTCCTCTAGGTGTATTCAAGGCGATAAAGCATGGATCAAAGTTTGATTATCTATCAAGTTTCCTCTTATTTTTAGCTTATTCGATTCCAGGTTTCATGCTCGCGATTGTTTTAATTGTTTTTTTAGCGGGAGGAAGTTTTCTCGACGTCTTTCCCATAGGGGGACTGTATTCTGATTTTTATGATGAAATGAATTGGTGGGAACAGATCCTAGATCGAGGTTATCATTTTGTACTTCCTCTTATTTGTTACACAATTGGCTCATATACAACACTTACTATGCTAATGAAAAACTCATTGATGGAAGAAATTAAAAAAGACTATGTAAGAACCGCAAAAGCTAAAGGTTTATCAGATAAAGTTGTCTACTTTAAGCATGCCCTTCGAAATGCACTTATTCCAATTGTTACAGGGCTTGGTGGATTCTTAGGAGTGTTTTTTGCGGGATCTCTTCTTCTAGAAAAGATTTTTCAACTTGATGGGATCGGTCTACTTGGATTCAATTCGGTTCTTTCACGAGACTATAATGTCATTATGGGGTTACTCGCAATTCAAGCGTTACTTATGCTTATTGGTAATATTATTTCAGACATCGCCTACGTTATTGTAGATCCAAGGATTGATTTCAAATGATAGAAAAAAGAATTAAAAACGAACAAACACTAAAAAAATGGCGTGCGTTCAAGTCACATAAAACGGGTTATTACTCTTTATGGCTAATTTTTGTATTATGTTTTCTAAGTTTCACAGCAGAAATTTGGTCTAACTCGAAACCACTGTATTTATCATACAAAGGGAATAGCTATTTTCCTGCAATGGTTGATTATAGTGTGAAAGAGTTTGGTATCGAGGACAGCTTCTCTATTGATTACCGACAAATGAAATTAGGAGAAGATGACTGGGCTGTCTGGCCAATTTTTGATTGGGACCCATTTGAATCAAACAAAAAAGTAGAGGACTATCCGGCTCCGCCTAGTACTACAAACCTTATGGGAACTGATGATAGGGGACGTGACGTATTTGCAAGGCTATTATATGGACTGCGCTATTCAATAATCTACTCAGTTCTTGTATGGATCATTACTTTTATTTTTGGAACTATTATCGGAGGCCTTCAAGGATATATGGGGGGATGGTTTGATCTAATCGGTCAGAGAGTAACGGAAATTCTAAGTACCGTTCCTTACTTATTTTTACTTATTATCTTAATCGCCGTTTTTGAACCGAGCTTAACCCTTCTTATTGTCATTACCAGTGTTTTTGGTTGGATAAGTATCAGTATGTATATGCGTGCAGAATTTTTAAAAAATAGAAAACGTGAATATGTAGAAGCTGCTAGGGCCATTGGTGTTGGGCAGAGACAAATCTTTTTTAAGCATATTCTGCCAAATTCATTGGCACCTATAATCACCTTTTCTCCCTTTGTTATCGCAGGAGGAATTTCCAGTTTAGCTGCACTTGATTACCTCGGCTTTGGATTAACTCCACCGACTCCAAGTTGGGGAGAGCTTTTGGCGCAAGCTCAGAAGAATTTCACGATTGGATGGTGGTTAGCTTTTTATCCATCGTTAGCATTGTTTTCAGTTTTAACTATGTTTAATTTCGTGGGTGAAGCAGTTAGAGATGCTATGGACCCTCATCGTAATTCGTAAAAAATGTAGGTTTGGTTTTAAATAAGAGGGGATCAAAGACCCCCAAGGAAAGGCACTTAGGGCCGAACCTACTATTCGTACCCAGCTTCCTCAGCATAGCAATATGCACGGGGTTTTACTTTAACATTTGTAAACTAGTTTTTAAGTTCTCTTAAAAGTCTAGAAAGAGAAGGTGGTTGAATTCCTAAGTATGAAGCAAGGTATGTTTTAGGAATCCTATTTACATCGAGACGTTTATTTTCAATAAATTTTTCAAGACGCTCTTTTGCATTAAACTGAACAAATTCCATTTCACGCTTAGTCTTGTACATATAATTGCGTAAAAGAACTTCGCGATAAATTTGGTGCCATACCGAATCGAGATTCATTAGCTCCAAAAAGTTTTTGTATTTTAATGTATATAATTCAGAATCTTCTAAGGCTTGAACTGAAACCATCGTTCTAGAACTTTGTTCCCAACTTAGAAAGAAGTCTAAGATAAATGAATTCTCAGGAATAAAAGAGTAAGTTTTTTCTTCACCCTCAGAGTCAGTCAGATAGATTCTAAATAGACCTTTTGAGACGATCGCAACCTCATCACAATGATCGAAGTGTTGAAAAAAGTGTTCACCCTTTTTAAACTTCTTCAAAGTCATTAAACTTTCAAGTTGATGCCAATTTTGAATTGGACGCTCGATCAATTCTTGAAGGTTATCTTTTATGGTTTGTGTAATCTCTGCCATATAATCTTTCTCTTTAAGCTATTCTTTAGCTTAACCAGAGAAATTTGATAAGTCTATATTTGTGTGTTGTGCCGCGAGTTATAGCTCTTGCAGTTTCACCTTCGCCTTTTGTTTTTTGTTATCTCGTATGTATTCAACTGTTACCTCATCACCAATTTTATACTCGCCTAGAATTTGGTAGATATCATCAAGAGAATTAACCTCTTTTTTATCGACGGTAAGAATAACGTCACCAAAATAAACTCTTCCGAAACTCCCTCGCATCATACCTTTAAGACCTGCAAGCCCTGCTGCACCTTGAGGATCTACCCAGCGAAGAACAATTCCTTTTGGAAATTGATCTTTAACTCGCGGGTCATCTAACACTGAAATACCCAGGCCTGGACGAATGATTTTTCCATGCTCTATTAGTTGCGGCACCGCTTTAGAAATAGTGTCGATGGGCACGGCAAAGCCTAACCCAGCACTTGAACCTGAGCGCGAGGCAATCATAGTGTTCATCCCAATTACACGTCCTGAGGAATCTATTAATGGTCCACCTGAGTTTCCTTGGTTGATTGCAGCATCAGTTTGGATCATATTTCTAATATTTACTCCACCAATACCTAGCATTTCTCGACCTGTGGCCGAAACAATTCCGCGAGAAAGAGAATAGTCAAAACCCAGTGGATTTCCAATCGCCATAGTCATCTGGCCCACCATTAGAGATGAGCTTTTTCCGATATTCACGTAACGAAGTTCTTTAGGACGTTTTTGCAATTTTAATACAGCAATATCATTTTTAGGGTCGACACCCTGAACAACCGCTTTGTATTCACCCTTATCCCCATGGAAAGTAACAACAAATTCATCACCACCTTGAACAACATGGAAATTGGTTACAATATGACCATCTTTATCCCACACAAAGCCAGTACCCATTCCCTGTGGGATTTCCACTTCTTCACCGTAGAAGACATTTGTCCTAAGGGCTATACTTCTGACGTTGACGACCGCAGGGACGTTTTCACGATAAATGTCAATGACACGTTTTTCAATGGCCAATAGCTCATCAGATAGTGGCTTGGTAGGTTGTGAATCACTCTGTGCGCAGGCAACTAGCGGGAAAAGAGTGAGGAAAAGCAAAATAACTTTCATAGGACTCCTTTGCATTGCAATCAACAACAGTATAATATTACAGATTAACAATTGCGTAAATTCCTGGTCAATTTACGGTAAAATTTAATGGTGATTTAAGTGTCGGAAATTCAAATATTTAATAGATATACTAATAAAATGGAAATCGAGAAAGTTTACGGTGAAGATGCTGTCAAATTTGCTTATGACTCAGCCTTGTCTAATGTGATTTCGCCGATTGTCGCCAGCAGAACATTGAGTAAAATTTACGGAGCTAGTCAAGATACTTTAAAGTCCGGCCGGAAGGTTCCAGAATTCGTTGAAAATTTTAATATCGCGATTGAAGACTACCAAGCGGGTAGTTTAAAAGTAGATAATATTGAAAATAGCTATAAAAGTTTTAACGAGTTCTTTATTAGGAAATTTAAAGATGGCCTAAGAAAATTCCCTAAAGCCGTTGACCAAATGGGTGCGTTCGCAGAGGCGAGATATTATGGCTATGACAGTGTTAATGAAAGCGTGACAATTCCAGTTAAGGGAAAATACCTCTCGGCTGCTCAGTTATTGGGAAATGTAAAAAACGCAGATATATTCGAAGGGGGCCCACTTCTTTTAGCACGCCTATGTCCTGTTGATTACCACCGCTACCATTATAGTGATTCCGGAAAAACTCTTGAAGCCTACCGAGTTAATGGTGATTTTCATTCTGTAAATCCAATAGCTCTTAAACTTAAACAAGATATTTTCATTAAAAATGAAAGAAGGATCTCCATTGTTCAAACGGAGAACTTCGGAAAGCTCGCTTATATTGAAGTAGGAGCTACATGTGTCGGGAAAATTGTACAGTCTCATGATGAGGGAATTCCTCATGTGCGTGGAAGTGAAAAAGGTTATTTTCTATTCGGTGGAAGTACTGTGATTGTTATTGGTGAACCAGGCAAATGGACGCCAAGTGCAGATATTCTGGAAAATACGAATAATGCAGTTGAAACATATATTCATTTAGGTGATACCGTAGCTCAAAAAAATTAGGGCCGAATTTCGTTTCGGCCCTGTTGGTTGTTAAATATGTACTCTTTTTTCAGCAATAATTTTGCCATTCCATTTGACAGGGTAGCTTTGCTGATAGATTCCCTTGGAAAAATTTCTCACAAAATCTTTTGAGCATTTTTTAAAACTTTTTGCTTTGGTGTTGGAATCTTTAAATCCTATATTCATTGATTTATTGTCGCCAAATTTCTTTCTAAGTTTTAAGACATTATTTTGAAAGCGTGGAAACTTAGTTGCTCTTAGCTTAGCTAAGCCGATTTTTTGATCATTTAGGTACAAATCAAAAGCATCGTTAATATTACTAAGTTTTTGGTATTCTACAAAATGCTCTTTAATCGATAATTTTGCTGTACCAGAGAATGGGATTTCAAATCGACAACCAACAATTCTCGTTTTTATTTTGGGGATTGAGATATCTAGGCGAGAGATTAAATTAACTTGGGATATATTTGGTAGATCTATATTGATTTCATCATGTTCAATAGTAATCGTTTCTTTCTCTGTTTCAGCAAAGTGATCTCTAAAGTAGCCAATACTTTGACTTAGAACGATAATTTCTTCGCCTTTACTTGCTTGGTAATTAAAGCCAGCTTCGTTAGTGTTAAATAAAAATGTTGCTAAAAAACTTGCATCGAATTGATTGGAGCCTAGTGCCTTGAAGTCGTTGTAAGATTGTTCAATATTATTAAGAAATTCTTCGTCAATCTGTGCAAGTGCTATTCTCAGTGGAGTACCCGCCACGACTGAAAAACTTTTTGTCATTTTTTCTTTTACAATCAGAAGCTTATAGAAATTATCAGATTTCCTTTTATATGTGGGAAACAGACTTAGTGTTTTTTGAGCATAGAATATCTGCTCAATATTTTTTGACAGACTAGCATTTGATTTTGAACTTCCCATTGTTATTGACGAAAGGTTTTCATTATCACCTTCGTAGCTTACCTTTATTGCCAGATTCTCATCAAACATGGAAGGTATATCTAGCGCGTAAAGAGGGAAGTGGTTACTTTCTAATTCAAGCGACTGAACAGAATGATAGTCTCCTCCAATCTTATTGACTAAATTTTTCCATAATAAATTTGACTGCTTTGGCTTAACCATCTGGCTAAACCTTTCTTGCTCAACATAAAACGTAATATCTGCAAGATTTTCTTCAATCACAAGCGGCATCTTATCATTAATATCGATAAGGCCGTCTTGATCGGTGTCTTTGAGATTCAATTTTGATTCATTTTGTTTTGTGTTTTGCTCACAACTAATAATTAAGAGCATGACGAGTAGCATTTTCATAACTTCTTTCCCCCCAGTAAATAATTTGGTGATGTTTACGATCTTTTGCTGAATTTTTTTCTAGCCCCTCAACAAAGGATTTAAGATTAATAATTAAAGCTTGATACATTTTATATTCACTCTCACTCATTGATATTTTTTTGCAATTAAATGAGTTTTGAACACTATTTAAGAGACGATCCTCCACACAATCAGAGAGAAAGTCTATCGTCTCAAGATGAAGAGATTTCTGATCCACGAGACCTTTTTTTGTCTCTTCATTAATTTTTTTATTTAAACGGTAAATCCCATCTTCATTTTGCAGGACAATACCCTTAACAATAAAATCCTCCATTAAAACTCTTAAAGTCAGAAGGTCTATCCCTAATACTGAAGATAGTTCCCGATGATCCATATGATCCTTTTGAAGGGTTTCAAGTACTAATCTCTGAGTGAAGGTCATTAACATAATGCCTCCTTAAAGTGGGAGCGATAGCCTTTAGTTTTTTGGGCGATTTTTAATTTTAAAATTTCTTTCTGAATCATTAGTTTTATAAATGATTTTTTGTCGTGGGATACTTCGCTTAAAATACTCTTTAAGTCGTCCAAAATATCTGTGTGCTTTTGACCTTCACCAAGACAATTTTCGAAAGCTTCGTATTCGCTAATTTTCATTTCAGAGCCATTTAAAATTCTGAAAACTCTTGTGATTTGAATTGAGGTTTTTTCGGAAATATGCCTAAGCTTGTCCGTTGGGTACTTTTCTTTGTAACTTAATATAATGGCATCTTGTAGTTTGCTCATTGTGTGTTCTCCTTGTTATTTGAAAAACACTAGAGCAAGTTATGTGCCAAAATTTGTTTTAAATTTTGATTTGATCGTAAATTCTATAAAATGCGGAGGCAGAAATTCCTAACTCTTTAATTGTACGTGTGATTTTCCCGTTATTTTTTACGAGGCACTCTTTTAATATTTCTTTTTCAATCTTGGAGATGAAATTTCTAAGGCCATTGTCTTGAATAAATTCCTTCTGATCCGCTGTAAGCCATTCGCTTTTCGAATTTTTCATTCGGTTTCCGAATACCACGTCTTCTCTTCGGATAATTCCTTTATTCAAAGTTGATAGGATTTCAACTTTCTTTTTTAATTCGCGGGTATTTCCCGGCCATTCATAGCTTAAGCAGGCTTCTACTGCGTCTTCTTTAATAATTATTTTTCGAGGAGAGTTTTTGCAAAAATGTTTAATTAAAAAAGGAATATCTTCAGGACGATTTCTAAGCGGTGGGATTTCTAAATTAAGTCCGGATAACCTAAAGAAGAGGTCTTTTCTAAACTCTTGATTATGTATTTTTTCAAAAAGATCTTCACATGTTGCGGAGATAAGTGTGAACTCACTAGTAATTAGTTCTTTTCCACCTACTGTATAAAACTGTTTTGAATCAAGTGCTTTAAGAAGTTTCTTCTGCATAGACATAGGCATCGTGGCGATCTCGTCTAAGAAAAGGGTTCCACCATCGGCTTGTTTTAGTTTTCCGATTCGCTTTTCATTCGCACCAGTAAAAGCACCTTTTTCATGTCCAAATAACTCTGATTCAATCAAATTCTCTGAGATTTCAGAGCAGTTTATATGAATAAATGGTTTATCCTGTGAGTGAGTCTGCCTATGGAGTAGTTCTCCAATTAAACTCTTACCAACCCCGGTTTCTCCTGTAATAAGAATCGTTTTATCTTTTAAATTTATGTTGGCTAGGTGTTTTATATCATCAATCAATTCGGCATTTTTTGTGAGAAATTTTTCAGTGAAAAATGTTTCAAGGCCGTTATTCTCTAGATTGTTTCGGTATTGAATTATATAGGGTTCAAGGTGCTTTCTATAATGTAGTTTTGTAAGAAAGTGGTCACAGTTATTTTCATAAGCTTCTTCAATTATTTCTTCATCATTTTGTGAGCTTAAAACGATCGCGTGTAAGCCTTTATCTTTGGCCTTTTTTAAGACCTCGATACCATCTTTATTGTGACCAAGATTGATATCTATTAGGCAAAGATCAAAATACTCGGTATTAAGTAGTTCCTTTGCGGATTGTTCATTATCAGCTTCTGAAATTAAGCAGTACTTGCTCAATATGTCTCTGAGCGCTAATCGAAAGTACTTATCATCTTCACAGACCAATATTCTCATCTTTTTATTACTCATGGCATAATTCATAACTTATAAAATTCGGATATCAAAATGAATATTCGATTTCCGAATTTTTTACATATGTTGTAGAATGGGCTCATGGAAATCAAGGTGTTTGAAAGTGCCCTAGAGGCCTCAGAATTCGTATCAAATCAGATGGTTAAGGAGATTCAGGCCAATCTCAAGTCGTGTTTAGGAGTTGCCACCGGAAGAACTATGAATGCGATCTATCACCATTTTGTAAAATTAGCTAAGGCGAATAATTTAGATGTGTCACAAGTTTCAGCCTTCGCAGTAGATGAGTATTTGGGCCTTAAGCATGAAAGTCCAAACTCTTATAAGGCATATCTGGATTTACACCTATTCAATCAGCTTAATTTTAATTCTGAACTTTTGCATATTCCGGATGTTGCTAAAAAAGACATCGATCTGATAGGGCAGGAGTACGAACAAAATATTCTGAGTGCTGGTGGCATAGATTTTCAGTTACTAGGTATTGGGATGAATGGTCATATTGGGCTGAATGAACCCGGTTCTGCAATCGATTCTCGAACAAGAGTCGTTGCACTTACTGGCTCAACGATAAAGTCAAATAAAGCACTTTTTAAAGATGAGGTCATTCCAAATACAGCAGTCACAATGGGAATTGGAACTATTTTAGATGCCAAAAAAATCTTTATGGTGGCGACAGGACAAACGAAAGCTCAGATTGTACAAAAAATCGTGAATGGAGATGTAAATTCAAAAGTTCCTGCAACGGCTCTTAAAGAGCATAAAAACGCATTTTTGATTTTGGATCAAGATGCTGCTCAGTTAATCTAGTAGTTCGGGAAATCTTTTTTCAACTTCATTAAAAATTGTTTTTACTTCCTGACTATCACCTCGTTTTCCGATTAAAAGAGCATCTTTTGTTTCAACAATAATCAGATCCTTAACGTTAAAAGTTGTGACGATTTTTTTATCAGAAATTATGAGGTTATTAGTGGAGTTTATTTCTATAAGATTAGTGTCGCAAGCCGTACCATTAGAATTTTTCTCTGAGCTATCATAGACAGCATCAAATGACCCAAGGTCGTTCCATTGATAGCTAACTGGTACCACTTTTACTGAACGGGACTTTTCCATAACAGCATAATCAATACTATCTTTTGGGATGGCCAGCATAAGATCTTTTGGGATCATATATACTTCTTGCTGCCGCTCCGTCGCATCAAATGCTAATTTAGTTTTTTGAAATATTTCTGGTGATGAGTGCTCAAGCTCCTTTAAAAAGACACTTGAATTGAAAAAAAACATTCCCGAGTTCCAATAATAGTTCCCCGCTGCCAAATAAGTTTTTGCCGTTTCTAGGTCAGGTTTTTCTTTAAAGGATTCGACATTAAAACCAGAAGCTTGAATATATCCATAGCCTGTCTCTGGGTATTGCGGCTGAATTCCGAATGTAACTAGACTATCTTTAAAACCTTCGGCTTGCTTTATGGTTTGGTGATAATCACCTTTAGGCTGAATGAGATGATCTGAAGGTAGAACGATTAAATCTACATTTTCCCCTGCACAAAAAGCTGCGAGAGCTATCGCTGGAGCAGTATTTCGTGCGGCTGACTCTACAATGATTTTTGCTTTTATATCTGCAGGTATTTGGCTCTTGCAAATATCAACTTGATCTTTATTAACAACGATAATAAATTCTTCTACTAATTCTTTATTACGCTCAACTGTAAGTTGGAAAAGAGACTTTTCACCAAAGAATTTAAAAAATTGTTTAGGTGATTTTTTTCTACTGATAGGCCAGAGTCTGGTGCCTGAACCACCACATAAAATGACAGCTTTCATAGTTAAACCTCTAAGCTAAGTTGAGTGCGTAAGATGCAATTCCAAAATAAATCAGCAAGCCAGTAATGTCTACAGTCGTTGTAATAGCAGGACTTGCAGCAACAGCAGGGTCACCTCCAAGTCTTCGCACTAAAATTGGAAGGCCGGCTCCGACAATGGCCGAAGTGATTACTTGCATCGCTATTGCTAGGGCAATGACAAATCCGATGAAAGCAAAACTCATCCCCTCTGGAAGCAGTGATATTGACGTCAAAAACCTAATTTTAATAAAGACCAGTCCTCCAACACAGACGGATAGCATGGCTGAAACTTGTGCTTCTTTTAGTATGATGCTTAGCCACTGTTTTTCAGAAGCTTGATCTAAGGCCATTGCTCTAATGACCACCGTCGCTGCTTGAGATCCGGTATTTCCTCCGGTGGCGGTCATCATTGGCATGTAGAGGGCCAAAATAATTAACTGTTCTAAAACATTTTGATAGGCGTGGATGATGACACCTGAAATTAGCCCAATCGCTGCGAGGGCGACTAGCCAAACAACTCGTTTTTTGAAATGTTCCAGTGGAGATGTCGCGAGGTAAGTTTGTTCATCTTCAGATGGAACAATCCCCATAAACTTTTCCATATCTTCAGTATGTTCAGCACGGATAATATCGATGGCTTCTTCGTGAGATACAATCCCTACGAGTTGATTTAGTTTATTTAAAACAGGTATGGCAACGAGGTCATATTTCTCAATCATTTGAGCAACGTGTTCTCTATCATCATTAACATCAACGTAAATAAAATTATCGTTTATAATTTCTCGAACGATATCTTTGGGGTCTGCCATGATGAGGTCTTTTATTGTAACGATACCTAGCATTTCCATTTCATCGTTCACAACATAAATATAGTAGATCATCTTCTGTGAAGGAGCGTCGTGACGGACTTTGGCAAGTGCTTGCTGACAAGTCATATGAATCAGAATTGTGGCAAAATCGGTATTCATAATACCACCAGCAGTTTCTGGATCGTAAGCACTTAGAACGATAACGTCTTCTCTCGTTTTTTTATCAAGATAAGGTAAGAGTTCAATCTGCTCTTCTTTTTCCATTTCTTGAAAAAGGTCAGCTCGAATATCTGAATACATATGTTTAAAAATATCTGAAAACAGTTTTCGGTCGATTATTTTTGAAAGTTCGTATTGTTTGTCGATCGCCAGATCACTGAAAATTCTCCCGCTATCTTCACTGTCGAGAATCTTTAAAAGTCTTATAATTTCTGTATCAGCTTCTTCTTCTAGGATTTCTACAACCACTGCAGCCGGAAACTCTTCTATGGCTTCTTTAATTTGTTCAATATTTTTTGTTTCCAAAAGAGCTCTTAGTTGAGCTTTTTTGTCGTTTTTGTCTGATTCTTCCATGCTGTATCTTTCGTGTTTTTAGCTATTTAGTTTTAATCCTATATTTTATAGGGAAATTTGTTTCCCTTCTTAAGTATCAGATTTTTTAGGAAATTTCTTATAGTTTTGCTGGGAAATTCCGATAGGTCATTGAATTATAAACCTAAGTTGGGTGAAAAATAATATGAGTAAGGTTAATTTAATCTTTTATAATTTTGATAACAACGTGCCGTTGATTGCGGAATTAGTGCGCTTTTATCAAGGCAGAGAAGAGTTTGAAGTTGAAGTCATCAATTCCGCAGCTGAAGTTAATCAATTTTTGATGACCTCAGAGCAAGGTATATTATTTTTTCAAGTTAAAACAAAGAAAGATCTGCAAGATGGTGTTGCTGTCTTAAAAACTAATAAAAAAGGTATTAAAAAAGGGCTTATCAAGCCTGCCTGTATCTCTACTATTACAAATCGAAAAGTAGAGACGTTACTGGCTAAATATGGTTGTCAGGATATACTTGATCCTCAAACTAAAGCCAAAACTTTGACCTTTAAGCTAGATTTTTGGTCAAAGCCAATTAAGAAACTTCTGCAAAAAATGCAAAAAGAAGAACAGCTTCTCATGCAAAAAGCAGATGCTAAAAATGCTGAAAATAATAATGCTAATGAGAAGCAAGATTTTGAGATGACAAAATCTCTGGAGCTTCAAAGTGATTTCTGGCTTGTAAAAGCTAAAGCTGACTACAAAAGAATTCTTAAAAGATATTTAATTCGACTTCTCGGTCCATCTCCTTATATCGGGACTTGGATTGAACTTGATCCACAACCCGGTGATAAACAACCTACCTGGAAATGGGTTTTAAAAGATCCTGATAACGAGGACTATGTAGTCGATGATGGTGCGTGGTTCTTTTATGGAGCAAAACCTGAATTTGATTGGAAAATAAAAAGGTGGAGCTTTGCTTCCGATGCTCCTCACTTGTATTTTTACGCCAGATCCGGCGAGGTATTCTCTAAGTTTAAATTTCAAGAAGGCGTTGTTCGAATTGCTGAGAACTCTGAGTTTGCAAATTTAAGAGAAGAAATGATTCTTGAGACCTGTGATAGCAAATTTAATTTTGAAGGAGAAGGGATCCAAGATGAAGACAGTAAAAATTTAGAAGGCGATGGCGATGGGGCTGATAATATCGATGGCACTCTTTCGGGTGATGCAGATAATGAAGCTTCTGCCGGAACTTTAAGCGGTAAAGGTTCGGCTGCTGATAGATTTGGAGATGATCCAGTCTCTGGTAAAGGCGGCGCGGTTGATGAACTTGGAAATCCAATCGAAGGTAAAGGTTCAGCGGCTGACAGGTATGGTGATGATCCACTTTCAGGTAAAGGTGGAGCAGTGGATGAGCTTGGAAACCCAATCGAAGGAAAGGGAAGTGCTGCCGACAGATATGGAGATGATCCACTTTCAGGTAAAGCGGCTACAGATGCTCTTGGAAATCCAATTGAAGGCAAAGGTTCTGCAGCAGATAGGTATGGAGATGATCCACTTTCAGGGAAAGGTTCTGCTGCTGACAGTTATGGGGATGATCCTCTTTCAGGAAAAGGTTCCGCAGCTGATAGTTATGGGGATGATCCTCTTTCAGGTAAAGCAGCAACAGATGCTTTAGGAAATCCAATTGAGGGAAAAGGCTCCGCAGCAGATAGATATGGAGATGATCCACTTTCAGGAAAAGCAGCTACAGATGCTATGGGGAATCCGATTGATGGAAAAGGTTCTCCTGCAGATCGATATGGTGATGATCCTCTCGGAGGTAAAGGTTCAGCTGCCGACCATTATGGAGATGATCCACTTTCAGGTAAAGCGGCTACAGATGCTCTTGGAAATCCGATCGATGGAAAGGGCGCGCCAGCCGACAGATATGGCGATAATCCTCTCGGTGGGAAAGGCTCAGCTGCTGATCATTATGGAGACGATCCACTTTCAGGAAAAGCTGCAACAGATGCTATGGGGAACCCAGTTGATGGAAAAGGTTCTCCTGCAGACAGATATGGTGACAATCCTCTGGGAGGAAAAGGATCTCGAGCAGATCATTATGGCGATAGACCTCTTGAGGGTAGATTAGATCAACAGCCTAAACCAGGTCAACTTGATCCAAAAGCTGTAAAGCTAGACCCGGCGAGTTTGAAGCAGGCAATAGATAAAGCGGGAGATCAACTAGATCCAGCGCTTAAAGAGAAACTTGAAAATGCACAGAGTTTAGATGATTTGATTCCTAACGCTGACAAACTGAGTGCAGATGAATTGAAGGCAGCACTTGATGAATTAGGTTTACCAGATGGTCTTTTAGATGAACTTGATTTAGCTAAGCCTCTTGCAGAACTAAATGAACAGAAGCTAGCGCTAGAGCAATTAGACGCAAGTTTGGCTGATTTAATAAAGAATGCACAATCGCTGGATGATCTCATACCAAACTTAGATGAACTAAGTGCAGCTGAACTTGAAGAAGCAAAAAAGAAGCTTGGTATCGATGATGATATTTTAGATAAGTTAAATCTAGGCCAGCCAATACTTAAGCATATGAAGAAAAAGCAGGCTTTAGAAAAGCTTACGCCTGCAGTTCAAGCTTTGGCGAAAGAAGCAACCAGCTTGAACGACCTCATTCCAGATGCTGATAAACTAAGCCCAGCAGAACTGGCTGAAGCTAAAAAGCGACTTGGAATTGATGATGATATTTTAGATGCACTTGATTTAGGAAACCCAATCCTAAACCCAAGACGTATGACGATGGCAGACGCCAAAGATGTTGTCATTGATAATGCTCTTAGAGATGAGAAGAAAAAAGAAGATAGTGATGATCTTGATGACTATTTTAATGAAAAGAAAAGAGAGAGAGAGAGGCTTCAAGAGCTTGCTGAAAAAAATGGTTCCGAAGATTATTTAGCTAAAGAAAGAGAGCGAAAGAGAGCTCTTGCTGAAAAAGCCGAGGCTGAAGGGCAAGAGATCGGTGACTATTACAATGAGAAGAAAAGAAGAGCTGAAGAAGTTCGTAAGCGTGAAGAAGAACTTGAAAAAGAATATGCTTCTAGGGAAGCGTCAAAGAAAGATAGCCTAAATCAACATAGTGTTGATCATGGTGATCGAACGATAGATGGAAAACCTACCGCTGCACAAAAAGAGCAAGAACTTTTTGATGCTCTAGGTGGAGGTTTAACAGACGGAGCTACATCAGATTTCTCCGGACAGATGATTGGATCTGCTCGTGAGGAAGAGGTCAATCTTGAGTCTGGTGATTTACAAGTAGTTATCTCACAAAAGCTTGGCGCAAATAATGAAGTAAATATGATTTGTGAATTTGAGGACTTTTATTCGGAAGAGCTGGTAGTTAAGGTTCCAAAGGGGTCATTCGCTTTTGGTGTAGATACTGAGGTGGGTGCAACAGTTACACTGACATATAACGGACAGAAGATAGAAGTAAAAAGTAAAGGTAAGGTAGTTGAAGTTGAAGCTCTTAATGAGAGTAAAGAGACTTTAATAATCGAATTATTTGAAATAGATGCTAAAAAGTATGAGACGTTCATTACTTTGTATGAAGATAGGCAACAATCCATAATGGATTTTATGAAACTTGCTAAGGGTTATTAAGAATTGAGTAAAGACAAAAAAGAAAAACTATTCAAAGACTTTTTAAGTAGTGGCGATATTATGATCGTCGATAAAAGTTCTGCGTCTAGACGTCGACTCACAAAGACTCTTGTTGATATGGGGGCAAAAAGAAATCAAGTGCATTCTGTTGCACATTTCTCTGAGGCCGTTGAAATTATTGATTCAAAAAAACCAAAATTCATACTATCTGATTACGAGGTAAATGGTGGTTCGGGTTTTGATTTGTTTAAGCATTACCGCACAACTTATCCCGAAGAGAAAAAGTCTGTTCTAATTCTTGTGACATCAAATATTTCTCAATCAGCTGTAGCAAAAGCTGCTGAGGAAGATGTTGATTCTTTCATTATTAAGCCTTATACGGTGGCGAGTTTAGAGAAATCTCTAGTCAATACAGTAATTGGAAAGCTTCATCCGAGTGAATACGTTCAAATGATCGAAAAAGGTAAAGAAGCTTTATTCGCTGGTAAGTATGAAGTTGCCTTGGAGTTATTTGCAGAGGCAATGAAGCTTAATAAAAAACCATCTCTCGCATTATTTTATCATGGTCAGACTGAGTACATGATGGAATCTATGAATGCCGCGGAAGACGACTATAAAAAAGGTCTTGAAATCAATAATATTCACTTTAAGTGTCAGGTTGGTCTCTACGAACTTTTTGTTAAGGATAAAAAATACGATGAGGCTTACTCTGTAGTTAAAAATATCGCGAAGTATTTCCCAGCGAACCCTGATCGATTAAAAGAAGTTGTTCATCTCGCAGTTAGAACAAATAACTTTGAAGATATGGAGATGTATTACGATATCTTTACGCAACTCGATCAAAGAACAGAGGATGTTATAAATTATATTTGCTCTGGTATGTACGTTACTGGAAAGTTCTATATGAAAAAAGGGCAGAAAGACCGGGCAAGAGATCTATTTAATAAAGTCGGTGTTTCCTGTGCAGGTGAAGCTAAATTTATAAAGGCCATGATTGTAAGTTTGGTAGAAAATCAATTTTTCGAAGATTCTTTAGCTCTTTTAAAAAGAATGAATTCAGCAAATGAAGAAGCCTATGAAATTTCTAGTTTTCTAGCCAATTTTGATTCGCTTGATCTCGCG
The DNA here is from genome assembly GCA_036336775.1 of Bdellovibrionota bacterium. Taxonomy (GTDB): domain Bacteria; phylum Bdellovibrionota; class Bacteriovoracia; order Bacteriovoracales; family Bacteriovoracaceae. The sequence continues at coordinate 19,593 of JAYZFM010000028.1, read as the reverse complement.
ACCAAGATTTCAAATGGGTTAGAGATTTGGAACAAAGGTTTCAAGCATCCGCTTGCCGTACGTCTATTAATAGGTGCGCTAAAAGAAGATGGTTCCGACAAAAAAGCTAAGGAATATCAAGAAGAGGCTCACCACTTGTGGCCTGACGAATTCTCTCTACCACAAGACGAGAAGCAAGAAGAAGCTGCTTAATCCAACCGACTTACTCAGTTGAGTACTCACTTTAGTCATTTTTCTTTTTACTGATCGTTCATTTTTTGATGTCCTATTAGATATTTGTCCTAAGGAAGGGAGTATTTATGAGGATTATAATTTTTCTAATGATGTCTTTTGCTGTTTCAGCTCTTGCACATAATGAGTTTCAATCAAAATCATTTTTTCCAAAGCAGTGGAAAATGCTAGGTTCAGTATTCCCTGAAAATATGAATGCCATGATGAAAGAGTTATCGCATTTAGATATTGATGTTGCGGGAGTTGATGTTGAGAAAAAAATTATTGATGTTTTGTTAACTGACTCTGATTATAGATCTCTTAAAGAGATGGGGCTTTTTGTTGAGTTAATGGAAGTAAAAGGCGTTTCTAAAGGGCCTGATGAAAAGTACAAAACTCCAGAAGAGATTGCTACCATTGTTAATGACTTTCACACTAATTATCCCCACTTGGCTCAAAAAAAATCTATCGGTAAGTCGTTAGAAGGTAGAGATATTTGGGCGATTAAAATTTCGGATAATGTGGAAACGAAAGAAGACGAGCCAGTAATACTCTTCAATTCTATGCACCATGCTCGTGAAATAATGACTCCAGAAGTTGCTATCGATATTATTGAATATTTATTAACCAGGTATGACCAAGATCCACAAGTTAAAGCTTGGGTTGATAACAGTGAAATTTGGGTTCTTCCGATGTTCAACGTTGATGGAAATAATATGATGTGGACTAAGGACAAATGGTGGAGAAAAAATACACGTGGTGGTTACGGAGTAGACATCAACAGAAACTATCCATTGAACTGGAATAAATGTAGCGGATCTAGTGGCAGCCAGTCTTCTCAACAATATCGTGGTGCATCTGCAGGTTCTGAGCCAGAAACCCAGGCCATGATGAAGTTTGTAGGAGATATTAAGCCAGTCTTTAATATTTCATATCATTCTTATTCAGAGATTGTAATTTATCCTTATGGATGTGATGGTGAAAGAGTCGCAACCAAAGAAATTGTTGAAACAATTGGTCATGAGATTGGTTCTAAAATTAATTATAAGGCCGGTACAGCTTGGGAACTTCTCTATAGTGTTGATGGAGGAGATATTGATTGGATGTACGATGCATACCAAGTTATCCCATATGTAATTGAGGTGAATAGTCGCTCTCAAGGATTTCAACCTGACTATGATCAGTGGAGAGATAAGACTATTGTTAGAAATAGACCAGGATGGCAGCATTTGTTAAATAAATTACAGGAAAGTGCTATCAGAGGGAAAATTGAACTAAATGGTGAGAAGGTAGTTATTGAAGTGATTACCAATGGTAAAAAAGTTCAAACTTATAGAGTACAGGATGACGGTAGCTTTCATATTGTAGTGAAGCCAGGGACTTATGATCTCAATATCAAGTTTGAAAATGGAATTGCAAAAACCCAGAAAGTTGAAGTTGGAAGCGAGATAATTAAAGTAGAGATCTAAATAATGAATATTTTATTGATAGACGATGATCCTGATGTCAGGGAGATCATCGCCTTCACTCTTGAGAGTGAAATGGATTGTGAGATTAAAGAAGTTGCATCTGGAAATGCTGCGATTAACGAGCTAAAACAGAATAGCTCTTCTTATAATCTTATTGTTTGCGATTATAATATGCCTGATGGTAATGGCGGAGTCGTCTATCAGTATTTATTAGATACATCTTCAGAGTTGCCTTTTGTGTTTTGTTCGTCAGACTTTTCAAAGGAGCATCCTGAATTTTCAAATACTAAAAATTTATTATGTGAAATCACGAAGCCTAAAATTTTTGAAGGTATCGTGGAAATGTATAAAAAATATCAAGAATTTGCTCAAAGTAATTCTACTTCAGTAGCTGTTAGTCCTAATACAAATGAATACTGTGAAGCTGGGATTGATTTAGTTGCTAACTGTAGTACTCTTCCTTGTGATATCTATTTAAAAGTCGGCGCAAATATGATTAAAACTTTTAAACAGGGTGATGATCTCTCTCAGGAAGATGTTGATAAGTACAAAAATAAAAATATTAACTCAATTTTCGTAAAGAGATCTGATAGTCGAATGTTTGTAGACTATATATCTATGAAGATCATATCCATTCTGGAAGATGAAGCTCTTTCAGAAGAAGAGAAGGTCCTAGATGCTCACTCAGTGATTATGGAGACCGTACGGGAATTAGGGATCAGTGATTCTGTTGTTCGAGCTGCATCGGCGAGTGTTGATTTTACATTAAAATTTTTTGACGAGAGCCGTGAAACAAATGAATTGAAAGATATTATTTTTGGAAAATCTAAAAAGAACTATCTAACAAATCATAGCGTCGGTATCGCCTACGTATCGGTAGGTATTTTGAAACAAACTTCTTGGGATTCTCCTGAAAATAGAATGAAACTGGTCATGTCCAGTTTTATGCACGATATGTCGATACGAATGCCTGAGTTTACAGAATCTGTTTTAGTTGAAAATAGTGATCTTCAAGGAATTAAAGAACATGTCTCTCAAACTGTAGACATGTTGATGAACCTAAAAAATATTCCAGAAGACGTTTTTCGAATCATATCAGATCATCACGAAAGGCCTGATGGATCGGGATTTCCTAGAGGAGTTGGTGGAGCACAATTATCACCACTAGCTTCAATTTTTATTTTTAGCCATGATGTTATTGATTCAGTTCTAAAATTGAATAGTAAAAATCAACCGGTGAATATGAAGAATATTGATAATGAACTATCAGCAATTGATTATTCTTCTGGAAAGTTTCCTAAAATTCAAGAAGCCTATAAAAAGGCGAAAATATTTGGAGAAGTATAATGATAATTTTCTATGACGAAGATTGCACTCTTTGCAAGAGGTTCAAACAAGGTCTTGAGCTAATCGATACGAAAAATACTCTTAAGTTTCGCTCTATATATGATGAAAAGGTTTATGAAGAATTTCCTGAGCTAAAGTTCGAGGAATGCGAGGAAGAAGTTCACATGATCTCTGATGGAAAGGTTTATAAAGGACCTGAAGTCATTGAAGAGTTAGTCAAAATCATTCCTGGAGTGAAAAAATTTGCTTGGTTAATTGAAAAAGACTCCTCTAAATCTGCTTTTGCAGCTTTTTACGGGCAGATAAATGATATGAGGTCTATGCAAAAAAAGAAGTGCTTTCGCTGCGGCTCAAAGCATAGAAGAAGACCAAGCTTTGAAGGTGATCTATGAAATTTTTAGCGCCTTTACTTCTTCTTTCTTCTTTCGCGGCATTTGGCTCATTTCCTGAGATAAATGTAGAAGAACTAAATGGTACCTATCTCGATGCGAAAGGGCGTGCTCACGCAATGAAAGCTCAATATGTGCTTCCAAAGGTTGAAATCAAACATGAGAATATCGATGTGGTTTTTGATAAGGTTGAACGAAAATTAAGAATAAGCGATCCTTCAACCTCAGTAACTTTAGACTTTGATTTTAGCTTTTTAAATATTTTTAAATCATTCGAATTTACTGGTGTGGAAATTAAATCTATTGATAAGCTTTTCTGGGTACAAAGTGATGTCCTAAATCTGTTCATTAACGACACTAGCTATAACCTTGATGATTTTTATGTGGAAACAGATGTCCGAAATATTCCTACTCAAGATGACGAAGATATTAGCATTGTTGATGGATTGATTTTAAATGCAGTTTTCAATACTAAGACTTTGAGATTTTCAAACGTTGATAAAGAAAAATTCTTAGAAGATCTTAGGCTAGAGAACAATGATAGAATCGAAGAAATTTCTAATCTGAGTTCTGATAAGAATATTCCAGTCGTAGTGAGAAATATTAGTTACGTGGTTAAAGATGGTGTCTTTCATGGAAAAGCCTTAATGGATTCATGGATAAATCTTTGGCTTAGGCTAAATGGAAAGATGTCTACGAATAAAGAGAATTCAGAACTTACCATTCGTATCGATAGGGCAAAACTTGGATTTTTCTCAATTAGAGGGACTCTTTTAAAGCGAGTTAGGGCCCTTAATTTAGAAGGTGTTCAAGTCATTGGTAATGAGATCAAAGTAAAGCTTGATACAGTTATTTTAGGGAATCGACGACGCGATCAGTAGTTAGCTTTTTAAAGATCGAGTAGCAAATAAATGCGATGATTGTACCTAGTATTGCTCCAAAGAATATATCTCCTGGAAAATGCTTGGCCAAGTAAACTCTTGAATATGACACTAGTGCCGCATGTAAAATCATCAGCCAATAGATAGGACTTTTCATAACTAATAAGAAAAATACTGCAATCGCAAATGAATTCGATGCGTGGGAAGATACAAATCCATATTTACCTCCCCAACATTTCTTATTTGCTAGGTAGACTTTTTCTTTTAACTCTTCTTGATGACATGGTCTGAGTCTTTTAAAACCGGGTTTAAAAACTCGACTTGAAATACTATCACTCAAACCAAATGCAATAAGTGCCAGAAAAAAGATTCCAATTGCCTTCTTTTTATATTTTATGATCGCGTGGGTAAGAGCTGTAAGAAAAATAAGTCCCATGAATACTTTATTGTAAGAAAGAAAAAGCATTATTGGGTCAAGAAAGTCGAGGTGTAGACCATTTAGAAAAACAAACAATTTTGTATCTATTTGATTTAGATAATCGAGCATTAGTGGAGTCGTCCAAACATTCTTCTGAGTCTTAAGAAGATGACTGCAAAGATAGCTTCCCTTACAATTCCACCAGACATTTTTGACTGCCCGTCACGACGTTCAGTAAAGATGATGGGAACTTCTTTAATGGAGAGCCCCTTACTCCAGATCTTGTAGTTTAATTCAACTTGAAATGAATATCCATTTGAAAAAACTTTATTGAGATTTAAACTCGTAAGAGCTTTTCTGTTAAAACATTTAAATCCACCAGTCACATCTAAAATTTTTATCCCAGTTATGATACGAGTATAGATACTTGCACAGTAAGATAAAAGAAGCCGTCTAAATGGCCAGTTGATAATTCTGATGCCATCAATATAGCGAGAACCTATGACAAGATCATTTGTCTGCGCTGCTTGTAAGAGAACCGGAATGTCTTTAGGATCATGAGAGAAGTCACAATCCATTTCAAAAACAAATTCAAAATCGCGCTCTAAGGCCCACTTAAAACCAGTGATATAAGCTGTACCAAGACCTAGTTTTCCGGAGCGTTCTATAAGGTAAATTTTACTGTTAGTTTGTTGGAATTTTTTTACAAACTCCGCAGTCCCATCAGGTGAACCATCATCAATAATTAGGATGTTTAATTCTGGGTATAAATTTGAAAGAAGCGTAAGCATCTTTTCAATATTATCGATTTCATTATAAGTAGGAATGATTAATAAACTTTTACTGTAGGGAAGGCTCAAAAAATCTCCTTGGCAATTTTGTGCACATTATCAGATTTTCCCATAGAATAAAAGTGTAAACAAGGAACTCCGCTGGCCTTAAGCTCTTTACATTGTGCGATGGCCCATTGAACTCCGATCTCTCTAACTTGTTGGTCATCTTTGGCTTTTTCAATCTGATTCATCAGCTCAACCGGAAGGTCGATATGAAAGATACTCGGTAGAATTGTAGTCTGCTTAACTGTTGATATAGGCTTTAATCCTGGAATGATTGGAACATTGATTCCAGCTTCCCGGCATTTCGCTACGAATTCAAAATATTTACTATTATCAAAAAACATTTGGGTCACGATATAGTCAGCACCAAGTTCAACTTTTTGCTTGAGGTATTTTAGGTCGGTTTCAAAGTTAGGCGCTTCAAAATGCTTCTCTGGGTAGCCTGCTACTCCAATACAGAATTGAGTTGGAAAAGCATTTTCAACTTCTGAGTTTAGGTATTGTCCTTTATTCATTGCCTGAATTTGCTCAATAAGATCACTCGCGTATTCATGTCCTCCAGGACTAGGGATAAATCTAGCTTCTGATTTGATGGCATCTCCGCGAAGGGCAAGGACATTATCTATTCCAAGAAAATCTAGGTCAATTAACGCATTCTCAGTTTCCTCTCTAGTAAAACCACCACAGATAATATGAGGAACAGTATCCACATGAAACTTATTCATTAAGGCAGCACAAATACCAACTGTTCCCGGTCTCTTTCTAGTTGAAACTTTCTCTAATAAACCATGTTCACGTTTTTTATAAACATATTCTTCACGATGATAAGTCACATCGATAAATTTAGGTTTAAATTCCATTAATGGCTCAACCTGATTGAATAGGTTAGCGATGCCTTGTCCTTTCATGGGAGGTAAAATCTCAAATGAAAAAAGAGTTTCGCCTTTGGCAGCATTAATATGGTCAATTACTTTCATTAAAAATTTCCTAATCGTAGTCTAATATTGAACGAAGCCATTTTTCAGCTTCAGTGAGAGTCATATCTTTTCTTTTAGCATAATCTAAAACTTGGTCTTTTGTCACATTTCCCACGTTGAAGTACTTGGCTTCAGGGTGAGAAAAATACCAACCACTGACACTTGATGGTGGGTTCATGGCACAGGACTCTGTTAATGTGACTGGAAAACCATCTTCTGTTTGTAGTAGTTTAAACAGTTTCTTTTTCTCAGAGTGATCTGGACAAGCAGCGTATCCAGGAGCGGGACGAATACCTTTATACTTTTCTCTGATGATATCTTCTTTTGAGAGATTTTCCTCAGGCGAGTATGCCCAAATTTGAGTTCTCACTAGACTATGCATATACTCTGCTGTGGCTTCAGCCAATCGATCGGCGAGAACCTTGAGCATGATTTCAGCATAATCATCTCCGGGGTATTTAGCTATAACTTCTTCTAAGCCTAAACCTGCAGTAACAATAAAGGCTCCCATATAATCATTTTCTGAATCGACAAAATCCGCCAGCGACCTATTAGGACTTTCTTGCATCTCTCTTTGATTTCGAAGCATACAGAGAGTTTCAATTTTTTTAGAAGTCTTTGGATCAAAAATCTCGATATCTTCTCCAAGGCTATGGGCAGGAAAAATTCCGACTCTAGCTTTAATAGTTAGATTCGAGCTCTTTATGACTTCAAGATACTCTTGTGCTTCTTGAAAAATCTTTTTGGCTTCTTCACCATATTTTTCATCCTCTAAAATTTTAGGGTACGCACCTTTTAGTCTCCAGGCGCTGAAAAAAGGCGTCCAATCAATAAAAGGAATTATTTTTTCAATTGCAATTGAATCGAAAGTTTTAATTCCTGTCTCTTGAGGTACAGGTTTGGTTTTAAAATCTAATTTGGCCTTATTCTTTTTTGCTTCATCAAAGCTAATAAGTTTATTTTGATGACGATTCTGGTGATTTTCTCGCAAGCGATTATACTGCTCCGAAATCTCTTCAGCTATAGTTTCTCTCTTCGTCAGAAGCATTTGCGCTATCGGAACGGATTTTGAAGCGTCGGCAACGTGTACAACTGGAGTTTTTGTTTCTGGAGCTATCTTTACCGCAGTGTGGATTCGACTGGTCGTTGCCCCACCAATGAGAAGAGGTTTATCTATATTTAGTCTCTCCATTTCTTGAGCGACATAAACCATTTCATCAAGACTTGGAGTGATGAGTCCAGATAGACCGATGATATCGACATCCTCTTCCTTAGCCTTCTTGAGGATATCTTCACAGGGAATCATAACTCCCATATCAATAACTTCAAAATTATTACATCTAAGAACAACGGATACGATGTTTTTCCCAATATCATGAACATCACCCTTAACCGTTGCCATTAAAATTTTTCCGTTATGCCCGCGACCTGATTCTTTTTCAGCTTCAAGGTAGGGTTGAAGATACTCAACCGCTTTTTTCATCACTCGTGCGGATTTAACAACTTGAGGAAGAAACATTTTTCCTTCTCCAAAAAGTTCTCCTACAATATTCATCCCTGCCATAAGAGGGCCTTCAATAACTTCAAGAGGTTTTGAAAGCTTTTGACGAGCTTCTTCCACATCGGACTCAATATATTCAGTAATACCTTTCACGAGTGCATGAGATAATCTTTTCTCTACTGTTGTTTCTCGCCAGGAAAGATCGACGACTTTTTCTTTTTTCTTGCCTTCCACTGTTTGAGCAAATTCTAGGAGTTCATCAGTCGCATCTGGATGTTTATTGAGGACAACATCTTCAACTCTTTTACGTAGCTCTTCTGGAATTTCATCATAGACTTCCAGCATACCCGGATTCACAATTCCCATATCCATCCCGGCTTTAATCGCGTGATAGAGAAAAACAGAATGAATCGCTTCCCTTACCGGATTATTTCCTCGAAAAGAAAAGGATAGGTTAGAAACACCACCACTTATTTTAGCGTAAGGAAGATTTTCTTTAATCCACTTTGTCGCATTGATAAAATCGACACCATAATTATTATGTTCTTCAATCCCTGTCGCTATCGCCAAAATATTAGGATCAAAAATAATATCTTCAGGTGGGAAGTTTACTTTTTCAGTGAGAATTTTATAGGCACGTGAACAAATTTCAATCCTTCTTTCATAAGTATCCGCTTGTCCCGTTTCATCGAAGGCCATAACAACTACAGCAGCACCATATTTCTTTACAAGTTTAGCATGTTGAATGAAAAGCTCTTCGCCCTCTTTGAGAGATATGGAGTTTACAACCGCTTTACCTTGAACACATTTAAGCCCTTCTTCGATGATATTCCATTTTGAGGAATCGATCATAACTGGGATTCTGGAAATATCAGGCTCGGCTGCGATAAGATTGAGAAAGCGCACCATGGCCTTTTCACCATCGATCATTCCATCATCCATATTGACATCAAGTATCTGAGCACCGTTTTCTACTTGGTCTCTGGCCACTTCAACTGCCTCTTCATATTTCTCTTCTTGAATGAGGCGTTTAAATCTAAGAGAGCCTGCAATATTTGTTCTCTCGCCAATATTTATAAAATTACTGCCTTCAAAAATAGTGAGCGGTTCAAGGCCTGATAGATGAGGGACATGCTCGACAGCAGGTACTTCTCGGGCATGATACCTATCAACTCTAGAGGCTATCTCTTTGATGTGAAGATCAGTTGTTCCACAACAACCGCCAATAATATTGATATGACCTTCTTTAAGATAATCTTCGATAATATCGGCCATCTCGACTGGAGTCTGATCATATTGACCAAACTCGTTTGGAAGGCCAGCATTTGGATAAAGTGATACTTTAAAAGGTGCTTTCTCTGATAGGACTTTCAAATAGGGTCTCATCATGTCTGCACCAAGAGCACAATTAACTCCAATACTCATAAGAGGAAAGTGAGCTACAGAATACAAAAACGCTTCAATAGTTTGGCCGGAAAGGGTTCTACCGGAGGCATCAGTAATCGTTCCTGAAACCATAACGGGAAGTGGGTCTTTATCTTTCTCTTCGAAATATGAACTAATCGCAAAAAGAGCAGCCTTCGCATTAAGAGTGTCAAATACTGTTTCAACTAAGAGAAAATCGACTCCACCTTCAACAAGCGCGTGGATTTGTTCTTTATAAGCATCAACTAATTCATCAAAGCTGATTGCACGGTAACCAGGATCGTTAACATCAGGCGAGATACTGGCCGTTTTGTTCGTTGGTCCAATGGAGCCCGCCACATAACGAGGCTTTTCTGGAGTCGAAAATTCATCGCAAGCTTTTTTTGCAAGCCTGGCTGCTTCATAATTCAGTTCATAAACTAACTCTTCCATATTGTAATCGGCCATCGCAACCGAGGTACATGAAAAGGTATTTGTTTCCAAAATATCTGCACCTGCTTCAAGATATTTTTTATGAATTTCAAATATCACTTCAGGCTTAGTAATCGTTAGAAGATCATTATTTCCTTTTAGCGGAGAAGGATAATCTTTGAATCGATCACCTCTGTAGTCTTCTTCTGATAAATTATATTTTTGGATCATGGTACCCATAGCACCATCAAGAACTAGTATTTTACTCATAGAAACCTCTAAGTGGTCTAGTGTATAATTTATTTAGTTTTTTAGCAATGAATCTTTACTTTGACGCTTAATTTGTTAGCATTTCTTAATGCCAAAATTACGTAAATTAAAACCATTTATTAATGAAAAAATTTGGGGTGGAGAAAAGCTTAAAGCCCTAAAAAATATTTCATCCACGTTACCAGTTGGAGAAACTTGGGAAGTCTCATCATTAAGCTCAGGTAAGAGCATTCTTTTGGATTCAGGTGAACCAATTGATCAAGACTTGAGTTATATTGTTAAGTTTATTGATACTTCTGATAATTTATCCGTTCAAGTTCACCCTGATGATGAATATGCTAAAGAGCATGAAAACGAAACTGGTAAAACAGAATGTTGGATAATTCTTTCCGCTGAAGAGAATGCTGGAATCTATCTTGGTTTTAAAAAAGGTGTTACTCGTAAAGAATTTATTAATGCAGCCACTAATAAAATGGCCTGCAATCAATTTTTAAATTTTATTCCAGTAAAAGCCGGAGACTTTTTTGTCCTTCCTCCAGGAACTGTACATGCGATTGGTAAGGGGATCACTTTATGTGAAGTTCAGCAAAAAAGTGATATTACCTACCGAGTATGGGATTGGAATAGAAGTCCTGCGGGAGCCAACGGAAAAATAAGAGAACTACACTTGGATAAGGCTAGCGATGTTCTTCAGTTTGGAGAAGCTTTTAATCAAAAAATTCTATCAAGTATCAAAAATAATATTTTTGAATTTGAGGGAATTCAAACACTAATTAAACACCGTGACTTCAAAGTAGAACTCTTTAATAAATTTAAAAATTCTCAACTAGAATTAAAAGTAAACCATGGAGATTCTATCATTCTTTTTGATGGAGCCATTGATGATTTAGTCTCTTGGGATAGTGCTCTGGTTGAAGGTAATGGCAGTCTTCTTTTAGAAAATCATCAAGTTTCAACTTTCCTACTTGTCAGTGGAAAAAATTGATTCGAATTCGGAGCTTTTTAAAGGGTAGGGATTGTTTCCTAGTCTTTCTGTGTTAACAGCTTTAAAAAAATCATTTTTATTTTCCACTACTTCTATAGGATTGAGATAGAGCTCTATATCTTTTAAAAGTTGAACCCACTCCGCTTTTAGTTCGGCGTCTGTAGCAACTCCGAAAATTTTATGAACGGCTGATAAGTCTGAGTATTTTCCGTTAAGTACAATAAAATAATGAAGATTAATCGCTACTGCTTGGCCATGGGGAATATTATATTGAGTCGTGAGGTAATAACTAAATGCATGGGGAGCAGTCGTCTTTGCAATATCGATCGCCTTTCCAGCTAAAAATGCTCCCTCCATTATCTTTTCTCTTAAAAACTGAGTCGGAGAGTGAACAACATTTCTAATATTAGGCACCAGAAGTTCAAGTGCCTGAAGGGAAATTTTACGGCTTTCATCTGTTGCACCCTTGGCCCAGTAGGCTTCTAGTGCGTGGGTAATAGCATCTATAGCCGTGTAGGCAGTAATTTTTTTAGGAAGCTTTTCTACAAATTTCCAATCAAGAATTACATGGCTTGGGTAAATCGCTTTACTAGCAAGGGAGTATTTTTCAAATTCATCATAGATTACAGAAAAACAATTTCCTTCACTACCACTACCACTAGTTGTCGGAATCAGTATGAGGTCTTTTTTGTTTTCAAATTGCTGAGGGGACTTGAGGTGCTCGAGGTATTCTTGGTAATTTTTTAAATCAAAATGGCAGTAGTAAGAAATCGCTTTTGCAAAATCCATGGCGCTGCCACCACCAACTCCTATAATCAAATCAAATTCTTTTGGATTTATTGATTCAAAGCAATTTTTTACATCGGTTAGTTTTGGATTAACTTGAAAATCTCGAAAGTAGGTTAGATTAGCCTCAAAATTATTTTCAAAATAGTCTTGGTATAGTTTAAATGAGTTCTTGTTAGTGAAAACAAGAATATTCTTATTTTGGTATTTATTTTTTAACTCACTCAAATTCATATTATTCCTCAAAAAGTTTTTTCAATTCAAAGTGACTCTCTTCTGGTCTTGGAAGATCTTTTAGAGTGTCTAGGTTGCACTCAAGTTCAATAAAGGAAAATTTCTTATCATTATGAAGGCTAGTTAGATTCTCTGCTGGAGCTACTCCGAAAGAATTTAAAAGCTTTGTTATGGATTGATTCGCCCAAACCGTTTCGAGATGATTAACGGATAAATGAGCATGATTATTGAACACAATGTATTTAAGGTTTTTTGGCCTATCTTTAAAAAGATCAAGAGTATTTCCAAGGTGCATGGCAAGGGAACCGTCTCCATCTAGGCAGTAGATCGTTTTATCTGGCATATGCTTGGCGTAGTTTAGTGCTACTTGGCTAATATGTCCCATTGACCCAGTTCCAAGAAAAATTTGGTTAAGTTTTCCTTGTTCTTTAGCAAGAGTGTAAAGCTCTCTTCCGGTATAGCCGGTAGTAGCAAAAAATTTCGCAGAAGAATCTACACTTAAGAGAAGCTCTTTTAATATGTCAGCTCTAAGAGGTAGGTCATTTTTAGTTTTTTGAGCCGATTCACCCTTAAAAGTTTTCTGTCTTACTAAAAACGCAAATGGCTTATTTTTTGTTTGCATCTTTTCCAAAGCATTGAGTATTTGCAACTCGGCTTTTTCTTGTGAAATCGATAACACATCACAATCAATGCCTAGGGCTTCAAGAATTTTAGCCGTTGCAGCTCCCATAACTTCGTGCTGAGGTTCATCGTTATTGCCTTCACCTCGCCAACCTATCATAAGAAGCATAGGTATATTATAGACAAGGGCAAGAGAGGCTAGTGGATTTACCGCATTACCTAGACCTGAGTTTTGTAAAAAAACGAGAGGGATTTCTTTGGTTGCAAGATGGTGCCCGCAAGCTGCTGCGATGGATGAGCCTTCATTAGCATTAATAGTCGGATTTTCAAGAGCATGAATAAACTCCTTCATTGTGGAATCTGGTATTCCAAAACTTTTCTTTATTCCGAGTTCTTTTAATTTTAGTTGAAATTTTTTAGCTTCAATCATTTATTTTACCAAATTGAGCATATCTTTAACGCTAGAGAGTTCTGAATGAATTTTTTCAGCACTACCATTTTTTAAAATATTTTCGGCACAATTAATCATCGCTTTGTGCGCGGCTCTTAAAAGATGATTAGCATAGATAATAATTTTGAAACCATCCTTTTGTGCCTCATCTTCAGAGTATTTAAAGTACGTTGACGGAACGATCATTAGAGGTGCTTTTTCTTGATAATTTTCAGCAAAATCTTTAACTTGATCTGGTGTGTTTTCTTTCGAGTGAATCATAATGATATCTGCTCCGGCTTGTACATAAGCTTGAGCTCTTTTAATGGCATCTGCCGTTTCTCCACCAAGTGTGTAGGTTTCAATTCTTGCTACCATTAAAAAATCATGACTTCGCCTGGTTTGGCAGACGGTTTTTATTTTCTGACAAAAAGCTTCTGTTGAAATTTGATGTTGAGGATTATTATGCTCGGTCAAAGAGTTTACTTTGAACCCTTCTTTATCTTCTAAAACAATTGCTGAAACACCTTGGTTTTCCAGTTGGTGCACAGTTCTTACTAAATGTTCATTAAACGAGCCAGAGTCGGCATCGAATATGATTGGAAGACTAGATTGCGACATTACCTCGGTAAGTGTTTGCATCCTACTAGGCATATTTAGATATTCATTATCGGCATAACCGCGACTAGCTGTTTCTGTAAGGCTGCTAATCCAAATAGCGTTAAAATTTTTGTTTGATTGATTGAAACTTTCTACCACACTGGCACTGATAGCGTTATGTGCTTCAATCGTCCTGATAATACCTGAGGAGTTTATTAGCTTTTTTAAAAGTGGTCTGCGTTTTTCTGGTAATAGCATACATTCTATTTAACCACCAACTCGTAGACTTTAGTACATGTTTTTTCACTTGGATTTTATTGGGAGAAGTCATACTATTGAGTTTGATTATGAACTACGTTGAAATTGCAAAAAATGTATTAAGTATTGAAATAAATAGCCTGGAGCAAATGTCCAAGAGGATTACTCCAGAATTCAATAGGATTATTGAAGAGATCCTGAATGCCAAAGGTCGATTTGTGATTACAGGAATGGGAAAGTCCGGACTGGTAGGGAGAAAAATAAGTGCAACGTTGGCTTCCACGGGGACCAGGTCCTTTTTTCTTCATCCTGGTGAAGCTTATCATGGTGATCTTGGAATGGTTCACTCAGGTGATGTGGTATTGGCAATTTCAAACTCAGGTGAAACTGAAGAAGTAATCAAATTGCTTCCTTTTTTAAAAGAGAATGGGAACAAAATAATCGCCATGACTGGTAAAAAAGGTTCCACGCTAGAAAAACATAGTGATTATTGGCTAGATATTGGTGTGGAAAAAGAGGCTTGCCCGCTAGAGTTGGCTCCAACATCATCTACCACAGCAACCATTGCAATGGGTGATGCGCTTTCCGTTGCATTAATGGAAGCAAGAGGATTTAAAGCAGAAAATTTTGCTAAATTTCATCCGGGTGGAAGTTTAGGAAGAAAGCTTTTAACTAAAGTTTCAGACGTCATGAAAAAGTCTGAGCTTCCCATTTTATCGAATGATATGAAATTCGATGAAATCATCTCAATCATCTCTCAAGGGCGCCTCGGCCTAGGAGTTGTGTTGAAAGATGAAAAAATTATTTCAGTTATCACTGATGGAGATATCCGCAGGCTACTTAAGAATGAAAAAGAAAAAGCACTTCAGTTTAGTGCTGGTGAGTTTGGATCTTCTAATCCCCTGACAATCGATGCGAATGAAAAACTAGTTGTTGCCGAAGCCATGATGCAAGAAAAAAAGGTCACAGCTATATTAGTAACAGAGCAGTCGAAACTAGTTGGGATTGTTCACCGCTATGATATTTAGAATTTTTGACAAATTTGTGGATTTGAAACTTTGTTAACTGCTCTACAATTATGTATCCAAACACCTTCAATTACTTCTGAATAACCATAAAACCATCTTAGGCTTGTTTGAAACTCAGGATCAATCGTGTAGTCGCGAGCAAAAGTCTCAGATTGTTCACCATCAACTTCAAAGCACCACCCATAAATTCTGATATGGTTTTGAGCGATAAATTCATAAGATTGCAATCCAACTGGTGTATCTAGGATAGAAACAATACCATTCTCATTATTTAGGTGCGGTATGGCATAATTTTTTAGGTTGTATTTAGTAAATTCTAAAACATTAGTCAGGGTATAAACCGGGACTTCAGCCTGTAGATAGGGAGTGTCCTTACATACATTTGTTACTTCAAAGTATATAGCAAAGCTTTTGGAAGAGTTAAAAAGAGAAAAAATTAAGGTAATTATCATGTATGACGTTTTCATGGCGCCGAGGTTAGCTAATAGCTTGAGCTAAGTAAAATGAAAAAACTAACTCGATGCTTCTTTATATCCTAAACTCCTGTCGTTAAGATTACCTCTATGCAAAATGACCAATTAAATCAATACTTTGAGACCAAATGTGATGAAGTAAATAGAATTTACTTTGAAGCTCTTTTACAAAAATTCCTAAATCAAAAAGAACAAGATATTAGTATTTTTCATCCAGTTGAGCGGCCAGATTCAAAAGTATATCCTCACGCCATATTGGACAACAAAAAACTTATGCCCATTAAGCAGTATAGCGAATTGAGTGCTGAAAATCAGATTCAAAGCGATTTAGTGTTAATAAAAATGCACGCTGGTATTGGCAGCAGTGTTGATAGGTTAGATCATCTTAAAGCCCATAGTTCGAGATCATCTCTTGGGGCCAAAGGGACAGATCTCTTTGTTAAGGGGAAATCTCTAGCTGAGCTTCAAATAGAGCAGGTAAGAATCTTAAATCAATCTCCAAATTTTAAAAAAGTATTTTTGAAAAATCTTGTTAATGAAGAAACCAGAGAAGTAGTAGAAAATCTATCACAAAACTGTGAAGTTAACCTTCCCGTCATCACTCAGTTTAAGATGCCAACTATCGATCAGACTGGAGAAATTAGTTTAGAGCGTTTAGCTCCAGGCGGACATGCTTTTTTAGGTTTTTATCTATTATTGGACCTTCTAAAAAATCCTGTAACAAAAGATCAAATTGTGGCAATTGGAAATGGTGAAGACTTAAATTCTACGCCTGATTTGAAAATTCTCAATTGGATGGAAAAAGAACAAGTGGCCATTTGTATGATCACAACCAATAAAACTATACGAGACAAAAAAGGTGGGCAACTAGCAGTTGTAAAAGAGGAGATACCTTTTTTGAATATAGTTGAAAAAGCTCAGGCTGAACGAGCAAATCAATTAGAGTACTTTGAAGCGCTAGGCTTAAGAGAGGAAGATGATTTTAGTCTTTTTAATACCAATATCGTATTGATTAATTCGAAAATTATGAGCCAGCTTATTCAAGAGGAAGGCTTCACTGAGTCTGAGTTTATTGAAATTATTACTCCTGATTTAATTAAAAATCTTAAAACTCAAGATGGAAAAGAGTTTATACAACTCGAAGGAGCGATCGCTTCCGTCATGCTAAATATCGACAAGTATTTCAGAGAGAAGAAAGAAAAACATCTAATTCAATTTCTTAATCTCAATGAAGTAGAACGAGAGCAGTTTTTTATTCCTATAAAGAAAATGGAAGATTTTGAAATGATTCTAGAGAAGTATAAATATTCAGAGGTGTCTGGAAGGTTTGAGTTATGAGTAAGATATTAGTTACTGGAGTCGCCGGATTTATCGCCAATAGAACGGCTGAGATGTTACTTGATTCCGGTCATGAAGTGGTGGGTATTGATAATATAAATGACTACTATGATGTGAATCTTAAGGATTTTCGCCTTTCAAAGCTTCAAGAAAAGAAAGGCTTTGAGTTTTATAAAGTTGATATTGAAAATAAATCAGATCTAACGGAGATTTTCAAAAAACATAAATTTGAAGCTATTCTAAATCTAGCTGCTAGGGCTGGTGTTCGTTATAGTATGGAATTTCCTGAAGTTTATGAAACAACAAACGCACTTGGAAATCTCAATCTATTAAACCTGGCAAGGGATAATAAAATTTCAAAATTTGTCTTGGCTTCAACAAGTTCTCTATATGCTGGAAAGCCAATGCCATTTACAGAAGACTTGGATGTGAGCACTCCGATCTCGCCTTATGCTGCGACAAAAAAAGCAGCGGAAGCGATGTGTTTTTCGTATAAGCATCTCTATGGAATTGATGTTTCTATTGTCCGCTACTTTACAGTATATGGACCGATGTCGAGACCAGATATGGCACAAATGCGTTTTATGAAATGGATCGATTCAGGCGCAGAAATCCAACTCAACGGAGATGGAAGTCAGGCAAGAGATTTTACTCATGTTGATGATATCGCAAGAGGAACCATTGCGGCCATGAAGCCTCTTGGTTATGAGATTATTAATCTTGGTGGAGGAAAAAATCCTGTATCCATTAATAGTCTTATTTCAAATTTTGAAGAGGGATTGGGAAAAAAGGCAAAAATTAAAAATCACCCATTTAGTAAAGCTGATATGACTGAAACTTGGGCCAATATTGATAAGGCCAAGAGACTTATCGACTGGGAGCCAAGGATTAGTTTGGATGAAGGGGTTGAAAGCTGCATTAAACATTTTAAAGATAACTACGAGTTTTATTCGAGTATAAGGTTATAAGTGAGAGAGTTGATCGATACTGTACGCGCTGCTGGCGTAGAAATTTTAAAGGTATACGCTAAAGATGATCTTGGTATTGAAATCAAGGCAGATCAAACTCCAATCACACTTGCGGATGAGGCGTCCAATAGAGTCATAACAGAAAATCTTAAAAAACTTTTTCCCGAGATTCCTATCTTATCCGAAGAAGGGGAAATAATAGATTATAACGCGAGATCTGCGTGGTCGGAATGTTTTATCGTTGACCCGTTGGATGGGACCAAAGAATTTATCAAAAGAAATGGAGAGTTCACAGTTAATATTGGTCTTTGGCGTGATGGTGAAATTAAAGAAGGTATAGTTTATGCGCCTGTAAATGATGTGCTTTATTTTACAAGTGAAGGCAGTGCTTTTCGAATAAAAGAGGGAGTAGAAGAGAAATTACCTTGTATGGAAACGGAGACATTTACCGTGGCCGTGAGTAATTCTCATATAAGTGAAATTACCCTTGATCATATCGAAACATTGAAAAAAAAGTATGGGAGAATTGATTTAAAGAGAATTGGTAGCTCTCTAAAAATGTGTCAAATCGCGGAGGGGAGTGTAGATTACTATCCAAGGCTTGGGCCAACTTCAGAGTGGGATACAGCTGCAGCTCATGCTATCCTAAAGGCCTGTGGAGGAAATATCTATGAGTTCGATTCAAAAAAAGAGTTAACTTATAATAAAGAAAACATCCTGAACCCGCATTTCTATGCTCAAAGGTAAAATGAAAGCATTAATTTCACAAAAAGATTTAAAAGACCTCTCTTCAGGAGTTCAGCGTAAGGTAATGGAGGAAGCTAAACTTCTTTTGGCTGAAGGATATGAAGTTTATATCATCGCTGAAAAGATAAATAAAAAAATGGTAAGGAGTATTGGAGCCAAACCAGTAAAGACTTTTAAATATCCATTTAGCGGACTGAAAAGACGATTATTTCATGCTAAGCAAGTCCAAAAATATATCGACAAAAACTCTTTTGATCTTGTGATCGGTCATGGAGATATTATTGAACAAGATATTTGTTATATTCATAATTGTGTTCATCTTGCTCATGAAAAAATTCATCAAAAATCACTGCCAGCTGATCATGAGGTAGGAGTTATTCACTCTGAAATATTAAAAAAACAAAAATTTAAAACACTTGTTTGTAATTCAAACCTTATGAAAAATGATCTGATCACTCGCTTTGGAATCGATGCAAACCGAGTCAAAGTGATTTACCCCGAATTTAATGTGAATGCTTTTTCACTTGATGGGAAAAAAGATAATTGGCTCTATATTCGTGATAAGTATGCAATCTTAGAGACTGATATCGTGGTCGGTTTGATTACTTCTGGAAATTTTAAAAAAAGAAATGTGGAGTTATTAATTAAAACTGCATCTCGCTTCCCAAAAAATATCAAGTTTCTGATTGCTGGAAAAAATAAAGATCAATCATATCAAGAGACTGTAAACTCCCTAGGATTAGAGGGACAAGTTATTTTTGCCCCTTCTATTGCAAATGTTGAAGCCTACTATCACGCAATTGATATTTTTGTGCTTCCAGCTTTTATTGAAGAATTTGGAAGAAGTGTTCTTGAGGCCATGTCTCTAAAGCTTCCAGTGGTAGTAGGACAGGCGGTTGGTTCATCCGAGCTTCTAACTGGAAAAAGTGCTGATTATATTTTAAAAGAGCTCTCTGAGGATGAGCTATTTACCAAACTTACTGAGTTAATT
>JAYZFM010000027.1:0-52192 GCA_036336775.1 Bdellovibrionota bacterium | reverse complement strand
TCTTCAGTGATTATGATAGTTTGTATAGTGGAACTAGTAAAAATCTTTTTTGCGGTCTTGGAATAACGAGGTAATTTCCTCAATAATCATTTTAATCGTCTTGTCCGAAGTATCAATCTCGACCGCATCATCTGCTTTAACCAGAGGGGCAACAGCTCGATTTTGATCACTTTGGTCGCGTTTTACAATATCATTTAGAATGACTTGGTATTCATAGCTCTCATTCGGCGAACGCTCTCTTAATTCTTCGAGGCGTCTTTGAGCCCTCACTTCTGGCTTAGCAGTTAAGAATATTTTTAAAGCAGCATCCGGAAAAATCACAGTTCCAATATCTCTTCCTTCTAAAATGGAAGGACGTACATTGGCTATTTCTCTTTGCATTTTCTTAAGATAGTTCCTGATCTCTGTGACCTGTGAATACTTGGAAGCTAACTGAGAAACATGATGTTCTCTAATTTTTTCCGTAAGATTGACTCCATCTAATCTAATAAGAACAGACTCTTCTGGTTGATATTCAAATTGAAGTTTTTCTAAGAGCTCAGCTATCTTTTTCGTCTCAGCTGAAGTTACTTCTTTATTGGTTAAGTACAAGGCAATTGCTCGAAACATTGCACCTGTATCAAGATAAGTTAGCTCTAAATTAGCAGCTACTTTTTTTGCTACCGTGGATTTTCCACTACCACTTGGGCCGTCAATTGCAATTACTTTTGATTTTGCCATAATTCTTCTATTTGATTTTGATATGTTGGTTTCAATTTTAAAGTTCGATATTCTGACTCATTAATCATGCGAAGTAAAATAGGATTCATGATCGTAAAAAGACTGAATTCCTTTGCACAATCGAGATGGGCAGATCTAGACCATTGAGGATAGCCTCGGCCCTGCGCTTGGGATTCTATTAATAAAGAGTAAATTAAATGATCATAAAAGCCATTCTCAGGATTTTTTTCTAAATACTCTTCAAAAACTTCGCGTTCTCGAACAGGACTCCAAGCAATGTTTTTCGCAGCCTGAATACGCGAGACAATTTCTTTTCTCTTTTTTAAAAGCTTAAATATTTCTGTGTTAGTTTTATCAAGTTCTAAACGGAGTGCGGATAAATCCATTATATCTTCTTCACAATTCTTTTGTAGGCATTCTCAACCTTATCTAGGTATTCGTTTTTCTCACCTACTGGTAAATTTTTGCGAAGTCGCATTAATGTCCAACCAGGTCCCATGTTATAGGCAACAGTGGCGTGCTTATGACTTTTGAATGTATTGAGTAAGCTCTTGAGGTAGATAATTCCAAGTTCAATATTTACCAGCTTTCGAATATGAGCTGTTTTATTATTGTTGTCGACTGGATATGGAAAAAACCTATTTACATTAAAATTGCTATCTTCAACCATTAACTTTCTGCCACGCAATTTATACTGCTGATAAACGAACTTTCTTGTTTCAGGCATGATCTGCATCAGCCCTCTAGCTCCGGCCCAACTTTTCGCGCTATAGTCAAAATGAGACTCAGTCCACATAACAGATAATACCCAAATTGGATCAACTTGGTGGTTTTGAGAAAGCAGTAGGACTGCTCTAACGTATTTTCTCGCATTTTCTCTTAGGCTTGTAGGAAGGCTGGTTAAAATTCTTTTTTCCGCTTGAGCTTTCGTGTGGACATCGAAAAATTTTAAATCTTTTAAATAGAAACCAAGTTCAGTGCTTTCATAACTATAACTCATGGTCTTGGAAACTATTTGTTGTACATCTATCTTCTCATTGGAATTTAATTCTTGCGGGATGGGCTTGTAAGACTTAAATGCACTGATAATAGCTAAATCAGTCATAGTCATAAAACTTGGATTTAAACTAGCAAGTAAACCAGTAAAGACGCAGAAAATTACCACCAGTCTCAGCTCAAGACGGCTTTCGTTAATAATCCCCTTAAAAAGCTTAAAATTCAGCCCAGAAGCGCCGAACATCAATTTCTTGATAGTTTCCATCCGGCGACAATTAGCCAAATAGCCTTCAAAAGTAAATAATATTGTGGTTAAATGACTAAAATTTACACTCAAAAACTAAGGATAGTATGACAGACGCAATCTACAACCACCTAAGAGATGAAAAATCCAACCACTTACTGCGACACAGCAAAGATCCAGTCAATTGGTTCCCATACGGGCCTCGCGCACTGCAACAAGCCAAGGATGAAGATAAGCCAATTTTTCTTTCCATCGGATATAACTCCAGCCATTGGTGCCATGTTATGGCGGAGCAATCATTTAGTGATCAAAAGATCGCACAAATTCTGAACGACAATTTTGTTTGTATAAAAGTAGATAAAGAAGAACTTCCTGATATGGATAATTACTATCAATTAGCGTGTCAGGTTATGAATGGTAGAGGTGGCTGGCCACTCAATGCATTTCTGACTCCAGACATGAAGCCATATTTTGTAGGAACATATTTTCCAAAGACTGCGAGTGAAGGTATTCCATCCTTCGAAGAAGTGATTACAAATTTAGGTCGCGCCTATAGAGAAGAAAAAGATCAAGTCACAAAAAACTCAGATCAGGTCATCACTGCGCTTACTCAACCACCAAAGGTAGAGCAAAAAGTCCAATTTGATGGGCACTACCCTAATGCGGCTTCTCTATTGAATGCATTGAAAGAATTTCAAGATAATGAGAACGGTGGTTACGGAGCCGAACCGAAGTTTCCACACTATAGTTTTTTAGAATGGTCTATCGAACATATGCTTGAAGGAATGGTTCCAAGAGAGCTTGGTGATCATATCATTAAAACCATCGAACAAATTCTTTTTGGATCTTTATATGACCAAGCACGTGGGGGTGTTCACCGTTATTGTATTGATAAAAAATGGGATATTCCTCATTTTGAAAAAATGCTTTACGACCAAGCCGGTTTTATAAAGCTTCTTGCGAAAGCGAGTTTAATTTATCCATCTCCGGCCGTATTTGATGCTCTTATTAATACTCTAGACTATTTAAATAGAGAGATGCTTAGCGAGCAAGGTTATTTCTTCGCAGGGCAAGACTCGGATTCAGAAGGTGAAGAGGGATTATATTTTGGTTTCACCAAAGATGAATTTATCGACGCAGTTGTAGATTTTGATGAACCCCTAACTGATGATATGGACCAACTCCTTGATTGGTTTCAAATAACAGAAAAAGGTAATTATAAGTCTGCCATGTCTATCCCTAGGCTAAACCTTGCTAAGAGAGATGAAATTTACTCCCCCGAAGGTTGGACTAAAATCAGAAAAGTAAGGCAAGCTCTCAATATCAGCAGGAAGATGAGAATTCCACCTGCCACAGATAATAAGGGGGTTGCGAGCTGGAACTTTCAATTAGGGTCAGCAATTTTAGATGTCATTCAATTTACTAAGATTGAAGCTATTCAAAATGCGGCAAATGAGATTCTATCCGTATGTATTAAGGGTATTCATGAAACTTTCCTTTATGCAGACGAGGAATCCAGAACGCGAATTAAAACGACGACAACCAGAGATGGCCATGCTCCACTTTTTGAGGACTATGTTTTCTTTGCTGAGTTTGAACTTCGTCTTTATGAATTAACCGGTCAAAAGAATTTTCTTGATAATGGACTAAGCACTCTTGAGTTTGTTCATAAAGAATTTTTTGATGGAAACTCTTTTTTCACTAGAGCGACAGCGTATAATGATTCTGAGGAGTATCACAATATTCACACTCCTCTATTTGACCATTCTCATAAGTCTGCTTTAGGAACTTACCTAGGTCTGATTAGAAAATGGTCATTAGTGAAAGAGGATTTAAGAGAGACACTTGCACAGATCGAAAAATCGGTTGAGACGTTAACTCATTTGTCCCTTCAAAATCCATTGGCATTTGGTGAGTCACTAAGAGCTCTTGTATACCCGAATGAAGCTTACAGAAAAATTGAAGTTCCTAGAAAGTGGTTAGAGAATAAATCTCTGCACCCATTTTTTGCTAATTTCTCAGGTAGGTTTGTTCTTTATTATCAGGAAAATGATGAAAATAGCTGGCAGATAAACACTTTGAAAGAAGTTGAACTTAAAGGAGATAATTTCTCCGAATTTAAAGCCGTGTTTATGCCACCTCAAGAAGAAGGGAAATAATGCAACCTTTTCTCAAAGGATTAAAAGTCCTGGACCTCTCAATGAGGCTTCCAGGACCACTTGCAACATATAGTTTAAATTTATCAGGTGCTGAAGTTACAAAGATCGAAAATATAGATTGGGGTAAGGATCCATTTAGAGAGAAAGTCCCTGGTTTAGAAAATTTTAATGACTGGTATCAAAATTTAAATTCATGTAAAAAAATAGTTGAGATAAGCTTCAAAGAGAATCAAGAAGAATTAATCAAAGAGATCAGCGACTCTGATATTATCATTGCCCCTCATAGCAAACGTTTAAAAGCATTAATAGAAAGCCATTCAAAAGGTGTTTGCATCTTTTTGGATTCATCTAAAACCTTAGGGGGAATGCATGACCTCAATGCACTTGCGTTAACTGAAACTTTTAAAAGTCATTTCATCGATACTTTGTCTCCGCCGTATCTTCCTTTTGCAGGGATTGCATTTGCGCAACTAGTCTCACAACAGGCCCTCGCAGGAGTGATTGCAAGAAAGCATGATGAAGTGATTAGTGATGTAATTTATCTCGATGAGGCTGCAAAATCAATTTTGGATAGTCTCGCATCTAACCATGGGCCACGAGTGCTTAATAATGGTGCATTCCCGTGCTATCAAATCTATCCGTTAAAAGATGGTGGACATGCTTGTCTTGCTGCGGTTGAAGAGCATTATTGGGCAGAGTTCTGCGAAGTGTTTCAATTAGAGTTTAGTGCAAAAGATAGAATGGATGCTTCTGGAAAGGTGGAAAAAGTCATTAGAAAGCTGTTTACCAACCTTAGTACAAGTGAGATAAAGGAAAAAATAGATAATCGTCGGTTTTGTTTAACGCTCATCGACATAGAGTAAGGAGCTTATTATGACTCAAAGAGTATTTGGATTTCACTATACTTTAAAAGATAAAGAAGGAAATGTTATCGACTCTTCTGAAAACACTTCACCACTTCTATTCCTAGAAGAGTCAGGACAAATTATTCCAGGTCTTGAAAAAGAAATTATCGACTTAGAAGTTGGTGATAAGAAAAACATCGAAGTAAAAGCAGCTGAAGCTTATGGTGACATCATTGAGGACCTAAGAATTACTGTTCAGAGATCTCAATTCCCAGAAGGGCAAGAATTAAATGTTGGAGATCAATTTCAAGTAACAAATGAAGCACATGCTCCAATTTTTACTGTAATAGAAATTGAAGGTGACAATGTTCATGTTGATGGAAATCACCCACTTGCTGGTCATGATCTTTTCTTTGATATCGAAGTAACAGAAAAAAGAAATGCTACTGAAGAAGAACTAGCACATGGTCATGCCCATGGTGTTGGTGGACACAATCATTAATTTCTAGCTATTTAATACCAGGTGCCCATCTTCTAGTTTTATTAGGTGGGCATATGGATCATTCTCAATCAATAAACTACCATCTAAATCAATATAATCTGCTAGCGCCGCTAAGGTCATGGCTTCAGTTATTCCTAACGAAGTTTCAATCATACAACCGATCATCGTTTTTAGACCAAATTGCTTGCCTTTAAGTAGCAGTCTTTTCGCATTTTCAAGCCCTCGAGATTTCATAATTTTGACATTTATCCCATCAAACATGGCCTGAAACTTCTCCCCTTTAAAATCAAGTAGAACTGATTCATCAGCAAAAATAGGAAATAGAGCTTTTGGTTTTAGATTTAAATACTCGTTAACCATACCAACCGAAAAAGGTTGTTCGATAAACTCGATATTTAAGTCTTTGATTTGATCTTGAAATTCCAAAAATGCCTGAAGACTCTTGAAACCTTCATTCGCATCCACTCGAAGAGGTTTATTAGTTAATTGAGAAACCTTTTTTAACAATCCAAGAGAGCTCTCATCTTGTACTTTTAATTTGTAAAAATGAAATGAGGAATTTTTCTTTAAGTATTCTTCGACTTCACTCTCTTCCATAATGGGAATCGAAAATGAGGTTTTTACGGCCTCAACTCTTGGAATCTCTAGAGCTTTATGTAAATCTCCTTGAAATTCGTTTTTCAAAAGTACGTTATTGATCGCAGACTGAAAACTATTGCACCAAGTGAGGTTCATTTTCGTCGTCTTCTTTAATTCCTTAAAGTGACTCTCAATTAACTTTGAGTCTTCATAATAGCGTACATTCGGAGCTATTTCGGACTCATAGTCTTTAAATTTCAATATATAGTTTTCTTTTTCAAGAGAGCTATTGCGAGAAATTTTCCAGTTAGTTTTTAATTTTAAATTTAGTTTTTTAATATCGTACATGTTCTAACTTCTCGACAGAAATGAAGTCAGAACTTAGATTAAAATCTTCAGGGGAAATACCTAATTGTCCACGCGGAGTTTGGTCCCTAAAATACCGATCCCAATGCTCAGGATTTACATCGAATAACATCCCTTTTGGAGATAGATCCCTCAATTCTACAATTGGCGCAAGAACCTTATAAACAAGTTCGGAACAATAGATTTTATCATTATTCCATAAAAACCAGCGATCATACGTCAGACCTAATAGTTTATCGACTTCCAATCGTAGTTTTCTTTCAAATTCATCGGGTTGAACGACTAACCTTCTCACCAAAACAAACCTTGCTGGATCAGTTTTTTTCATAAATTCTGCGAGGCTCACAATCTTAACTTTATCAAAATAGGCCTCTGCCACTTGGTCTTGTCCCAAATATATTCCCACATGAGAGAACTCTGAATTTTCTTGCTGCTCAATTAAAGAACAACTCCAACACTTAAGAGGTTGTAATAGAATATCTCCTGCCTCAATTGCGGATGCATCCAGGGAAAAGCTAGTTAAGATTAGCAAACTGAATAAATACCTAATTTTGCCCATTTTATTGGCCCCATAAGAAATTGATAAACGAATAATTTCAATGTTTTACCTTAGTTTCTTGTGCCTAGACAAGTCCTACGTGATAATTAAATAAATACGGTAACTTAGCCGATAGGTTTGATTATGTTGAAGAAAATTTTATTCTGTTTTTTGTTTGTGCATATCTGTTTCGCTGAAGACTCGGTCTGTCCCCAAGGTCAAGTTTATGACAATAGTTTGAATCGCTGTGTTCTAGCAAGCTCTACTGTAGACAATAAGACTGAAGCTCTTGAGTGTAGTGGTCTTGAAGGGGCTGAGGCCCAAAAATGTTTTGATAAAAATGTCACTGACGACACAAAAGACCTTGAAGCGGGAAAGGATCCTGAGTCTAGCTATATCATTCCTGGTATTATCACTCTTGGAGCTGGTTATGTTTTATACAACTCGAAAGAGAGTCTCGGTAAATGTAGTTCAACTTCTGTGTGGTTAATGTTGGGTGGTGGGGTGACATCAATATTAGGAGAAATGCTAGCTCAAAACTCATATAAGAAATCCATTTCAAAGCTTACGAAACAATATAAGGAAGATGTAAACGAAACAACATTGGAAGATAGTGAAGGAGTTGAGACTATTACGCAGAATCAAACTCGAGCGTTTGATTTTCAAATAGAACAAGAGGAAGCGAGAAAAAAAGCGCATAAGGCCAGAAAGAGCACCTACAATCTCGCATTCGGACTCTACTCCGCAGCTGCTCTTGCAGCAATTGTTGAGGGATTCACTAATGGCTGGAGTTCAGCTGCTTGTGAAACGGGAAGTTCATCAACGAATTTTACTCCCATAAAACAAATGGATGAGCATGATACAACAAAACTTTATGCTGTTTTATCTCCAGCTATTTTTATGCCTTACCGTCATGTGAAGAATTTAAACGGAAATGAGTTTCATGAAGTACTAACAAGAAAAGTGGTTTCAATTTTTATAGACGATGCACTTGCTGACCCTCCACCAATGCCTAAGTCCATGACTTTTCGTGATCTACCTGCAGCTGAGATGATAAAACCTGAACCCGTGTCTATTATTAATCCCTCTGACATAAAGTTTGAACCTCCAACTATAGATGCTATCGATCCTCAGGCCTTTAAGCCTGACCTTAGCAATATAAAGCTAGAAGAAACTCTTAAAAAAAATGCCAGTGAATCAGGTTCAGATAGCATGGTGGAGAAGGCTGTTAAAAGTCCAGGTGTTCGCGCAGCTGTTGCTGGTCTTTTGGCCGGATACTCAAAATCAATTGCAAATAAAGCCGGCAAACTTGCAGATATTTCCAGCAATAGAATTGAAGCATTGAAAGACTTGAGAAATGATTTTATTTCCAACGGAGGCGCTGGTTTTCAGCAATGTTCTGAAGCTGATCGAAAATCTCCTAGTAAGCCTTTTTGCTTTTGCTACGATAGTAATGGAAAGCAAGATCAATCGAAAAAAGAAAACTCTACTTGTACTAGCATTTGGAGCACTAATAAACTTAATATGATTGCTGGAACTTACGGAAAAGATATTGGTGATTCCGCTCAGGGTGTTAAAGGCTGTCTGCGTAGAAATGGCGTTTTAGATCCTGGTTGTAATTGTAGAAAAGAAAGCAGTTCAACTTCGCCTGAAGCTTGTACCAGTATCACTGGTACTATTAGTCTTGGGGCACTAAAAGGGTTAAACGGTCTTGATGCTGTGATAAATGATGCCGCAAAACTAACAAGTGGCCAACTATCAACAGCGGATCTTGCCAACGGAAATAATGTTCAAAAGCTTACTAACGCTATTAAAAAGCAAACAGAAAAAATGGAAGGCGACTCTCGCTACGCTCCTACTTTAAAGAAAATTTCAGATCTTCAAAAAAATATAAAAGGTCAAATGACTTCCAATATAAAACGTAAGCTCGCTAGCAACAAATTAAGCAACCCATTTGGGTCATTTGGAAGTGACGAAACGCTTGCGACTCCAAAATCCAAAGATGATGTTCTCGCAAAAACCAAATCAGATATAAAAACTCTTAATAAATTCTTAGATTCAGGAAGCGCTCCTGCTGCAAAAAAATCAAATTTTGATTTTAATTTAGGTGCAGGCTCTAGTGACTCTGGTGTTGAAGTTCAAGATGGTGTCGCAGAGGTCATGGAAAAAAAGTTTAATTATAACTCCATCAACGAAAACCAGGACTCCAATATTTTTCAAATAATTTCTGTTCGCTACCAACGCTCTGGTTTTCAAAGGCTGTTTGATCAAGATGCAAAAGCTGTAGATGAAGCGAGTGAGGTACAAATTCATGGAGCAGAGTAAATTCGACTTATTAACAGGCCGGCAAAATCTTTTACTAGAAGATGTGGATGGTCACCAACTACAAAAAGAAGTCATCACAGCGTTTAAAGGAATGCAAAAAAAGGCATTGGCAGATGGAGTGAACATTAAAATAATTAGCTCTTTTAGAAACTTTGAACGACAGCAAATGATTTGGGACGCGAAAGTTTCTGGTGAGAGAAAAGTTTTAGATGATCATGGTGAGCTAGTAGATCTTGCAAAGTTATCAGAACTCAAAAAGGTAGAAGCAATCATGCGATTTTCTGCCCTACCCGGTTCTAGTCGGCATCACTGGGGAACTGAAATTGATGTGTTCGATGGGAATATTAAAGAGAAAAGAGATGTTCAGCTTACACCTCAAGAAAGCATTGAAGACTTTAGATATTTAAATCAGTGGCTTGATGAAAATATGAACGATTTTGGTTTTTATCGGCCATATGCGAATGACCTTGGTGGAGTTTCACCTGAGCTTTGGCATTTATCTTATGCGATGATTTCTCAAAATTATTACTCAGAGTACAATATTGAATGTTTTAAAAAGAATATTGAAGTTTCTAACATCGCTCTGAAAGCTGTAATTAAGGATAATTTAGAATATCTTTTTGAAAAATTTGTTTTAAATGTCGAAAAACCTCTAGGTGCATAATGCACCTGCATATTTTTTCTTACATCTCCACATGACTTCACGCGATGGCCGTGCGCAGTAAGTGTTTAATTTAATAGCTGGGCAAACTGGCACCACGGCGCACTTAACGCAGTAAGTATTTTTTTCTTTCTTTTTAACTTTTTACTTTGTAGAACCTCGTCAACTTCAACAACACAAACGGGGGAAGTATGAAGGTTTTAATTGCATCATTACTTATCGCTGTCACTGTAGGTGACGCGTATTCACAAGACAGGAACAGGAGGGGTAACAGGGGTTCATCCGATAGAGGATCTAGAACTGAAAGAAGCCGCTCAAACAATTCTGGTAACAGAACAAGAGCACCGAGAGCTGAGAGAAGACAAAACACAACACCGCCAAGAACAGAAAGAAGACACGACACAACTCCACCAAGAGCAGAAAGAAGACACAACACAACTCCACCTAGATCTACAGGTAGAGATCACAGAAGAGATACAAGACCAAACAGAAATGTTGACCGACACATACCTGGAAGAGTTGTTAGACCTGGGCGCGTAGTAAGACCAGGAAGAGTTGTTAGACCAAACAGAGTAAGAAGAGCGATCCCTAGACCTGATAGAAGATATTATGGAACTAGAAACTATCACAGACCGCCAAACTATGTTTATCGTCCATATAGATCGTATAGACACTCGCCTGTTATGAGAAGCTACAGAAGTCACAGAAGATATACTTCAAGATATGACTACTACAACTTCTTAAGAAGAACTCATAGATCATATATCTACCTAAACTGGGTACTATTTCCATCTACTAGAATTAATGGATACTACTTCGTAGACAACTACCCGTTCTACATCCATAACGGATACAGACATAGATACTCTTATGAAGATATCTGTAAGTACCAACTAGTTGACTCTTACACTCACCAAGTTATTAGATCAAACTACCCTATGACTTGTTCAAGAGGTTACGACGCTTGTGCAATGGATAGAGATAGCTACAACGGTGGATACAGAGAAAATAGATACTTCTGTGCTGAAACAATTCACGGAGACAACTATGACTACAGTAGACCAACTTACGACTACGATGAATTTGAAGAAGACTACAACTACAACAATTACAACAATACAGGAAGAACTACATGTTACGATTACGACCCTCAAACGGGCGTATGCTATGACAATTAATCTTCTCCCCAAGTGAAGAGTGAGGCCCGAAGTATTCGGGCCTTTTTTTTATCCTCGTGCTAATCTTTTTGAATGAAAATTTTAGGCTTACTTCTCTTACTACTCTCTCAATCTACCTTCGCCATTGACTACGAATTTCCAGAGAATTTTCTTTTTGGTGTTTCGAATGCATCAGCACAGGTTGAAGATCAACTTGATGATCCTTGGATGAAATTTGCAAAAGATGGAAAAACAAAAGCTTTTTTGAATGCTTCCAGGCCGGAGGAAAAATTACAGTTTTGGAGTAAACCAGAAATAGAGATTGAATTGGCAAAGAAACTAGGTGTCCAAGTATTTCGCATGAGCCTAGACTGGCAAAGAATTATGCCAGAAAAAAACAAAATCGACTACGACGCTCTCAAGCGTTATCAAGAAATATGTCGCCTTGTAAAAGCAAATGGTATGAAAGTGATGATGAGTCTTTTTCATCACTCAATTCCAGATTGGGCGATTGAGACCGGAGGGTATTTAAACACTGAACTGGTCGATCAATTTGTGCTCTGGGGATATGAATCAATAAAATATCTAAAAGATGATGTGGATTTTTGGATTACATATAATGAGCCTAATGTTTATGCGATGTTTTCTTATGTCGCAGGTATTTGGCCTCCGGGAAAAAAGAATCCGCTGGGGGCGATTCAAGTTCCTTTTTATAAGGGAGATTTTTTCGTAGCACTAGATCATATGGCGGAGTCTCATAATAAGCTCTATAAAAAAATCAAAGCAGCTAAAATCAATTCAAAAATAGGAATCGCCCATAATACTGCTAACTATAAAAAGTCAGGATGGTTCTCTAGTTTTTCAACACAATGGTCATGGCGCCATATGAACTACCGCTTTCCAGATAAAGTAAAAGTTAATCTCGATTTCATGGGCTTTAATTACTATGGCTCGGAATATATGAAGGCCTTTGGCATAGAGTTCTCCGACCTAGCTGAATATAATGATGCGGGGAGAGCGATTAACCCAAGAGGTTTATATGAAATGCTTAAAATATTTTACGATCGTTATCACCTTCCCATATTTATAACTGAAAATGGGACAGCGGATGCAGAAGATTTTTTCAGACCATCCTATTTAATTGAACACTTGATTGCAGTTCACACTGCGATAGCCGATGGGGTTCCGGTCCTTGGTTATATTCATTGGAGTTTGACTGATAATTTTGAGTGGGCAGATGGCTATTGTCCAAAATTTGGATTAGTTTCTGTTGATCGTGAAAATGACCTCAAAAGATCTCCTCGAGAAAGTTTTTATATTTATTCGGAGATAGTAAAAAATAACGTTATTACTTCCAAGCAAAGAGACTCTGCTTGGAAAAAAGTTAAGGATAGGTTTAATACAACAAGACTAACTTGCAGAGCAGAAAATGCTGAAGATGGTTTAGATTCTCCTCGCAAGGAAACATTCAAGGCGATTGACTGGCGTTTTACTCCTGCCCCACAGCTTTAAGCCAAGCCTCTGTTGGTGATATTAACTTTCTAAGTTTCATGTCCATGAAGCCAACTGTAAAAGTAGCATCACTAGCGACAGTCCCATCTTCTTTGATCATTTCTTGATAGATCTGGCCTATTTTTCCCTTCATCTCTTTTGTGTGAGAGACAATAGTGATTGTTTCGCGATTTTTGATTTCTCTCTTATAGCGACAACTCACATCTAAAATAACAGGTCCTTTCAATTCTTTCTGAATTTCCTCTAGTCCATAGCCGTTTTGAGTAATGAAATCCCAGCGCGCTTCTTCATACAATGCTAAGTAGGTAGCATTATTCATATGTCCAAATGTATCTAGGTGATGTTCAACAATTTTGATCTTATATTCGAAAGTTTTGAAACTCATATATACCTCTCAGATGCGATTTTATGCATCTGAGAGGCGTTGTGCAAGTATGTTTTTACTCTTCAATTTTGCCTTGTTTTTTTACTTCAGCATAACGATGTGAAATAACTTCAAAAAGTTTACTCGTTTGTGGCATGATCGATTTATCGATGACTGAGGAAGGGCCTCTAGCCGACTTCTTTCTCAATGCTGCAAACGGATCGTTCTTATCAGCTTTCTTTCCAGAGGATCCTCCGCTTCTAAATCCAGGGCCATTACCACCAGTGATATACTTAGGATTGATTCGGTTAATTCCTGTATCCTTAGCACCAGCTTGGGCTCCACCTTCAGAACCTCCTCCTCCAGCGCCGACACCACCGCCGCCTCCGCCGCCGCCTCCGCCACCACCGCCACCTCCGGCGCTGCCAGCTTTTGCTCCAGCTTCAGCAATTTCATTAAATGTATCATCAAATTTACTGTCTGATTTATCTCCCGTGATATTACTCAAATCATCAATTAGAGCATCACTTGGTTTGGTGACATTATTATTGGTGTCTGTTCCATCAAGCTCTCCATCTGTAATAAAGTCTAAATTTCCTCCAGTTCCACCGCCCTGTAGACCTGTTCCAAATTGAAAATCAATCCCATTACCATTAGGAACTCTTGTATTACCTAGATCAGTACAGTTTGGAGCACTTGGATTAGCTTTACATAGGTCTGTATTAAAATTGATCTGATTTTCTGGTTTCATAAAATCTGCATTAGCAAGAGTATCCCTTACCTCTTGAACACTGTTTGCATTTTTATTCTTAGTATAGGCCATAAGTCCTTCTACCAGCGCTGCTGTGAGAGAGCTAGCAGAGCGAATACCTACCGTCTTTTTCATTTTTTGGTTAGGCCAAAGAATCTGTCTGGTCTCAGAATTATTTTGTGCCATTCTTGCTACAGAGCAAAACAAAGCTGAGTCGATCGTAAGTTCCTCTTCAACTTCAACATCTTCTTTCATACAGTAAACTCTGGTTGAAACGTCTGGGCTATTATAAGTCATCAGACTTTTAAGCATAGCTCCACCAAATGCAGTTTTTGTTCCAGCGTTAACCATATGCATATTTCTTTCAAGTTCATATGTCTTTCTTTGAGCATCGAGGGCAGCATCAGCTCCATTTCCAGCAGCTGCTGCGACTGAAGCTCCTGACTGAATATTTGCTTTTTGAACAGTTCCATAAGCTCCTGTAAGCGTCGGCGCGACGGCGGAACCAATATCATCTGCGGTCATCATATTTATCGAACTTTTACAGTCGCCATAATCGAGGGCTGATCTTGGATTTTTATCACTACCATCTTTTCTAATAAAACAAAATTCCCCTCTTAGGCCTTCTAGGTATTCATCATCATGAGCGTCGGCTACAGCTTCTGCAACGTTTCTAATCCCCAAGCACGGAGAGACTAAGCTAAAAAAAGTTTTTACAGCTGCGATTTTAATATTTTCATTTTCTGAATTATTATCTTTGATTCCAAGTAAGCTTTGAAATGGTTGATTAGTTTCTGAGTTGTCACTTCCTGGGCTCATAGCTCTGTTTTTATATAGGACAGCCACATCTTTACAAACAGCTTTTAAAACCCTCGTACGATTTACCTTACTCTCTTCATCG
This sequence comes from Bdellovibrionota bacterium, assembly GCA_036336775.1. Classification (GTDB taxonomy): domain Bacteria; phylum Bdellovibrionota; class Bacteriovoracia; order Bacteriovoracales; family Bacteriovoracaceae. The sequence continues at coordinate 37,572 of JAYZFM010000027.1, read as the reverse complement.
GTAAAAAATTTCTCTCCAAAAACTTCTTTGCATCTTCCGTAAGAGTCGTACTCCACATAAGGATTTTGTAATGTCACTTGAGTGCTTGAAGTATCTACAGATTGAGTTTCAAGCTCAGCGGGAAGAATGCCGTCTTTGCCACAAGCTTCATTCATTTTTTCAAAGGCAGTGCTAAAGCGATCTTTAGATGATAAAGTAAAATCGAGACCACCATCGACACCACCATCGACACGGGTGCTATCTAAAAATTTAGCAGCTGCTAAAACGATATTATCGGAAAATTTAAACTCATTATATTTGGCTTCTAGATCATCGGGAAACTGATACCCGTTTTCTAAGAAAGCTGTCATAGCAGCTGACAAATCACCTTGATTGTCTTGATCATCAATAACTGCTGCTCGACATGCACTATCGAGTAGTCCTGTTTTATTAAAATCGCCTGAAGGTGTTTTACATAACTGAGCTAGCTCACAGCTAGCCATTGCATCTCGCTCATTAACTTGGGTAGCAGAAGCTTTGATTACATCTGTGCCACAGCTATCACTATCTTGATAACCTGCCTGAGATTTTAAAACTCCCTGATCTCCGAATTTTTCACATACGCTTTGAAACGAGATCTTTCCTTCGGCATCCTTATTCACAGCCTTACATTCCTTATGAGATTTAATTAATGTGTCTTTTAAATTAGAATCCATTATTCTCGCAACCATCTCTCCTGTAATTTCATCAGCATGAGAAGAATGCGTAAGAATTAAAGCCATAGAAAAAATTAGTATCTTCATAAAAACACCTCACCGACTTATCGGCTGACTAAGCGAAATACTATAGTATTATCGCATTTCTAGGTGGTTAAATATATTAGTGTACAAGTTTACCAGTATTTACAAGTAGGCCCTAATTCTTGCTGCCTCAAATATGTGTCAATCTAACAATCACACTTCCGTGTACTAGGCCATCTTCTTCCTTTATAAGTACATTTATTAAATGTTGCACATTCTTGGCCTGAGGACAAAGTACTTGAGCACTCTGAAAAACTACCTTCAAAAAGAATTCCTTTAAAGCGACCACTACAGCTACACATCATACGCTCACATTCCATAGACGTTGCAGGCGCTGCACACCAGAAATCATTACAGCTTGCATCTTCGTCCATACATAAGGCAATTTCCCCACTGTATTTATCTCGTCTCCAACCTTTACCTTTATTTAAACATTTCGAAGCACCTGAGCCACTAAGACAAAGACTCTCAGTCCTATAAAGGCCTCCATCTGGACAAATTGATGCACCCTTTGGTGCTTTAGGACTTGGAGGAGGATCGCCTCCCTCCTCATAATTACACCATTGATCTTTTTCAGCTTTTACAACCTTGCATTCGAAGACTCTTCTAAAAAGGTCAATATTTCCTGTCGCACAGTGATTGCAATTGGCTAAAACTCCGCTAGAACTAGCGTCGCACTTCCTCTTAGGTGTAGTTCCACCACCAGTAGTACGAACCTCCTCAGATTGCCCGTCTGAGTATGCACAATATCCACCTTTACCGCTAAACTTTCCACAGTTAAAAGATGTTTGATATGAGATCTCAACCCAACCTCCGCCAGTGCTTTCACCTGGGTGCAGAAAACATTCATCATTTTCAGCAAGACATTTTGCCTCAGAGTTATAACATTTGTTTTCTGGTTTACCGGACTTACAAGTTCCTGACTGACAAGTCTTTCCACCGCCACAGTCAGTCCCGTCAGGATAATTTTCAATTATTGCCGCTGTAGATCCAGAGCAAGTTCCTGATCTGATTCTTTGACAAGTTCCAGCTGTCGCTGACCTACTTGTAGAGGCGTCACAACCAGAGAGGTCAAAATTAACAGTCTTATCATTTTTGATGCAATAACTTGTACCAGTTGCGGTTTCAGTTCCTGTGATAGTAAATTCTGTATCACATGAAGGTGCAGCGATACAACTTCCATTACTACAAGCTTTTCCTCCACCACAATCAGTTCCATTAGGAACGTCTTCAATCGTTCCCGCGGTATTATCAGAACATGTCCCACTTCGAAAGATTTTACATGCACCAGCGGAAACGGTACCAATAGTTGTCCCCTTACATGAATCAGTTCCAATATCATAACTATAAGATTGTTGTGTACAAGTTGCTGAACCAACTGCAGTGTTTGTCCCTGTTAATTGGTAAGCTGGATAAGTAGAACAATCTGCTCCTCCACCTGTAACAAAATTGAATTTTAATTCTTTACAAGTTTTTGTACCCTGAACTTGATATCCACTGAGATAGTTCGAACAATTAGTATTATCAAATACATTTCTTTCATCACCATTGATAACAATTTTGTTCGGTGAAAGGTTTTGTCCTTGAATCGCACCGTTCAGTTCGATTTTAGAGCAAAGATTTGCCAACAAAGCTCCACTACCAGAGGCATCAAGTCCTTCACAAATTGCAAGCCTCAATCTTGTTTCTAGCTCAGCATCTATACCACTTGAAAGATCACAAATTCCGCCAACCATACTTCCACCAAGTTCTGCACATAATTTTGCGGATGCATTATTAAAAATTTCAGTACCAGCAAAAGTATCACAATCAATTTTTCCGTCGACGACTTTAACTTTAAATTCAACTTCTCTTACGGCTTGCCTAATTTTTCCTTCAGGAGCAGGTAGATTAAATGTTATTTTAAAACGAAGTGGGACCTCTCCACTTGTTCCTCCCAAATGCATTTCAATGCCGGCCAGGTTAATGCCCGTTCCCACTTCTTCACCAAGGTCAATCTCTGTTCGACTTAAATCTAAAAGCCCTGCTTCTGTAGCAACTATTTTAGGTTTGCTAGCTGCCTTTTGAGCATTCTCTAAACATTTTTCATACGCAGACATAGCTTTTTTATAAGCTTCCTCAACTTCTCCAACTGGACCATTCTTAGATTCATTGCCTCGGTCTTTCTTCCCTTTTTTATTATCACCTTTGTGCTTGCCTTTTGAATTATCATTTTGACCGGTAAACTTTGGAGGCTCGGGTTTGACACATTTTTTAATCGTATCACCGGCTGATGCTTTAACCTCCACCCCTTGATTGAGTTTATTGACGTCAAGATTAGTTAGGGCACTATTACAAAGGCCTTTCGATTTTAAAAGGTCACTTATGGACTTCGTTGCAGAATCAATTTGAACCCGCTCTTGGTCAGATTTAATCTGATTAGAAGTCACACTCATATTTTTCATCGCCACAGTACTAACAACACCAAAGATGGCTATACCAGCTATCATTTCAATGAAGTTTAGGCCGGAGGAGTCTTTTAGAATTGTTTTTAAAATTCTCATTTACACTCCAATGCTATATGTTCCATTAACTCTACACCGCGATTTCTACCACAAGAAGCTTTTCGCTTTCTTACCGTTATAGTATTTCCTCTTAAGGAACAAGATTTCCCAAAATAGTCTCTATGCATCGGAACTTTCATATCCGTAGAGCATCCTAGTGATCCCTTCTGTTTCCAAGTATAGCTACAGTTTCTTGTTCCAGTTCTCGTTCTGGTGGTATTACAGTTAGAGGTTTGAGTGAAAGTCTCACCCGCACAAACAGTGGTTACCATCGGAGACCAAGACTTTTTATCAACGTTACATGAGCGCTGATTTTCATCACAGCGACTGAATTCCCACCCACCGGTTTCTGAATATTTACCAGTACATTTCATCAAAGCATCACCAGGTTCGACACAACCTCCTTCATGATATTGCAAACAACATTTGGTGTTATTAAATTCTGCATAGTCACCTTCAGCTCGTAATTCATCATTTAAACTACCGGAGGGGTTTGAACATAATTCACTTGAGCAAGTTTTCGTACCACTTCTACTTCTGGTGTTCCCACAGTTTGATGTTTGGGTTACGGTTTCAGTTGAACAAGTATCACTAAGAGATGGCGACCAACTGGTGTCAGTACAGCAATCTTTTGTTCCAACACGAGTTCTCGTTTCACTACATCTAGTTTGGGTAAAGCTCTCTCCACATCGAACTTCACTGGTTGAAGGAGCCCAGCTATCGGTACAATCTTCGGTACAATCTAGCGTTCCATTTACAGTTCTTGACTGACCACAATCATTAGTTTGCCTTAGTGTTTCAGTTGAACAGACATCTCCTCTAGAAGGCACCCATGTATTTGATTTAGGCCCAGTAGAACATACCTCTCCACAATCATTGCGAACGACTTCATCACAACTGGCTGCTCGTGGGCAGATTGGAATTTTCCTTCTAATAGTACAAGTGGCACCTGTTCCGCACCCATCGTTTACAACTTCATCAGCACAACCTAGGCCGTCACCGATATCGGAAGGAAATCTCTGGCCACAATCATAACCCGGTCCACGATCCTTTTCACATTGACAGAAGTAATCACTTCCTATGATTCTTAAATTATAGGTAGAAGCGTAGGTTCCCAATGGTTTAGGACACATGATGGCCTTACAAGTAATATTTCCTGCGTTATTAACTCCAGTTGCTATTTGCCCGACGGGACAATTTACATTTTGGGAATCAATTTTGTCGGTTGCTGCTAGGTCCACTTTATTAAGTTTAAAATGTGAAGTTTCGATATCCCCTGCAATATTCACAAGGCTACACTCACCTGCTACCAAATTTCCGCCAAGAACTAAACAAGCAACTTGATCGACTTGCGACTTGAATTCAGCGCCACCAGCTCCTTGATAATTTGGAATACAAGTACCTACTGTATTATCATAGACACCACCGACTGCTTCACATATAGTCTCCATTGAACTATCGACTCCGGTAGTTTCGTAACTTGTACATGTGTCTATCATATTTCCAGGGTTACCCGGATCAGGCTTTTGAAAAGTCTGTATATGGACTTGATCGGGTCTTCTTTTCGCAACTTCTTTACCAACTTCTTTTTTAACTAGTTTTTTAAAGAGAATAACAATCTTTCTGTCTCTTTGCCCTGGGTTTTGATCGGTGATACTCTCAATAGACACTCCATTAGTTAAGTCCATTCCTACGGTGTAATCACCCAAGCTTGAAAAATTATTATCTAAGGCTATTTTACAATTCGCTTCCAACGCTAAATGCGTCTTGATATCAACAACTGTATTTTCAATGATGGTATTTTGATTCATGTCACGATCTATTTCAGAGCGAAATTTTCCGGTTTGGGTCACCATCAGCGCTCCAACACCTACGGCTGCTGCGACTGCGACAACACCGGAAAGTGCACTACCTGTTTGATTGAGGAGATTTTTTAAGGACATTGCGCATCTCCTTTTGTACATCTTTTAATTTCTTTACAGACAACTGTTCCATCAGAATTAATTCCAACCATAAAATTATTATCGCCAGTACAATCTTGCCTGAAACTAGAAATAGAAACTCCGTTTACATTAAAAAAATTGTCCTGAATATTTTGTCCATAGAAATTTGTATTATTCATATTCATTGAGTTACATTTCCCACCAAGGTACACTCCTTGATAAATTTCTGAACAGACTTTCTCTTTAGTACTTTCTAAAAAGACATGATTGGCTGGAATCTTAGAAAAATCACAGGACTGATTATCAGCACCATCGATAACAACTTCACCACCAAGCGTTTCACAACCTATTTTAAAAGCGGATCTCTCTGCTTCCGATTCATAATCCGAGCATTCAACAAAGTTCCCGTCTTGAAAGATAACATTAGCAGTAATTTTTCTAACCGGAGAGGCAAGTTCACTCCCATAGTTTTCTGCAAGGTTTCTATCAAAATATACAAAGAGAGACAGAGGGAGAACTTCTCTTCCATTTGTTCTTCTTGGAAGTAGAATCTTCGTATTTTTTATCCCCATTCCCTCGCCTATAAGCTTGTAGGCGCCCAAGTTTACGGTAGCTGCACCACCACTAGGTAGAAAAACCTGATCACATTGTGCCTTATCCGACACAAAAGACCTAAGTCCTCTTACATAATCATCAATAATTTGATTTTGCTTTGAGTAGATGTTTTGTTTTTGTGAAGTCTCTGTTAACTTCATGACGCCAAGACTTACTGCTCCAGTTAGACCTGCAGCTACAAGGATCTCTACAAATGTCGCGCCTTTAGCATTTAAAATTTTACGTACCACAAACGTCTCACTAATTTTAAGTTATTCCCTCTCCTCCAATAAAACTGGATAAGATTTTAAGTATCTATTACTAATTATTTTAAAAATATTGGCATCTGTTCTTTCGTTCACATCGGCAGCATTGACTTGAAAATCAGAAAGTTCGCCTTCTTGAAGGGCAGCAGGCCTTTGTTCATTATCAACAATAGTTCCGCTATCCCCACCGAGATCAAATTTAAAATTGTCAGTCTTTGGAGTATCAAATTTAGGAGGGGTATAGGCTGCAACTTTCCCCGAAGACTTATCTGATTGCTCTTTAATATCATCTATATCTGCTAGTTTACCTTCAAGTCCTGCAAGCATACTTTTAGAGACTCCATTTTTAGCAGGGTCTCCATTGTATAGTTTTCTAAATTTCAAATTAGAACTTGCCAGTGGAGTTGCATTAAAGCCAAACTTCTCCTTTTGTGTTCCGAGAATCTCTTTGTCATATTTCCCAGCGAGTTCATCAACTTGCTTTCTTATTGCTCCTCGCATTTTACCTAGCTCCGTTAGTTTTCCACCAGTAGTTCCCCCACTTTGAGAGCTTCCCTTTCCACTAGCTGTGTTATAGGCAGCATCTGAAATCAAAGGAAGCGCTCTCCCTAAAGGAGTGTTATTAAAACGTCTTTTGGTGTCAGGATCCAATGGGAAGTTAACATTACTTGGTCTAAGCTTAGAGGGACATTGCGCTGGAACAAAAGAATTTCCCTTAGGATCAGCACAAGTAACGATTCCATTATTTAACGCTGCATTTAGTTTCGCGATTTCTTCAGGACTTGCTTTTTTAGAAAGCTCGACTATCTCTTCATCAAAAGATGTTTTTAAAGCATGAGATTCTGCAAAACTTCTTGCTTCATTTTTAACAATTTCAAGTCTTCGTTTAGCTTCATCAGCAGAGTCACCGTTAAATTTCATCAATCCCGCGTTCACTGCAGCCATAATACCAAATGTATACATCCTGTTTTGCGGGGAAGTTAAAGCAGTGTTACGAAGAAATTGTCCCATCGCTAATTGAAGTCCTAACATCTTTATTCCAAGCCCCATGAACTCACCAAAGGAGCTGGCTCTTGCTTCTGCGATTAAGTTCGATTTAATCTTATCCAGGTACTTCTGGAACCCCATCTTATCATTTTCGAGATTTATCAATTTAAAATCACTTTCATAATTAGCTAATGTTCTCTTAAATTGTTCTGATTCAATTATTTGATAGAAATCGTTTTCAAATCTCTCCTGCTGTTTAATAGCTTTTTTAATGAACTCAACTTTTTTAGTAACGCTAAGTTTTCCTTTTTCGATTTTATTAAGCATATATTGTTGTAAAAATCCGGAAACAACATATTTGGTAAATTCCAAATTTTCATTTCTAACAATAATCGGTGGAATGATTACATCTTTTTCAATATTGATTTTTCCTGGAGCGGGAACGTTTGCACTCCACCCAGAAGGAACTTTATGCAATCTCGTTCCACAACAAATAAACGGGTGTCCTGTTTTTGCTGCCTCCTGGGGAATTATAACTCCCGCAACAACGCTGGTACATGCAGGGCAATCAGCACAAGAGGTTTGTACCGCAGTTGTGGTACTTCCTTGAGATGCAAAGATAGTAGCTTCGACCGCATCATTTGATACAGCTTCTTTCTCAGCTGCCGCATCTTTAACTTCAGCTGTATTAGGAGATGTGTTAGCAAGAAAAAAACCAGCGACCCCCAATGTAAACACAGAAGCGAAGGAACTAAAAAGTTTTGAAATGTATCCTTGATCGGAGACTGAGGATGCAATGTCCTCAGTCATATTCGCCGCTGCAACTGCAGCAGTTTCGGCTTCAGAGCTTAAATGGTTTCCTCCCTTGAGAGTAATAACTGGTTGAGCCTTTGCACATGAATAGTTTGTACTGGTATCTGCAGCTGCCGCGGCTGCTGCCTTGGTGATGGCTGCTGCAATTGTTGACTCAAGACTTTTATCAATCACTTCTCCTGAAATACATTTTCCAGCATAAGTTGATGTCATTCCAATTTCAGTTCCGAGTGCACCTAAATAAGCAAGTTCAGCCAACATAGACATGTTTTCTTTTTGCTCTAAAGCCTCAACTTTCGCTTGATAAACTTTTATTAGCGCCATATAGGAATCTAATTGCTTTTGATTAAATTTCCTGTTTTTTACCGCCAAGTCTTTATCTTCAACTCGCTCATCTCTCTTTGCTTGCGGAGTTAACTCAACATCAACCGCATCTTTGGCTGCTTTTTTGAATTTTTGATTCGATTGAATGTTTCCCAAGATATAAGCAAGGGATCCGCCTTGCATGATTCTCAAAGTAATCTGAGGAGTCATATAACCAGGACAATCTAATTGAGAAAGAGGATGTTGGGTAAACACTACAGAATTAATCGCAGCTAAGCCAAAAGCAGCCGCTGCAAACTGCTCAATAACTCCTACCATCCCGTCACCGGAAGAATTCTCTTGAGCCTTAACTAAGGCTTCATTAAAATCACAACCGGGTTTATAAACCCCAGGACGCCCATTATCGTTATCATTCTGATCTTCATCACAATCATCACGTACATCATCTTGCGCGTATACTACCGATACATTGTCCATAAAAGGAACAGGAGCAAGGGTTAAGGTAAAAATCATAACCACTTGTAAGATTGATAATAGAAATTGCGCGAATATACGTTTCATAATTCTCTCAGTATAAGATAAACCAATAAGTCTTTTCAGACTTATCGGCTAAATACATAGAATTATTAAATTACACATGAAATTAAGTCGAATTTTACTGGCGACAATTAGAGGCAGCTTAGCTCTTTTTAGAGTTTCCGCCCTTTTTCTTTTTCAATTTCGTCATAGCAAAGCCTAAGCCTGCTACTACAACGAGGATTATGATAATCCCGTTTCCATCAGAGCTACTTTTCTTACGTTTTTTGGCCTGAGCCTCGGCTGGGTTAAGAATAGGCTCAGGTACGAATACTCCATCTTGACCAAATTTATCAGCATTACTATAGCCTTTTGCTAGACCCGCAAGATCAGCATTACCTTTGGCCGAGCGAAAAACTCGCATTGAAGCGATAACTTGATCGAACATTTCCTTATAAGCTGAGTATAGACTCTTTGTAACAGAGAAAGTAACGGCCACACCAATATCTGCTTTGGTAGTTGCTAAATACCTTGTGTAAAAACCAGGTACCTCAGAAGCAAGGTGAAGAGCATCTACCCATTGCTGAGAGTTAATATTTTTTGTCTCAACATATTTTGCTTCCGACCTTTGAGTCTTAGCTCCCGGAAGTTGATATGTTTTAGGTTGTTTTAAGTAAGCTTGATATTGAGCAAGATCATCTTGAGGTCCACGTTTTTTCGCGGCTAAGATAATGATCGCTTCTTTCTTTCTATCAGTATTATCACTCTGGCAAACATACTCACTACCCTCTAAAATACATTGCCATCCCGGAGGAAGCTCAAACTGGATATATTCATTTGAAAAACTTTTCGCAAACGACAGAGAAGGTAATAATAGCAGTGTCCATAAATACTTAAACATAATATCAATCCTTTATGCTTCTATTGTATGCAATTTTGAAATGGCATCCAACTATGGATCGTTTTTACCGCTAAGATATTAATTTTAGATAATGAGTTATCCAAGTTTTTTGGTCAGATTATTGTTTAAACTCTCCAGCACGAACAACTGTCCCTTCTTGAACACGACGTCGACCATAGCGTTTTATAATTTTCACAACTGACTTTGAGGCTTCTGCTTTTACGACTACACCTTTAGCAATCAGCTCATTTCCACCAACATAGTCAAAATAATAGAAATCTACTCTCATACCTTTTTTGAGTTCATCTTTTAGACCAAGATCAATAACAGCTAGCTTTCTCGATTTAGAAGTTTTAGTCACACTTCCCTCTAATCTATATTCTTTGAAGCTAGAGTCTCTCTTTTCATACTCTTTAGATTCTTCATTTCTTCTGGTTAAACTTACCAAAATTCTAGGCCCTATATCAGTACTGTTCCCCGTATAGACTTGAGTGTATCTTGCACCTAAGCGCCAAGATTTTCCCACAGCAATATTTAAGCCGACATAAGGTGCAGTCCAGGACCTATTAATAGAATTATATAATTCAGAAGGGTCTGTGCGATAATCTGGCTTTTCAGAAACTTCACTCGAATATGGACTGTTTTCCAATGAGTAAACATTCTCTACCCCACCGTATAAAGCAAAGCTTTTCCATTTAAGCGTAAGCTGGGCTTCAGAAAAGATTTCGTTACTTAAATACTCGGCAGGAGATCGATAGAGAGCTCTAAACTCATAATAGTTATCTGCCTTGGTTTTAATCGTATAAGCAGCACCAATAGCATATTCACGGGTGTCATCACCGATATTGGAATCCTCTAAAAAGCTGAGGTCAGTTAACTCCTTATTGGTATAGAGCTTATAAGCGTAATACCCCTCTAAGGCGTATTGAGAATTTCCTTCAAAGCCTGAGCTGAACTTAAAACCCGCAATCGCCGCTTCAGCGCCGGTATTATTAATTGAGTATTGCTTCTGGTCTCCACTATACAAAAACGACGTCTGGACGAGTCTAACTCTTAACCCAGCCGAGACTTCAAAATTTTTAGTAAGTCCATAACGATAGATCGCTTCACCATTGATATGAGTGACTGTATTGGTAGTTGTGAGAGTCGCAGCCTCACCTGTTTCATCAACAACTGAAACCGGCTTAAAATAATCTAGGCTGAGTTCAAGTTCTGAACCTCCCTCGGCTAATGTGCGAGATTTAGAAATATATGAAGTCTGTGCAAAGGAGCTTGCACTTAACACACATAGAATCGGCCAGAATTTTTTCATTCTCTCATTATATTGAGAGACGGTTTAATTGTAAAAATGCGGCTTCATTTTCCTCAAATGATATAAGTGTTTCTTTCTCAAACCAAACTCCCATTCTATTTTGATAAATACTTATGGAATCGATAGGAAGAGTAGCACTAGTTTTAAACTCAACTTGAGCGTGGTTCATAACTTCCTGCAAGTCTTTTGCATTGGTAAAATAACCGAGTGGTAAGAACTGTTCCTTGTTTGGTTTGTAGTGCACTTTTCTTGGAATAAAAGAAGTACAAATATCTAAAACGATCTCTGAACAATATCTTAAGTCCGCATCGTAATGGGGTCTTAAGTGAAGGATCTGCTTTCTTTTATGTTCATGAACCCCGAGCCCATGAAAACTGAGCTTTGGTGTTGTTGAGTTTCCATAAAAGAAAGTTTCCATTTCTTCTTTGAGAGTTTCAACTAAGTCTTCGATGTTTTCATCTTCAACTTCAAATGGCGCAAGCATGGCCATATGTGAAAAAGAATACTTATTGTAATTGGGATCAAATCTTTTTCTAAAACCGGTGATTTTTCTAGACAGAAGCCCCGAGTTCGAGAAATTAAACGCAACAAATAAACGGGCCATAGGCACCTCACTCCGTTGAGGTTAACGACTCTTATATTTTAGAACGTAAGATTCAGTTAGCGCAACTACTTTATTGGATCAAATTTGGCATTTTCTGCCATTTCTTCTTCAATTCTAAGTAGTTGGTTGTACTTCTCGATCCTATCAGAACGGCTTGCTGAACCTGTTTTGATATGTCCAGACCCGCATGCCACCGCTAAATCAGCGATAAAATCATCTGCAGTCTCACCTGAACGATGAGAGATAATAGTCTTATAGTTGGACTCGTATGCCAGTTTAAGAGTATCAAATGTCTCACTAATGGTTCCGATTTGATTGATCTTGATCAAGATCGCATTCGCTTCACCGTTTTCAATACCAGTTCTAAAGATCTTTTCGTTTGTTACAAAAAGATCATCTCCAACTAAAATGGTTTTATCACCTAGACGCTTAGTCATTTCAGTCCAACCAGCATGATCACTTTCATCAAGTCCATCTTCAATTGAGTAGATAGGAAGTGTGTTCACTAATCCCTCATAATAAGAAATGATTTGATCAGTAGTATAAGACTCTCCATTCATTGAATAGAGACCTTTATCTTTGTCGTAAAATTCAGAAGCAGCACAATCAAGAGAGATAGAAATTTCTTCTCCAAATTTATAACCTGCATTTTCTACAGCTTCTTTAATACAAGCAAAACACTCTTCGTTAGATTTAAGATCAGGAGCAAATCCACCTTCGTCGCCAACGTTAGTCGAGTATCCTTTCTTTTCGAAAACTTTTTTCAAGTTATGAAAAACTTCTACACCTGCTCTTAGGTTTTCAGAAAAAGATTTTTTAAGGTGAGGAACAATCATAAACTCTTGGATATCTAAACTATTAGATGCATGCTCTCCCCCATTAACAATATTCATTAAAGGAGCTGGATGCCTCATATATCCTACAGCGTTTGGAGAGCTGAGGTTTTCATTTAAATATTTATAAAGAGGTTTTTTCGCCTCTAAAGCTCCTGCACGACAGCTGGCCATTGAAACAGCAAGCATAGCATTTGCTCCCAGATTATTTTTAAAATCAGTTCCATCCAGCTCAAGCATTTTATTATCGATGTTACGAAGCTCACTTACTTCCATCCCCACTACTGCTGGTGCTATTTTCTCATTTATATTTTGAATCGCTTTGCGAACAGATTTTCCTAAGAAATAAGATTTATCTCCATCGCGTAATTCTAAAGCTTCTCTAGAACCAGTTGATGCTCCAGAAGGAACAGACGCTCTCCCCATTGCTCCAGACTCTGTGTATAAATCAACTTCTACAGTTGGATTTCCTCTAGAATCTAAAATTTGACGGGCAATTATACGGTCGATCTTTGACATGATGGGCTCCTTCTAAAAAATTTCCTTCAATACTAGTGAAGCTAATAGAGATTGAATAGCCCTAATGCGTTACTCCACATCACTCTTTATATTTACCAAGTTTTTCTGGTCATCTATTGTCCATAGGTCAAGATCTTCATCTTCGTCTAAATTCCCGGCAACTAATATTTTGAAGCCTTCTTTATTAACTTTACAGTCAGAGCACAGTTTTTTTGATTCTTCAGAAGTTGGATCTAGTACCTTATAAATATTGCTTGCAGATTCTCCGACCTGGACATCTGAAAATGAGTAAACACCTCTATCAATAAAACCATCGCCTGAGATAATTGAAGTATAGGTGGCCAATGCAAGCAACTTGGCTTCACTTTGTATCGCTTTCTTTTTGTAATCTTTTGCGGATTTTAGTCTTTTGTCTAAGCAACCAGTAAAAAATAAAGTACTCAAAACCAGAGTAGTCATGACTTTCATATATCAATTCCTTTGTTAATTAAGCTGCTTTTTTGCGCTCCGCCAGAAGATGCGGTACTGCCCACTCAGGTGGTTTGAACATCGATTTTTTGATATCTAATCTGTTGGTAACAAAATGAGGATAGAAGCTTGGAACATAACCGCAAGGAACCATCTCCCCAATCAGTTTTTTGGTTTCAGGATCTCTTCCTTTTTGAACCCAACGAAAAATATCTTTCACGATATATCTTCCGTGTTCATCAACTCCAAGGACTTCAGAAATATGAGAGGTTCTCCTTCCCCCATCGTGATAACGATTACATTGAACTATAAGTTGTATAGTTGATCCTACCATCTTACGAATGGCATCGGGTGGAATTTTTGTCTCGCCCATCAAGCAGAGAGTTTCCATTCGAGTGCATGCATCTAGAGGTGAATTGGAGTGAACAGTTCCCATTGAACCATCATGTCCTGTCCCCATAGCATTTAATAGATCTAGAGCTTCTGAACCTCTAACTTCCCCAACAATAATTCTATCAGGCCTAAGCCTAAGGGCAGATTCCATTAATTCACGGATAGTGACTTCTACTTTCCCCTCGGTCGGGTCTGCTTTTTGCGCTTCTAATTGCACAACGTGATTGGCCCTAATTTGTAGTTCCGCAGAATCTTCAATGACCAAAAGTCTTTGAGTATCAGGCATTTTGGAGCCTAATATATTTAGCATTGTCGTCTTTCCAGAACCAGTTCCCCCACTGACTAGAGTGTTAACCCCAATGTACATACAGCGGTCTAAGAACCTCGCTGCATCTTGAGAGATCGATCCAAACTTTACCAAGTCTGTAAGTTTGAGTTTCTCTTGCTTAAACTTTCTAATAGCACAAATAGTTCCATTTTTGGATGGCCCATCCAACACAACCGCAACCCTAGAGCCATCTTGTAAACGAGCATCTAGTCTTGGGTGATCTTTATCGAGATTTCTTTTTACAGACCTTGCAATTGCGATCATCGCCGCTCTTAGAGTCATCTCATCTGGAAATTTATTAGGGACAGGAACAATAAGTCCTCCCTTTTCAACAAAGATTTCTGCATGGCCATTAATCATGATCTCAGATACTTCTGGATCATCCAAAAGATCTTTAATGGGCGCCAATTGTGAATCGAGAAGGTCCCGAAGAAAATCACTCATATCTACTTAAACCCTTTATCGTAATCTCTTGGAAGCCAGTAATTTGGTTTCTCTTCGACACTCGCAGGTTTGCGCTGCTCTTTAGGTTTTCCTTTTTCAATTACCGTCAACCAACCTTGATACTTAAATGAAGGACAATAAAATTTAAACTTGCCCGCATTATCAAGAGTCACCTCACCTTCATTGATTAGACCTTTTTCAGCGGCAATAAAAACTTCGTGTTTTTGTAAAACAAAACATTGGTTTTTTCCTGCAGTGGAAGTGATATAGAATTTTATTTTTTCCCCTTCAAACGCCATCATTTGATCTGGAAAAAAGCCTGAGTCTGTAACGATCACTGAAACCTCACGCATAGGTGGATCGAAGTAGCGTTCATCGAAATCCACAGCGAACACAGAAGTACTTAGGAATAATAAAATTAATATAACTTTCACAATTTAACCTCTCGGCTAATTTATCGGTATTATTGAGAAAGTTCTTTAGTCAGACACTATTCGAATTCGTGATTTCGGACACTTACAATTTCGTAGGCCACTTCTTCGTATGGGTGGGCGGACTTCATGGCCATAACGGCCGAGCGAACCTGTTCAGTAAGGCAAAGAATCTCCACCCTCAACTCTTCCACATGTTCAACTGCACCTATATTTCCGATTGCTGGATTTGCTCCATCAAGGGGCTTAAACTGTCCCATCCCTAGAGTCTCCCAGGCGCAGTGAGAGTAATTTCCAATCTTTCCTGCACCTGTCGCAAAGACAGCTTCTTTAACCTGTTCAGCATCGTTTTTAGGAACATAAAAAATCAACTTATACATGGAGAATTCCTTACTATTTAACTTGATTCTAACAAGAAACAAACATTAACTTACATAACTTATATTTACTAGACAGCAGTTTGATGTATGAGGAAAAATATCTATTAGTTCCTAATGAAAACATTTATACATTTTCAAAAAATAGGCACAAAAATATCATGGAGGATTTATGCTAAGAAAGCTTTTACTAACAACTACAATGCTTGCGACTTCAGCGTCTTTTGCATGTACTGTTGACGGAACGGAAGGAATCGTTGAAGACAACAACCTATGGATTGCACCGAATGCAAAATCAATCAGCAGTATTGATGAAGTAGAATTCAATGCAGTTATTGATAAGGTTGTTAAAGTTTATGAACCAATCATTGCAGCTGAAGGTGCAAAACTAGATGTTGCTAGAAACTGGAATGATGGGACAGTTAACGCTTACGCTTCAAGAAGTGGAAACACTTGGAATGTACATATGTTTGGTGGTCTTGCGAGACACGAAGCTATTACTTCAGACGGATTTGCTTTAGTTGTATGTCACGAAATTGGTCACCATATTGGTGGAGCACCTAAGAAAACTTCTTGGGGAGGAATGGTTCGTTGGGCAACTAACGAAGGTCAAGCTGACTACTGGGCGACTCTTAAATGTTTAAGAAAAGCATGGAGAGGAGAAGACCACGCAGCAGTTCTTGCAACTTTAGAAGTACCTGAAACTGTTGTTGATTCTTGTGCGGCTCAATTTACAGATTCAGATGAAAGACTTATCTGTCAAAGAGGTGCAATGGCCGGTTTAAGTACTGCTAAACTTTTCCAAGCACTAAGAAACCAATCAACTGCACCTGATTTTACAACTCCAGATGCAAATGAAGTTTCAAAAACTAACCACAATCACCCTGAAACTCAGTGTAGACTTGATACTTATTTTCAAGGAGCAATCTGCTCACTATCTGAAATGGTTGATGTAGACCAAGAAGATGCTACTGCTGGAGTATGTAACAGATCTGCAGGTGATCTTACAGGTGTAAGACCACTATGTTGGTTCAAACCAGCTAACTAATAGATAATAAAATTTCTATATACAAGGCCCTGTTTTAGACAGGGCTTTTTTTATGCCAATTGCCTAGTTGTCGCCTGCCTTAATTCTGCTCTTAAAGTTTGATTCTCTTCTTCTAAAGCGATAATTTGTTGTCTTAATTGGTGAACTTCGTCCTGTACCGGAACTATATGTGTTTTCCATCCCTCAGCAAGCTTCTCTTTGAAATCGTTAATAGTAAAAGGCTTCACAAGATAATCTGAGCCACCATAGCGAGATGAAAGAATCATTGAGTCTACAGAGTCATCACCTGTTACCATTAAAAAAGGAATATCACAGAATTTTTTCGAGCGACGAATGGCCTTTAAAAGAGCTATCCCCTCTCCATCTGGAAGGTTCCAATCTGAGATAATATAGTCGACTTTTTCATATTTTAAGATCTTCTTGGCCTCATTTATTGAGCTTGCGCGGTGGACTCGTCCAATGAAGCCCAAGATTTCAAGAGTTTCCTCCATTACGTCTAGGATTCCGCCTTCATCGTCAATAACTAAGAAGTTTTGAAAAGCGCTCACTACTACGCCGTTTAGGTTGATACTGGCCAAATTAAAAAATCCGGTTTCTTCTTTCATGGGTTACCTCTCTCTAAACGAGATAATAACACAGTGCAAAACACATGCCTACAAATTTAAAACCTTTCTCTACATTATTAAGAAATTCATATTTAATTTTAAAATTTTAACGATATCTTATTATTTCCAATTGTCTTTAAAACCCACTGTCTTATTGAACACTGGTTTTCCCGCAACTGACAATTTACTATCTACGGTGAAATAACCCATTCTTTCAAACTGAAATTGCTCATCAGCACTCGCATTAGCTAAAAAAGGCTCGACCTTAGCTGTTATGATTTCTAATGAGTCAGGATTAATTTCTTCGATAAAATTCTCTACACTTGCTGGGTTTGGATGCTTGAAAAGCCTATCATAAAGTCTTACTTCCACATCAACTGCATCTTTCGCATTCACCCAGTGAATGATTCCTTTAACTTTTTTCTCTAGAGCCTCAGGTTGTGCTCCACCAAAAGAGTCTTCATAGTAGCGGCATTTAAGTTCAACAATTTTACCGTTTTCATCTTTAACAAATTCGTCACAAGTGATGACATAACCGTATCTCAAGCGGACTGATCGCCCAGGACCAAGCCTAAACCATTTTTTAGGACTTGGAGGATCTTCTAGGAAATCACTCGCATCGATATATAGTTCTTTTCCAAAAGTGATATTTCTCTTTCCATAACTATCATCTTGAGGATGAAAAGGAGCTTCAATAATATGATCTTCTCTATCCCAATTGGTAATTGTGACTTTTATTGGCTCAAGAACTCCTAAGCATCTTTTAGTCGTTTTATTAAGCTCATCTCTTACATTTGCTTCTAAAATAGAAAGCTCAATAATTGTATCTTCTTTACCTACACCAATTTGTTCCATAAAATTTTGGATTGCTTTAGGTGGATAACCTCTTCTTCTTACTCCAGAAATGGTCGGCATTCTTGGGTCATCCCAACCGTCGACATGTTTTTCATTTACGAGTTGCAAGAGTTTTCTTTTACTCATAACTGTGTAATCAAGATTAAGTCTTGCTGACTCATACTGATGTGGTCTCGCATCCACAGTCACATTTTCGACAAACCAATCATAAAGTCTTCTATTATCTTGAAACTCAAGAGTACATAAAGAATGAGTAATACCTTCAATCGCATCACTTAATCCGTGTGTAAAATCATACATCGGATAAATGAACCACATGCTGCCAGTTCTGTGGTGATCAACATGCTTTATTCTGTACATGATAGGATCACGCATACACATAAAGTTTGAGGCCATATCAATTTTAGCTCTTAAAACTTTTGAACCATCAGGGTGCTTACCTGCTTTCATCTCCTCAAGCAGAGCGAGGTTTTCCTCTGGTGTTCTATTACGATACGGAGATTCGGTTCCTGGTTTTTCAAAATTACCACGACCTTTTTGAATCTCATCAAAACTTTGATCATCAACGTAAGCTAAACCTTTGTTTATTAACTCAACCGCGAAACCGTACAGCTTGTCGAAATAGTCAGAAGAGAAAAATAAATTTTCTCCCCAGTCAAAACCAAGCCATTGAATATCACGCTTAATCGCATCTACATATTCCGTCTCTTCTTTTTCCGGATTGGTGTCATCAAATCGAAGATGGCATTTTGCTTTAGGCTGATTATCTCTGGCAAGGCCAAAATTTAAACATACGGCTTTCGCATGTCCAATATGTAAATAACCATTAGGCTCAGGAGGAAACCTCGTTACCACCCAACCGTCATGAACATTATTATCTAAATCTCTAGCAATAATATTTTCTATAAAATTTCTATGTTCTTTTTTGTTTGTTGCTACCATTAAATACTCGCTAACCTCTTCTTCAAAGTTTCAACCGACGTAAGTGCGATTAAAGGTTTCAAATCTGGCCCATGATTTTGACCAGTCAAAACACCTCTAAAGCCCATAAAAAGCGGCTTACCTTTTATTTTAAGCTCTTTTTTACAATAGTCCATCCAAGAGGCTAAATCTTCCTCGCGAAGATAGTCAGAATCGATTTTTGCCAATTCAGAAGCCACGTAGTCTTTAATTTGAGGAGTCGTCTCCCAAGAAAAGATCTCTTTAAGCTCATCATTCATTTCCAGAGAGTCTTTTTTGAGCTCTGAAAGCTTGTCATTAAGCTCAGGGAACAACTGAATTTTTTCTTGATAAAGAGCTAAAAAAGTCTGTTTCCACTCTTGAGACTGCTGATGATAAAACGAATCTTTTGCGATAAACTCTTCCGCTCTTTTCATAAGAGTTTCAGCGTCCATATTTTTAATATGCTGAGAGTTAATATATTTTAATTTATCGATATCATAGATTGCATGAGATTTTGAAAATCTATCTAAACTGAAAACACTAGATAGTTCATCAACAGTAAAAATATCTTTTTCATCTGGATGAGACCAACCTAGCAGGCAAAGATAGTTCGCTAATGCTTCTGGAAGATAACCTTCCTCTCTATATTGTTTAACACTCGTTGCCCCATGGCGCTTGGATAGCTTCTGACGATCTTTCCCAATCAAAAGAGAAACGTGAGCAAACTCTGGAACTTCAAAACCAAACGCTTGATATAATAATACTTGTCTTAAAGTATTATTCACATGATCTTCACCACGAATAACATGAGTAATCTTGTGAAGATGATCATCAATAACATTACAGAAATTGTATGTTCCGACTCCATTGGTTCTCATGATAACAAAGTCCCCAACCATTCCCTTTGGAAACTTAACATCTCCTCTAACATGGTCTGAAAAGCTAACATCTTCATCAGGAACCTTAAATCGAATGGGAGCGATTTCTCCAGCTGCTACTTTTGCTTTGGCTTCTGCCCAGTGCGCCTCTTCTCGCCACTTTGCAGTGTACGGAGGCGTCCCTTCTTCTTTATTTTTGCGGGCCACTTCTGCTAATTCTTCTTCAGTGCAGAAGTCATAAAAAGCTTTGCCTGCTTCGACTAATTCAAGAGCATATTTTTTATAAATATCCACCCTTTCAAACTGGTGATATGGCCCATAATCTCCGCCAACACCTGGTCCCTCATCATGATTAAGACCAAGCCAGGCCATGTCATCTATCTGCGAGAGTTCGAATTCTTTAGTCGATCTTTCACGGTCTGTGTCTTCAATTCTTAGGATATAAGTTCCGCCAGTGGCCTTGGCAAAAATATAATTATAGAGAGCTGTTCTTGCTCCTCCAATATGTAGGTTTCCGGTTGGACTTGGTGCAAATCTTACACGTGGGGTCATATTTTAATCTCCTCGTAAAAGACAGTTATATCCAAAAAAAAAGGGCCCGTCATCAGGCCCTTTAAATTCTCTTTTATCTTTTTTCTTATTGTTTAATTTTATGCCTCGGGACCGTCAAAACACGACTCGATTTTGGTATCAATTGCATTTTCAGCTTCACCAGTAGAGATGGCGATTTCCTTAATGATTAGTTCCTTACACTGGTCCATCATTTTTCTCTCTCCAAAAGAGAGTTTTTTCATATTACGTAGTAAAAATAATGAGCGAAGCACGTCTGCGATTTCTACTAGTGAGCCCGTTTTCACCTTGGCCAGATAGTCACGATGTCTTCTATTCCAAGTAGAGTTATCTACTTTAACGTTATGGGTATTCAATAGGTCAAAGACCTCGCTAATCTCTTGATCAGTGACGAGCTCTCTTATTCCATCTTTCTTTCCAGATGGGACCATAATAGTCATACCATTAGAGATAATTTTAATGATGTAGAACGACTTTTTCTCACCACCCAGATCTTTCTCTTCTTGATTTAAGATTTGTCCTACTCCATGTCCTGGGCAAACAACATAAGTTCCAATTTCATACATAAGATTTTCCTTAGATTCTTACTAAAGTTACTATATTTATAACGCAGCGAGAAAGAACTCTCAATTTGATTGTAAAACTTACAGGCAATATCCTACTAACACCGATAGCAATTTCGGTAATTTAAGGTATCTAATCAGTTTCTTAAGGTGTTCTTCATTTATAAGATTTAATTATATTTTCGTAAAAAGGAGCTAATTCTTCATAGAACTGAGCTGTGAAGTGACGATCTGGTTGGTAGAGCTTATCAGCACCTATCAGCTTTTCCATTTCTTCGATTTGATGTCGTGGATTAAATAAAATAAATTGTTTTTCAACAAGGTACTTTTTCACGATATGATAGCGCCAATTAAAGCCCGGCAACATAACCACAGCGAATTTTGCGCGAGGATAAATTCGATCGATCTCTTTTTTCATGTCTTTAAAGATCATCTCGATCAACTTCATACAATTTGAAACTTGTAGTGAATTGTAATGCATAAGCCAAGAAGCCCTAGCATGACCCGCCACCATCTTAAGCCCTCGATAAAACCCAATTAAAGGATAGTATAATTCGAAATGAGAGAAATGATCTCGCATAAAACCTTTTCGGATTAAAAACTGGCCTTGTATCTCGTAAAGTGGCGAAGCACCGTTATTCCATTCTAAAGTTCTAGCACTCCCACAGGCTCTCTCAATATGATATTCTGGCAGCTGATATAAAAAATAGCCTCTCTCACCTTTAATTTTCCCGCTATAATCCATTGCTTTTAAAGCAGCTAAAACATTTGTTGGTCCCCAGCCAGGATATGAGAGGTTGTAAACATTGGTCTCTGAAAGCTTTTTTCCTAATATCTCTGCAGGACGCTCAGTCTGCATCCCCTGTCCAAATGTATTTGATCCCCCCATCAGAACTAAATAATTATTTGCTGTTGGATTTTCAAATTTTTCAAGCAGCATTGGAGCAATTGGATACTTCTCACCATACTTTGTTGGTAGCACATACCCACGATCTTCCTTCGGCCATCCCCATGGAGATAGGTGAACGTCGTCTTGATCAAAACGAGATAAGGATCCCCAATAAGTTAGGCCTGCCAAAATAGGTATAAATAGAATAAAAAATGTGAGTGAAAGAAAGAGGAATTTCTTTTGCATAAAAAAAAGGCCACCCAAAGGATGGCCTACTATCTTCAAATTAGAATCTGTCGATTAGATCTGATTTTTCAAAGAAGTATGCAAGTTCTCTTTCTGCAGATTGAGCAGAGTCTGAACCATGAACAGCATTTTCTCCGATTGATTTTGCGTAAAGCTTTCTGATTGTTCCTTCAGCAGCTTCAGCTGGGTTAGTAGCACCCATGATTTCACGGTTTTTAGCAACCGCATTCTCACCTTCAAGACACATTAGCATAACTGGTCCTGAAGTCATGAAATCTACTAGCTCTCCAAAGAAAGGTCTTTCTTTGTGCTCGATATAAAATCCTTCAGCTTTTTCTTTACTTAGGTGAGTAAATCTTGCTGCAGAAATTCTTAGTCCGTTTTTCTCAAACATTGCGATGATATTTCCAATGTTGTTGTCAGCAGTTGAGTTTGGTTTAATGATTGAAAATGTTTTTTCAATTGCCATTTTATTTCTCCTTTAAGGGCTTAATTTAAAACTTCCGCTACTTTAGCACCAAGCTCAGCTGGTGATCTAGCAATGGTAATTCCACATTCTTCTAGTACTTTGTATTTCGCTTCAGCAGTATCATCTCCACCAGAGATAATCGCACCAGCGTGTCCCATTCTTTTTCCAGCAGGAGCAGAAGCACCAGCGATGAAAGATACAACAGGTTTTGTCATATTATCTTTAATCCATCTAGCAGCATCTGTCTCGGCATTTCCACCGATTTCTCCAATCATGATAACAGCTTCTGTATCAGGATCTTTTTCAAAAAGCTCAAGACAATCAATGAAGTTAGTTCCATTTACAGGATCTCCACCGATACCAACACAAGTTGATTGACCAATTTCTCTTTGAGTTAACTGGTAAACAGCTTCGTAAGTAAGAGTTCCTGATCTAGAAATAACTCCTACTTTACCTGGCATATGAATATGACCTGGCATAATTCCGATTTTTGCTTCACCTGGAGTGATGATTCCTGGACAGTTAGGTCCAATTAATCTTGAATCAGAATCTTTAAGCGCTGACTTAACTTTAACCATATCATTTATAGGAATTCCTTCAGTAATACAAATAATTAAAGGAACTTTTGCATCGATACACTCAAGGATTGAGTCTGCTGCGAACGGAGGTGGAACGAAAATCATAGCAACGTTTGCATCTGTTTTGTCCACACATTCACCAATTGTATTAAATACTGGAATACCTTCGTGGTTGATTCCACCTTTACCAGGAGTAACACCACCAACTACATTTGTTCCATAATCACGACATTGAAGAGTGTGGAAAGTACCTTGCTTTCCAGTCACACCAACTGTCATTAACTTTGTTTCTCTACCTACTAAAATAGACATCTTACGCCTCTCCTTTCGCTGCTTCGACAACTTTTGCCGCAGCATCCGCGAGATCGTCTGCCGGAGTAATGGCCAGACCAGATTCACTTAGAATCTTTTTCCCGATATTAACATTCGTACCTTCAAGTCTAACAACTAGAGGAACTTTCAACTCTAACTCTTTTGCAGCTGCGACAACACCTTCTGCAATGATGTCACACTTCATGATCCCACCAAAGATATTCACAAGAATTGCTTTTACATTGTCATCAGCAAGGATAAGTTCAAACGCTTTTTGAACTGTTTCTTTTGTAGCTCCTCCCCCTACGTCAAGGAAGTTTGCAGGGCTTCCACCGTGCAGCTTGATGATATCAAGTGTACCCATCGCAAGACCGGCACCATTAACAAGACATCCAATATTTCCATCTAAAGAGATATAAGATAGTCCATACTTCCCAGCTTCAAGCTCTTGAGGGCTTTCTTCTGTTTCATCTCTTAGAGCCTCAATATCTTTGTTTCTATAAAGAGCATTATCATCAAAATTCATCTTCGCATCGAGTGCAACAACATCACCACTCTTTGTCGTTACAAGAGGGTTAATTTCAACAATTGAACAATCTTTTTCGATGTATAGATTATAAAGACCTTCGAAAAACTTTGCCGCTTTCTTTAAAGAATCACCTTTAAGTCCAATTCCGTATCCAAGTTTTCTAGCTGCGAAACCAGTAAATCCAACTGAAGGATCGATGGCCACTTTAATGATTTTTTCAGGAGTATTTTTTGCTACTTCTTCAATCTCTACTCCACCTTCACTTGAAGCCATCATAGTAATTTTTGAAGTATCTCTATCTAATACAACACCAACATAATACTCGTGATCAATATCACATCCAGCTTCTACAAGAATAGTATTAACCTTCTTACCTTCTGGTCCTGTTTGATGAGTAACTAGAGTCATTCCCATCATGTCGTCCGCATGTTTCTTAACTTCGTCGATTGACTTGGCGATACGAACTCCACCACCTTTACCTCTTCCACCTGCGTGAATTTGAGCTTTAACAACCCAAATATTCCCACCGATTTTTTTTGCCACCTCTGCAGCTTCATCACCACTCTTGGCGGTACCACTTTCAAGCACACTTATGTTAGCTTGTCTCATCAGCTCTTTAGCCTGGTACTCATGAATGTTCATTAGAACTCCTTATTATTTTCATTAAAGTCATTTCTGGAATCCTCATCATTATAGACGTTTTTTACTCCTTATCAACTAATTGCTTGATTTAAAAAACGGTTATACAATGCGAGGGATCAACTAGGAGCGTTTTTATGGCAAGTTTACATCTTCTACATCCTGCAACATTTGCTTTAGATGGCGGTGCGATGTTCGGTATTATCCCGAAACCCTTATGGGAAAAGAAGATTAAACCAGATGAATACAATCGGATTTCGATGGCCTTAAGAGTCATGTTAGTTCAAACAAAAAATAAAAATATTTTAATAGACACCGGAATTGGTCAGTATCATGACGAAAAATTTGCTGAGCAATTCAAAATAAATACTGACCACAATGCATTAATTGGTTGCCTTGAAAGTGTAAACTTATCTCCTGCAGATATTACTGATGTGATTCTAACTCACCTTCATTTTGATCATGTGGGTGGCCTTACTAAAAACAAAGGCGAGAGCTTATTTCCAAACGCGACACTTCATATGCATAAAAAACATTATGAGTATGCCCTATCTCCTACATTGAGAGATTCCGGCTCATTTCAAGTGCAGTACTTTGGTCCTTTAATTCAAGAAGCTATTGATAAAAATAAAGTTCACTTTGTCGAAGGAGATCGTGGGGTCATCATTGAAGATGAAGGTGAAAAAATTGAATTTCTCACCAGTTTTGGTCACACTCCATATATGATTCATCCAATTGCAGAAGGTCATATTTATATGGCGGATTTAGTTCCGATGAGTCACCACGTTCATGTCCCTTGGGTCATGGGATATGATATTGAACCCGGAGTGACGACGGTTTATAAAGAAAAATTCTATGAGGAAATTCTTCAAAAAAAATTAAAAGTGGTTTTTGAACATGATGATGAGCTGTGGGGCGGAGAGCTGGGGATTGATGATAAAAATCGTTACTACCTTGCGAACCCAGGAGAATCAACCAAAGAAGCTAGTCAAAAACTTGCCTAGTTTCTACCGTCCAAAACGGTAATCTTTGTTTCACATTCTTCAATGATTTTGTTGAAAGGCTCTAGTGAGTTTTTGATCAGCTCGTTCCAAGCTTTCTGATCAAAACTATTTCTATCGAGAGCTTCTAGTTTTACGAGTAAGGCCATGGCCTGCGTTCCAACCGTTTTAGATAATTTTGAAAGTTCAGTGTAGTTTCCGATTACCTCTATTCTGTCTTCAAACTCCTCACCTACTAATCTTTCATAACTGGCATCATTGCTTTTTACAAAAGATGTAAAAAAAACTCCGTACTCTTGGGAATACCTGTCTTTAAATTTTTGAATGGCAGCTTGATAATTTTTTTCGTCGGCGTTGAGTATATCTAAAAAACCTGATCTAATTTTTTCAGTTATCGTTTTAATCGTTCTATATTTTTGCTCAATTTCTATCCAAAATTCATTAGAATTCATCTGGCGTTTTTCCGTGAATGCTCTCAATTGTTTTTCAAAATCAACACGAAGCATGCTGGAAATCAAAAATTCATTGATAAACCTAAACTGCCTCTCCGTTGGATGAAAAAATCTTTTAAAAAACGGAACTTTGAGGTCATCAACTGTATATATTTCTACATCGTAATAACCATCAAGAAAACGAGTTCCCTGCACAAACTGAAAGTCAGTAAAGGTAATTAGATTATCTTCTAAATACCCCTTGGCTTTAACTTCAACATCTTGCCCAAGAACTCTACCTTTTTTACTTTTTAGATTTACAAATACCTCTCCCTCAAGAGGATTATTAGTAGAAGCCCACAACGTCCTTTTATCTGATGCTAAAGCAAAGATAAAATCTAGTTTTTCCTCAGGCATTCTTGCCACAGCAGCAAGAGTTTCATAATCATTTAAACTCATGGTTGAAGGACGATCAAAAACACTATTGGCATTTAAAAAATACTTATATCCCCCAAAAAGAATTGCACAACCAACTAATACACCTGCCAAAATTTTCGCGTACTTTAAATAACGTTTTTCAACTTCATCATCCACAAACTCTTCGTCATCGAAATTGATAACAACTTTTGGTGCTTTAGGTGTTTCCACTGGATGCTCAGGAATTTCAGGAGTCTCTGGAGATTCTGGAATCTCTTGAAGCTCAGGAGTTTCAAGTACCTCATATGCCTCAGGCAGATCATCAATTATTGGAAGTGGAGGAAGTGGCGGTGGTAACTCGTCGTCCTCTTCTTCTTCAATTTCTTCTTCAATATATTTTTCAGGAGTCTTCGTACTAAAAGCAGGTGGCTCCTCTTCACTAAAGACGGCCTTAAAAGTTTTTGCATCAGTCCAACCATCTCGCCATACGAGATCTTCATCCAGACATTCTCCACTTGCGTGGAGCTCTTTTATTCCTTCCTCACTGAAGGGACCTAAATGTTCACTTTCTTTTATTAAAAACCAATCCATAGTACGTTATTATAAGTATCTTACAGTTTAAGGGTTCTCACAATGAAAAATCGATCCAAAGAGTCAATAAAAGCTATTATCAATCAAAACTCAGATTTAGAATCTCCCATCATCCTAACCAGCTCCAGTGATATCGGAGTCAGAAGAAATTTCGGTCGCAATGGAGCAAGGTTCGCTCCCACAAGCATTCTCGCCAGTTTTCAAAAACTACAAAATCAACTTCGCTGGAAAAATATTGATGTTAAAGAAGTCAGTTCGCAGAAACTTGAACAAGAAAATTTTGAAGTTGCCCAAATAGAAGAGGCGAACGCAATCACCGATCTAATAAAAAACCATTCGCGTATTATCCACATAGGCGGCGGCCACGATCACGCCTACCCTTTTTTAAGAGCTGTAAAAAAACATTATTCAAAAATACTCATTCTAAATTTCGATGCCCATTGCGACACACGAATTGATGATCGTCATCACTCAGGACCCCCATTTAGAAACTTTGATGAGATCACGGATCAAAATATAAGACTGATCCAAGTTGGAGTCCATTTATATGCCAACTCAATTTCAACAATGAGTCCCTTAAAAAATATCTATCAAATGTTCATCACAAAAGAAGACAAGAACGATCAGGCTCTTTTTTCAGAATTATCTCAACACCTCACTGAAATAGATAAGGATACATTTATTTTTGTAAGTCTTGACGCTGACGGACTAACAGCCTCTGAGATGGAAGCAGTTAGCGCTCCAAATCACAACGGTTTTACTCAGACTCTTATTCGCCAAACAAATAAGTACCTGACTACAAATTACCCGGATAACTCGATTGCATTTGGTGTTTACGAATACAACCCAATCTTTGAAAACCTTTCCCAAAAGGGAGCGAGGCTAATATCAAGTTTGATGTATGATTTTTTAGAAGGGTAAAAATAAAAAAGCCCATCCAGAACGGATAGGCTTTTTTGAGAGACATAAGGAGAAGTTATAAAAAAATCCTTTTCTTATAACCCCAACACACACACGTATTTTATAAAGCAAGTAGCGTGCCAACTTTTAAAAATATAAAAATGCCTTCAATTGCCAATTTAAATGCTTTTAAAAATTGGCGCCATCAAAATTTTGACACCACCATGTCAAAACCTGCAACGCTTCAAAAAAGTTAAGATTTATTTTTTAAATCCCGAAAAGACTTCAAAATTCAAAAGTTTCTGTCATAATAAAATGAGATTTCAATATCTTATTGTAAAACGTTTATAAAAAGGAAAATCTAATGAAGGACCTAATGAAACTAAGTTTAATGTCTGTTGTACTAGCTGCATTCCTAGTGGGATGTTCAAGTACACCAAAAACCGAAACTAAAAGCACAACTGACTCAATGATCGAAGATGGAGCTGACCAAACTGCTCTTGAAGTTAATGGATCATCTGATGATAATACTGCTGGACCGTTAAAAACGATCTACTTCGAGTTTGACTCATCTGCTCTATCAAGTGCAGCAAGAGCAACGCTTGAAGAAAATGCTCAATTCCTAAAACTTACTGAAGCAGTTCAAGTTCAAATTGAAGGACATGCTGATGAAAGAGGTGGGATTCAGTACAACACTGCTCTAGGTGAAAGAAGAGCTAAAGCTGTAAAAGAGTACTTAGAAGCACTAGGTGTATCTTCAGCTAGAATCTCTACTGTTTCTTACGGTAAAGAAAAACCAGTTGCATACGGACACGATGAGTCTGCTTGGTCTAAAAACAGAAGAGCAAACTTCGTAATTACTGCTAAGTAGTAATGTCCTTTAAAAAACTTATCATCCTTTCAATGATATTAACGGCGTGTGGTTTAGCGACCACGCGCCCTAAAGAAGAGATGAACATGGCCCAGGCAGCATTTCTTGCTGCTAAAGCTTCCAAAGCTGAAGTACACGCCCCCACTCTTTTTCGAAAAGCTGAAATTTATTATTTAAAAGCGAAATCTGCGTATCGAAGAAAGTACTTTAATAAAGCAAAACAATACGCGACTCTATCGCAAAAATTTGCTGAACAAGCAGAGTTTGAATCCATCAAAAAAGCCACTCAAGAATAATTAACATCGTTCTTAATTAGTGTTAAAATTTTCTCCATTAGGAGAAACTATGAAACTGATGACTGCGATCGCGATCCCCCTTTTACTTACTTCTTGTTTTAAGACAGCTGAAGAAATCAAAAGAGAACAAGATGTTGATAGACAAATTAAACAATCTTCAAAAATCATTGCTGATCTTAGAATTGAAATTCAAGAATTAAGAGGAACTCTTGCAAGAGCAACCGGACAAATTGAAGAAATCGATTATAAAACCCAGACAGAAGGTGCTCAGTCTTATCAAAGTGTGAATGAAAAAATTGCACAACTACAAGAGCAAGTTAAAGCATTGACTGACGAGAATAAAGCCATGCAGGAGCAAATCACCCAAGTTCAGGATAATCTCGGAAAACAGAAAAAGTTCATCAATAAAGTTACTGGAACTCTTTCAGAAATGTCTGGTAAATCTTCTGATGATCTTTATGCTGATGCTAATAAAGCCTTTACTGCAAATCAACAATCAAAAGCCAAAGACCTCTATTTAGAAGTCTTAGCTCAAAACAAAATTAGCGCTGCCACAAGAAATAAAGTTTATTATAACTTAGGACTACTTGAATTATGGGCGAAAAATTACAATGAATCACTCGTCTACTTCTCAAAAATTTATACAAAATATCCAAAAAGCTCAAAAGCTCCCGGCTCACTTTATTATATCGGAATAAACTTTAAGGAAAAAAAGGAAGCTGACAAAGCGAAAGCAACCTTTGAAGAACTTATTAAGAGTTATCCTGAATCGGTTTTCGTTAAAAAAGCAAAAGCAGAATTATGATTTTAAAAAACCTGGCCCTCACAACTATTTTACTCTCCACTATGAGTTGTTCGGATTTCATCAAACTCACTGACTCTCAATACGGAAATGAAATTGCGTTAGATGAAGGAGAGAAATTCTCCGTTGTTTTTTCGAATAATATAAATGGAGAAACTCATCCATGTGGGTGTCGAAAATTTCCATTAGGTGGACTCCCGCAAGTTTATGGCCAACTAAATAGTTTAAGAGAAAAGCACCCTCTCATTTATGTTGATTCAGGCGACACTTTATTTGAGACTCCTATTATCGCTGAGTACAATCAAAAATCAGCTGAATTCAAAGCGAGAAAGATTGCAGAAGCGTTAGATGATTTAGGTCTTCGAATTTTCACTCCCGGGGACCAGGACTTCGCAATGGGTGTTGAATTTTTGGCAGAAATTTCTCAAAAACATAAATTTCAGTTTTTAATGACCAATGCTAAAGACAATTTGAAGATTAAACATGAAAAAAAGATAAAAATAAAAGTCGGTTCTAAAAACTTCATTTTTCTTGGAGTCATTGAACCGAGCCTACTGCAACCCCAGTACAGAAGCTTTTTTCTTAACCCCAAACAAGTACTTAACGAAGAGTTAAAGAGAATAAAGAAAGAGGATATCCTTATCGTTATGTCCCATGCTGGTATGGACTACGATATCAGTCTCGCCAATAACACAGATAAGATTGACTGGATTATTGGTTCTCACACACAGTCTTTTACGACTGCACCTCGAGAAGTTAACCAAACTAAGATTGCACAGGTTCTTTCAAGGAACCATTACCTAGGAGAAGTTAAGTTCTTTGACAAAAAAGACTATGAACTTCTTGAAATACGTGATGAAACAAAAGACTTAGTAAAAAATAATCCAATGATAACTTGGCTAGATAAATTCAAATCAGAACTAGATCAAATATACCTAGCTGAACAAAGTGTGTTTACCTCACATATCAAAGAAGACAATCGAATACCGACATACCTTAGCTGCTCTGAATGCCATTCCCAGCAAGTTGAGTTTTGGCAAAAAACGGCTCATTCGATTTCCTACTCAACCTTAATACATGCCAAAGAATCTAATAATCCTAATTGCGTTAAATGCCACTCGGTAGGGATGAACCAACCCGAGGGCTTTAGCAATAAATCCAATATTATCGTTAGCGATAAAGATGACTTTGACGACGAGAAGTATTGGGAAGAGCTAGGAGCCAAAGTTAAGTTTCAACATCCAGTGAGAAAGCTCTCAGGTGAAGATCGTAAGGAGATTTCTGCGAATTGGATCAAATATGATAAATCAAAGAGTCTAACTCACAACTTTGCCAATGTTCAGTGTAGTAATTGCCATGTGCAAGATAGCGAACACCCTTTCAGTGATAAAGCGACTCAGACCCCTTTAGAATTACAGAATAAGTGTTTGAGCTGCCATAGTAGAGACCAGTCTCCAGAATGGTATAACAAAGACGAAAAGGGTCTTGCCACAACGCTCAATGAGAAGTATTTTGCGACTCAACTCAAAAAAGTGGCATGTCCGTTAGAGAACTAGATCTCAATGAAAAAATATATATTAGGTATTGAAACATCTTGCGATGACACATCAGCAGCAATTCTTAAAACTTCCGATAACAAGACGGAAGTCTTAGCTCATATGAAGTTTGGGCAGGAAGAGAGTCTGGCGAAATGGGGTGGAGTTGTTCCAGAAATTGCAGCCAGAAATCACCTAGAAAAAATAACTCCCCTACTTGAAGCTGTATTTGAAAAAGCACAAGTTACGCCACAAGAACTGGAAGCGATTGCAGTGACGACCCTTCCGGGTCTTTTAGGCCCGCTACTGACAGGAGTTAATGCCGCTAAAACTTTGGCCCTTTTATTTGAAAAGCCAATCATACCTATCAATCACCTCTACGCTCATCTCGAGGCAATCCACCTTAGCGAAAAAGTTAGCTATCCTTATCTCGGTCTTTTAGTAAGCGGAGGACATAGCATCTTTTTTTGGGTCGAGTCAGCTACAGACTTTAAAGTGCTAGGCTCAACAATTGATGATGCTGCTGGAGAAGCTTTTGATAAAGGTGGAAAGATTTTAGGCCTTGGTTACCCAGCCGGTCACTTAATCGATAAGTGTGCCAGTTTTGGCGCTAAAGATAGATTCGAATTTCCAATAGGCCTTAAAGCAAGTGCTGACTGTCGTATGAGTTTTTCTGGTCTTAAAACTGCTCTGCGAGTTTTCTGCGAGAAGAATCCTGAAATTCTAGAAAAAAAGCCCACCCAGTTAGAGCAATTTGAAGCTCCGTCGCAAGATTTCTACGACCTCTGTGCTTCCTATCAGTCCGCAATTGTAAAAGCACTGCTACTCAAAGCACGGTATGCGATTAAAGCTGCTCCCAACTTCACTCCTAATAAAACCCCTATTGTTATAGGCGGTGGAGTCGCATGTAATTCACTAATCAGATCTGAATTTAAACAAAAATATCCTCAAACACTAATCGTTGCCCCAGAGTTTTGTAGAGATAACGGTGCAATGATTGCTAACTACGGTTTACGTAACCTCGATCAGGCCATTGCTCATCCGCAGTGCCTAGAAATTGATGCTCGTGGGCGCTATTTAAAAAAGGGTGAAAATGGGCAAGCTTCCTAGTGCAAATAAAAGTCTTGGTCAGCATTTTTTAACTGATAAAAAAACTATCGGTATGATCACTTCTGACTTTGCCCAGGAGTGTGACGTCATTATCGAAGTAGGTCCTGGCCCTGGAGTTTTAACTAAGGATCTAGCTGCTATTGGAAAGCCTCTATACTTGGTAGAAAAAGACAGCCGCTTTATAGAAGATCTCTCTCAACTTACCCCTAATGTCTTTAATGAAGATGCACTGGAATTTAATTGGGACTCAATATTTTCTAAACATCCGAATGCAAAATTTTGGCTTGTTTCTAACCTTCCCTACAATGTTGGTACTCCATTATTTCTGAACTTTCTAACTCTTAAGCCTCTTCAATTTATGACACTCATGTTTCAAAAAGAAGTTGGAGAAAAGACATACCTACGTGATCAAAAAAATACGACCAATGGACTTTTGAGTTTAAGCTCGATTTATTTCAATTCAAAAGTTTTAAGAAAAGTGGCCCCCGGCTGCTTCAGTCCCCCGCCAAAAGTAGACTCAATTGTCGTGAGTTATATTAGAAAAGAAGAGCCTATTTTTTCGATCGCCCAGTTAAAACAAATCGATAAATACACTCGAATTATTTTTTCTCAGCGTAGAAAGCAACTCGGAAGTGTACTTAAAAGTTCTATTTCTCCAGAACAATTAGATGAACTACGCACTAGGGATCCGAAAGTGCTAACCTCTCGCGCCGAAGCTCTAAGTCTTGAACAAGTATATGACTTGCTGCGATATTTAATTCAGTGATTATTTTGCTAAGATAAACTTCATGAGTGGAATAAAAATCATTACATCAAACAAAAGGGCCGGTTACGATTTCTTCTTAGATGAGAAGTTTGAAGCAGGGCTTGTGTTACAGGGAACTGAGGTAAAGTCTCTCAGGGCCGGAAAATGCACTATGGGTGAAGCTTATTGTGACTTTGATCGCAACAACGAATTATGGGTAAAACAACTCACAATTCCACCATACGCGTTTGGAACTTATGATAATCATAATGATACCCGTAAGAGAAAATTGCTGCTTCACGACAAAGAGTTAAAATACATTCAAAAATCCCTTGCCACAAAGGGTCAAACATTGGTACCTACAAAAATATACTTCAAAGGTAGCCGCGTTAAAATTGAAATTGCCCTAGCTAAAGGTAAGAAAATTCATGACAAACGTGAATCAACCAAGCAAAAAGAAGTAGAGAGAAAACTGAGACAGGGACAATACGAGTAATATGCAAGTTCACACAATTCATTCAGTCGATACAGAAAGAAACTTTAATGAGGACGAGGCTTACGGCCTGGTTGATTTATTACTAATTGTAACTTCAAAATCTAAAAATAAGATTAATGCTCTTAACACTAAAATCGATATTTTCGAAAACTATCCCGAAAAAGCAGAAGCGGCTAACACTGAATTGAACAATGAAATCCACAAATGGAGTGATAAAGTGCGCCGAATTGGTGGTACACCACTTGCTCTATACAAAGTGAAAATCAATCACGAATCTGGTTTTTACACTTGGGAATACCCATCTGCTAATCTAGAATTCACTTCTTTTCAGTAAGTTTTCCAAAGAATAGAAATCATTACTAAAATTCCAATTAAATCGACAATATAGTCTATCAAGAAAGCACTTAAAGTCTTGCGGGCAAAAGCGTAATGTTTAGCTCCAAGGCCCACAAAAATAAATAACCAAAGTGCGATCCCTATTGAATAGAGTTCAAGCATATTTTTTGGTTGAATATGTTTGAGGGTTAAAAACAAACCATAACTGGCCCATAGAGAGCCGATAAAAGCAATGAGATAAGGAGCTGGGTCTTTTCTATTTACCGCTGCTTCATCTAAATCCCATGCGGTCATCCACTTCTTTTTGAAAAATGAATACCAGATACCACCGATAAAAAAATTAACCACTGCTGCAACAATAACCATTAACGATTCTTGATTCATAAAATAGTCCTTAAAATAGTTTCGTCCAATGCCCAACCATATAAGCGTAGCCACCTAGAAATAGAAGCGCGCTCAAACGATAAAAATGTTTTCCGCTGTATGCCAGTACAACTAAAAATCCTGAACCAACCAGTAAAGAAATCAACTCAGGGGTAAAGTCCGATTGAATTTTATAATTATAAATACCGAGGGAACCTAAAATAAAGGCACAGTTAAAAAGATTTGAACCAATAATATTTCCGATAATTAAATCAGTGTCTTTTTTCTTTTTTACCGCAATTAGACTTGTTACTAGTTCTGGAAATGAAGTTCCAAAAGCGACAAAGATAGCAGAAATAACATAGGCATCAACACCGAAAGCAAGACCGAGATCAGTTCCTGCTTTTACTAATAACTCCCCACCAAGATAAAGCATTCCAAATCCTGCTATCATTTTGATAACGAGCATTCCCATATTTTTGATTTTTTCTGGCGGCTCGACAGCAACTTCATTTCTAAAATCACGATAAAGCATATAAAGGTAAAGCCCGCAAAGAATGATGAGTGGAGACGCAGTAATAACATCCAAAGTCTCTTGCTTTAACACGAACCACAAAACGCCACCAAGAAGAAAATGCATCACAAGCTGCTTCCTCATTGATGGATTATCACAAACAAGCTTATTGATCATTCCACAGATACCTAGGATTAAAAACATATTGGCGATATTTGATCCAATCAAACTACCAAAGGCAATTCCAATTTCACCGCGAACAGCTGCAATATGTCCCACAAAAAATTCAGGTAGAGAGGTTCCAAATCCAACTAATAGCATCCCAACCGCAAGAGGTGAAAGCCCTAGCCTCACACCAACTTTCTCAGAACCCTCTAGGGAAAACTCCGCTCCGTAATAAAGTAAAATAATAGAAAAAATTAAAATCCCAGACGATATTAGCAGCGAGTAATCCAACGAGTTATCCTTTGACGTGATGCTTGTGTAATATAATAATAATGGCTATGGAAGGTTTTCTCAATCAGATTTTTAAGAAGGAACAAGAAGAGGTTTTTGCAAAAGCGGCACCTTTTGTAAGCTTACTCGCCGATCTTATTCTACTCTATTATATAAAAACCAGTATGCTCCCAAGAATGTTTGGAAATAAAGCTGCGCTCTTTAACTCTTTAGTCAAAATGAATCCGGCCATCCGCTACTTAGCTAAATCGGAATTTGATTCGATGATAGAGCTCATGCAATCAACTTTTATCCTCGTTTTTACTCTCATTATTGGCTTTAATGCAGTCATGTATGTACTTGCAAGTCGTAAAAAGAAATGGGGTATCAAGTTTGTTTATGGATATACTTTTTCAACGTCTCTTTTATCCATCTTAGAACTCGCCGGAAGTGTTGTTCTTCCCTACCCATTTAGTTGGGCGACGTTGATTACAACATTTCTATATCTGTATGTTTATTTAGGAATGAAACATTTTAAGCAAAACTTGGAACAATAAAACTATTACGAGATTCAACTTGATCTGTTTCTCTTAATTGCCCCAAAATATAATTGCGCCCAATGATGGCCAAAAGAAATGAATCAAACGCCTTAGGATTTTTAGAGATAAGTTCTAAATCTTTTTCATAAATAAAAACATTCAATTTTTTCTCAATTTGCTTAGCAATTTGAATCCGGGCCAAAGCTGACAATTCAATGTCTTTTAGGTCCATTAAATTATTTTTCGTAATAATTCCTGCGCGGTAAAGCTCTATCAGACATATATGAACATCTGACTCCATAATATTTAGGTCTCTAGGTAAATGCCGCAACAGATAGTTAAATTTATGCATGAGCATGACAGAAACATTTCCAAAAGAATCAAAGCTGATGTTAAACAAATTTAGCATTTGATCGTAATAATGTTTCCAGATCCAAAAATCAATTGGCCTATTCCAATAAGGAATAAAACCTTTTTTTAGTTTTCGCTTGAAGGATTTTGATAGAATATGATCGTCCGTAGCTTTCGAGAGGACACTTTTTGAGTAGTGAACTTTATCGTCTTCAACTCTTTCTTGTTCATATCTTTTAGGATTTGACTCTATTAGTGCCTTATCCTCACCCAATAGGTGTGCCATTTTTTCTCTGACTTCGATGACTTCTTCGTTGTGACAGAGCTCAGTTCCCGGACAAACCAGTTGGCAAGTCTCACAAGGAGGTCTCGTTAGAGGAAAATCGACCACCATTTTTTTTACATCAGTTCCCTCAACCCAAGTCGTAATAACTTCGTCATTGGTGAGATTACTCTCCTCTTTAACTTGGTTAAGAGATTTTAAAAACCAGCGGTTTTCCTTTTCGTAAAACTCTATCAGGCAAAAAAAGAAATTCTCTTTCTTTCCTCCCCCAAGGCTCATTCCAGCGATAGTGCTATTATTAGACATGAGGTTTCTCAATGGCAAAATCTAATTCCTGAAAATTAAATTTCTGTGCAAGTTCGACGACTTTGTCTTTATCTTTTTTGGAATGAGATACAATAAAGCATCCTCCACCACCAGCTCCACACATTTTTAATCCAGAAGGAACTATACTTAATTCGCTTTGAAACTGACTGATGGCTTCTGGGACAATTCCAGGAGCAAGCTTCTTTCTTGCTTCGCCTTCTTCACCAATAAGACTTAAAAGGTTATTAAAATTTCCACGCTTTAAATCGAGGTAGAATTGTTGGCTGATTTCGGAAATTCTTTTCAGGCCATCCCTAACATTAGGAACCCCATCGAAAAATCCTTTATAGACATCCCAATTATTAATTCCAGAGTTTCTCGAAATTCCTGAATACAGCAGTGTTAATTGAGACTCTAAAAATTCTTTCAACTCTTCACTATAAAGTTGTTCAACATAAATTTCTCCAGGTCGCCCTTTTAGTGCCAAAACCCCACCTGTTAGGGCCGGGTAATAATCTTGATATCCGGGAACTCCTTGGTTGAGGATTCTTCCCTCAATACCTTTGACCTTTTGAACAATTTCATGGACTGGATAGGTTTCATCTTTAAAATCACAAAGAGCGCTAAAAAGGGTCACGCCCATGGCAGAAGAACCGCCTAAACCTGAACCAGCAGGTGCACCAGACTGTAAAGTGATCTTCAGACCGCCCTTGATATCAAACAGATTCAAAATTTGTAAGACAAATTTCATC
>JAYZFM010000026.1:0-38919 GCA_036336775.1 Bdellovibrionota bacterium | reverse complement strand
GAACTTGAACTCTCAAGATACTCCAGCGAAGCCGCACTTCTAAATGAGTTTGATTCAAAAGATGTAAAGGCAACGTTTAATACTACTC
The DNA here is from genome assembly GCA_036336775.1 of Bdellovibrionota bacterium. GTDB lineage: Bacteria > Bdellovibrionota > Bacteriovoracia > Bacteriovoracales > Bacteriovoracaceae. Next base: position 38,831 of record JAYZFM010000026.1, on the reverse strand, counting down.
CCGCGATTATTGAAGACAATTTAGTCGATGCGATTGATAAATTTTTTGAAGAGAGAACTCTTGATTTAATTCCTTTGAGCTTAAATTCACTTTCTCCAAATGAGCTAGCTCTTGAATATATTCAGGCTTTACTCAGGCAGTTTATTAAAGAACTTAATCATTATCAAAAGCATTCCCAGATACTCAATCAAAGTTTAGACCAAATTGAGCATGGACTTCTCCTTCGAGACAACTCTGGCGAAGTATTATGGTTTAACGAAGCTTTCAAGCAATTTAATTTAAATCCAACAGATGTACCTTTAAAAAATACAAAGTTTGAGTCAGAAGAGATTGATTGGGAAGTTGAAGTTATCATTCTAAACCCTAACACAAAACTCTCGATTATTTATAAACTTGAAAATGACAAAAGTATGCAGAGTAATGAAGAGCTGGGAATTATCAGCTCATCAATTGCACATGAGTTGAATAATCCACTAGGTGGAATTTCTGCGGCACTGGATGTTTTAATGTTGGATGATCATGAAGATGAGATGATGGATTCCTTTAAAAAAATGAAGGAAACTATTTATCGATGCAAAGGCCTTGTTCAAACTTTTCTTGGCTTCTCCAGGAAAAATATTGAAGAAACACAAAGCCTCAATTGGGAAGCTGCTGTCGGCCAGGCCTATGAGTTATTAAAATTTAGGATGGTTGAGAGTAATTTAAAATTAAACTACAATTTTATACTCGAAAAAGAATTTAAAATTAGCGCAAACTCCTCAGTTCTCACTATGGTCTTTTATTTAATTCTCAATGATTTATTAACTATGACATCGCACTCTGATTTAGTCCGATTATCTGATACGAAACAATTTGAGGTCAATATAAAAGAGAAAAAGGATTGTATTAGTATTAATACCAGTAGTGATATTTCAAAACTTCAATTGCCACAGCATAAACTTCTGAATCATTTACTACAACTGTTTAACTTGGAATTGAATGTAGGGCCTAAGACCCTAACAATTCAGCTCAACTAAATTTTTTATAAATGAACTTTTGGAAAGTGTACTTTGCTTTGAGAGTCTTGAGAAAAACGCTCTATCAAGTTTAAAGTACTTTCCTTATTTGATTTTATCATTTTTCGGTCTAAGTAAAGATAGTCACCTGAGGATTTCGTTTTCTCAAGAAAAGCTTCAATAACAGGAACCATTTCTTCGTGTAAAGTGCTTTTTCTTCGACCTTTTTGAGCGCCTTCAAAGCGATTTATCTGACCAACTAAAAATTGGTAAAACTTCTTTTTCTGTGCCGGAATCTTAAAAAGAGATCTTGTATTAGTATTTAGACTTAAAAAACTATAGGAAATTATTTGTTCAGAAACGAGATGGTGTGAAACGATAAAATCCATCTTTCCTAAAGGGGTAGGGTCTTCAACGGTTCCTATTTTCTCTTTCAGATACCCCAATATTTTTTTACAAGTAGCTTCTGGGTATTTTGAAAAATGATTATTGAATTGAAACAAACCATCTAGATATGGGTGTAGCATTTTTACCGTTATGATTTCCCAGTCGAGGGACTCTAAGACTTCCTTCGCAAATTCAAATTCATCTTTTGGTGACTCAAGCGGTATGACAGCTAAAATCAGTCCTCTATCTCCTTTAACCGTAAGGGTAATGGAGAAATCAAAATCTTTTATGGCGTCTATGAATCCCGTGGTTCCCATATCTTTAGTGAAATGGGCACGGTCTAGTTCAAAACGATTCCTAGGGTAGTAGAGTTGGTTAATTTTCTTCAAACCTTTAGAGGAAAAAATATCTAGGTACTTAATGAGAAGTTTTGCGGTTGCCATTGCATCATCTTCAGCTCGGTGAGCCTTTGAATGTTCAATTTCAAAAAGCTTAGACATATAATTAAGGTTTGAATTTAAAATTTCAGGAATAAGGTATTTAGTCATAACGTTGGTACAGATAACCTTATTTTTAAGTTTATCCATTTTTAAACGCTTTAAAACCCCATTTAAAAAAGGAACATCAAATGAGGTGTTGTGAGCAACGATAACGTCGTCACCGATAAACTTCACAACTTCATCAATTATTTCATCAATAATAGGTGCATCTGCAACATCTGCTTGTTTAATATTAGTCAGCTTTTGAATAAATTCAGGAATTGCAATGGTGGGGTTAACTAAGAAGCTTTTACTTTCAGTAATTTCTCTGTTTTTAATTTTTACCATTCCAATTTCTATAATGCGGTCTTTTTGCGCATTACCACCTGTTGTTTCGAGGTCGATAACGCAAAAATTGAGAGCATTAATAATTTTATCTGCTTCAGACATCCATATCCTTTATGATCGTAGATACTAGCGAACTAAATCTATCCATAACTTTATTCGCAACTTCCTTTACTTCTGCATGACTAAGCTTCTCATTCGAAATTCCTGCAGCGTAATTCGTCACACAAGATATCCCTAAAACTTCAACACCCGCATGATTGGCAGCAATGACCTCAGGAACTGTAGACATACCAACAAGGTCAGCTCCTAGAGTTCTAAGTAATCGGATCTCAGCTGGAGTTTCATAGGAAGGACCAAGCCAACCAGCATAAACGCCTTCTTTTAGTTTTAGGCCAATTTTTTCACCACATTTATGAGCAAGTTCACGCAATTTTTTAGGATAGGCTTCACTCATATCTGGAAATCTTGGACCAAAATCTTCTAGGTTTGGACCAATAAGTGGGTTTTGGCCCATCATATTGATATGATCATTAATAAGTACCAAATCTGCTGGATGAAAATCTTTATTGATCCCACCCGCGGCATTGGTAATGATGATTTTTTTACAACCTAATTTTGCTAAGACTCTTATTGGAAGTACGACAGACTGAACTGGGTGACCTTCGTAAATATGAAAGCGACCTTTCATGGCCAACACTGTTCTACCGTTAATTGTTCCTTTTACTAGCTCTCCTGAATGTCCAACGACAGTCGTCTGAGAGAAGTTAGGGATCTCTGTATAGGGAATGATTTCTTGATCTTGAAGTTCATCTACAAACGAACCTAGGCCGCTACCTAAGATCACACCTACTGGTTCATCGCTCCATGAAAGTTTTTCTTTAATTGCTTTCGCACTGCTATTAATAGCATTCATATCCATCTTAATTCTCCATGAGATCATAAATGATCTCTGCTTTGGCTGGTTTGGATTTTGAAAATTTAATCACTGACTTCACAAATTGATTGGAGATCTTTTCCACTAATTCTTTTTGACTTTCACGGTGATAAATCGTGAGTAGGGAATCTCCTTTGCGAACTTTGTCTCCAATTCTCTTATGAAAATAAAATCCAACACCAAAATCTATTTTATCTGTTTTGACTTTTCTTCCACCACCAAGTTCTGTGCATAAAAAGCCAACATCTTTATTATTAAAGTTTTTTACGAAGCCATCTTTGGGAGCGAGAACTTCAGTTTTTAGTGGAGCAAGATCCATTATACTGTAGTCTCGCACTACATCTCCATTTCCACCTTGATCCCGTAGCATTTTTTCAAATACCTTTAGGGCTTCACCGGATTTGACAGCTTTTTTCGCCATCTTAACTGCCTGAGCCTGAGACTTCGATTTACCTGCTAAGCGTATCATATGGGCTGCAAGTTCAATTGATAGGTCAACTAAATCTTTCGCTCCATTGCCTTTTAAAACTTCAATACACTCGATAACTTCCAAAGTGTGGCCTACGGCTTGACCGAGAGGTTGATTCATATTGGTAAGGAGAGTGACACATCTTTTATCATAGGTTTTTGCGGTATAAAGAATACTCTTAGCAAGTTTTTTGGCGTCAGACTTTGAGCCCATAAAAGCACCCGAGCCTACCTTTATATCCATAACGATACCATTGGCACCTTCTGCTAATTTTTTACTCATAATACTTGCAGTAATCAGAGGGACCGAATCAATAGTCGCTGTTACATCTCTTAGAGCGTAGATGATTCTATCAGCCGGAGCGATCTCTTCAGTTTGTCCCATAAGGACAAGCGAGTCTTTCATCAGTTTCTCTTCAAACTCATCTAGACTTAAACCGGTTTTGAAACCTGGTACTGCTTCGACCTTATCTACTGTTCCGCCAGTAAATCCCAGGCCACGGCCAGCGATCATCGGAACCTTCACACCACAAGCTGCCGCAATTGGAGCGAGGATGAAGGAAGTTTTGTCTCCAATACCACCTGTAGAATGCTTATCTACTATGGATTCATCATCAAATTTTAAGACTCGACCAGAGTTGAGCATGGCAGCCGTGAGGTAAGCAGTCTCTTTTTTACTCATACCATTTAAATAAATCGCCATTAATAAGGCCGTCATTTGGTACTCAGCAACTGATTTGTCCATCAGCCCATTTATGGTCCAATCGATTTCATCCTTAGTGAGTTCGAGTCCGTGTTTTTTCTTTTCTATAATGTGATACATTGAATATTGCGTCATAATCTCTTAAATATTGCCACTGTTAAACGTAAACCATATCATATTAGTAAATGTCTGAACTGTTTAGTCATTTTTGGAGAAAGTCGTGACATCTAAGCTATTCGTGAAATTAATATTGAGTCTTTTTATCGTTCTTAACGCTCAAACCAGTTATGGGCAAGCAGATGAAAATATCGAAATGCTCGTTAATGATACTAAAAGTGATTTATTGATCGTTGTCGGTGGGGGACTTGCTGGAGCGGTTCTAGGTTTATCAACTCTGTCATTTGTTGAGGAGCCGAAAGAGCATACGAGAAATATTATTGTAGGAGCCTCGATTGGTATCATTGCTGGAGTTGTAGTTGTCGCAATGAATCAAGCAACTAAAACCCAGAATTTGATGTACCCTGATGGTGATGAGTACGGAAGGCTTGATGATCAAAAATCCTTTGGTACGGGAATGCGTGGTCTTTGGCATGGACAAGAATACGGTTCACAAGTGGCCTTAATTCAGTCACCATATAGTGTTGGTTTCAATCTAAACTTCTAAAATTCTTACAGAAAAAAAGTCTGTAATTGTCACAATGGCCCCATATTTTCCATTGAATTCTCGCGTTGTGCAATTTATAAGAGCCTGCACACTAATTTCTAAGGGATTAAAATAATGGAAAGATTGATGTCGTTTGTTGGACTGCTGGTTATGTTGTCAGTAGCTTATGGATTAAGTACTTCTCGTAAGAATATTAAATGGAAGACAGTAGGGATGGGGATTGTTCTCCAGCTAGTATTCGGTCTTTTCATTTTAAAGACTCCGATTGGAGCTGATATCTTCGAAGGTGCTCGTTCACTTTTTCAAAACGTCCTGAATTATACAAACGAAGGTTCAAAATTTATCTTTGGTGACCTTACCAATCCTTCAAAATTTGGATTCATTTTTGCTTTCTTAGTACTACCAACAATTATTTTTATGTCTTCATTAATGAGTGTTCTCTACCATATTGGAATTATGCAGAAAGTGGTCGAGTGGACGGCAATGTTAATGGTGAAAGTCATGGGTACAAGTGGAGCTGAGTCCCTTTCGGCTGCTGCAAATATTTTTGTTGGTCAAACAGAAGCTCCGTTAGTTGTTAAACCATTTGTTGATAGAATGACAAAGTCTGAGCTGATGGCACTTATGACTGGTGGTATGGCCACAGTTGCAGGTGGTGTTCTTGCTGCTTATGTTGGAATGGGAATCGATGCTGGTCACTTATTAGCAGCTTCAGTTATGTCTGCGCCTGCAGCACTAGCGATTGCTAAGCTGATGGTTCCTGAAACAGAAGTTTCAGAAACAGCAGGTGTAGTTAAAGCTGACCTTCCAAAGACTCATGTCAATTTAATCGATGCTGCAGCTGGAGGAGCCGGTGAAGGGTTAAACCTTGCGCTAAACGTTGGGGCGATGCTACTGGCATTTATCGCTTTAATTGCTCTTTTAAACGGGGTGATCGGTTGGTTCGGAGGTTTAATTGGTTTTGAAAACCTAAGCTTTGAAGTTATAATCGGTTATCTTTTTGCTCCATTTGCATTCTTTATGGGTGTTCCTTGGGATGATTGTTTGCAAGTAGGAGTTCTTCTTGGAAAGAAAACAGTTGTAAATGAATTTGTTGCATACCTTGATCTACAAGCTGCTGTAAAAGCAGGATCGATAAGTGAGAGAGCAACGATTATTGCGACTTATGCTCTTTGTGGATTTGCAAACTTCTCTTCGATCGCCATTCAACTTGGTGGGATTGGAGGTATCGCTCCTAACCGAAGACAAGATCTTGCAAAACTAGGGATCAAGTCTCTCATTGGTGGTACGCTTGCCTGCTTTATGACAGCGTGTATTGCCGGAATTTTTGTTTAATTTAATTTAACTCTACGAAAGATCCTGTCGGATTCAGCTGCGGGATCTTTCGATACTTCAAAACTCAACCTTCCAATTTCAAGTCCATCATCTGTTTCTACTCTGACTTGCCAATCTCCTTCGGTATAATTATTTTTGAAGGCAAATCCTCTAAAGCCTTTTGCACGGCCGCCCCAAATTTCGAGAGGTATGCGATCCGACGTAGTCCAACCATCTTGAGTCGATTTCAACCAACGCATATAGATTTTGCCTTTAAAACCTGCAGGGGAAAATATATTGGCAGCAACAAAAATTTGATCTCCCTCTCTTGCCTTGAAATTTTGATCGCCACTTAACCAAAATTTCCAAGTGGGATGAAGAGTATAGGCATAGTATTCACCTTCTGTTTTATCAATTTTATAATACACGCCAATATTTTTAATACTCAGTGGAACAGGTGGTAGAACTTTAAGCCAATAGAGTAGGACAAAAACAATTAATACCGATACCTGAGGGTAGAACATATTTTTTAACGGTATTGATTTATCAGTAAGGTTTTTGGATAAGGCCCAAAAAGCAATCCCAGAAAATACTAATGCCATTACAATACATAAAGCAAAGATCAGCGCGTTAGCTTCCCCCGTGAGGGTGGGTACCATGAGAATAAGGTAGCTAACCACTGCGAGCATAATAAGAATTGAGCGAATGATGATTCCTTTTTTTTGAAAAAGGCTAGTTTCATTTAAAAGTAGTAAGGCCATCATTATCAACATGAAGAAAAAAGAGTTCGAAATGGAACTACTTTTAAAATAGAACAACGTAAAGGCACTCAGTAGAGCACCTAGGAAAAAGTGAAAACCATCATTTCTGTATTCGAAAGCTTTTTTAAGCCATTTCTTGTCGGTTTCAATCGTTTTAATTTCTAAAAACTCTAAAGCTAAAATGATAATGGCCAGGGTAAGGTACAGGCTTAAGATGATCATATTAGATAGATCATCAACCTCACCAAGAGTTAAAATATCTAAAATAAATCCACTGGCAAAAAATACTGCAGGAAGATAGGCGTGGTATTTTTCGTGGAGGACCTTAAATGAGTCTTTCAGTTTGGTAATATTGATCGCTTGCATGGTTTCTTATCGGAAGAATTCTCAGGCACATTATCCCGCGTCTTTCTCATTGGTCATATTCGAGTTAAACTATAAGAGAATTTAGAATTAAGGTTTTTAAACCATGGCAAAAGAATTAATAATCAACCAAACGCACAGCGAGTGCCGAATCGCATTGGTTGAAAACGGTGATATCCTCGATTTTTTAATTGATAGGGATACGGCAAACTCCACAAAACCCTCTGTAGGGAATATCTATCTTGGAAAAGTACTTAGAGTACTTCCGGGAATGCAGTCTGCATTTGTTGATATTGGCTATGAAAGAGCAGCATTTTTATATGTTGATGATGCGTATATTCCAACGTTGGACGAGCAAAGGGATATGGCAAAGCGTTTAGAAGAAAGGGAGCGTGAGCTTCAGAACAAAAGAGAACGTTTAGGTCAAACAATTCCAGACGAGCTTAGTACATATTCAGATACGGTCGATTTAAAATACAGACCAGATATAAAGATCCAAGATTTCCTGAAGGAAGGGGATGATATTTTGGTACAGGTTGCTAAAGAGCCTATTTCGACCAAAGGACCTCGAATCACGAGGCATATCACTCTTGCTGGAAGGCATATTGTTTACATGCCGCTAATTGAGCACGTGGGTGTTTCACGTCGAATTGAAAACGATGAAGAGCGAGATAGACTTAAAGGTATTCTAGAGTCGATTAGGCCTGAAGGTAAGGGTGTGATCGCTAGAACAGTTGCTGAAGGACAAAGTCATAAAGTTTTAAAAAATGACTACAGCTTACTTGTAAAAATCTGGAAAGATACTATTAAAAATATCGAAAACGAGACTGCGCCTAAGCTTATTTATCAGGATCTCAGTTTTACCCAAAGAGCACTTCGAGACATCACTGATGAGGATGTTACTAAAATCGTTGTGGATGATCGATCAAACTATAAACAAGTAGATAAATTTATTAATCGCTACCTACCAAGTCTTAAGGGGAAGGTGGAGTTTTTTGATTCTCAGGCTCCAATGTTTGAGCATTATAATATTGATGTTGAGATTGAGAGGGCCCTAAGTAATAAGGTTTATCTTCGCTCAGGCGGATCATTGAATATTGATCAAACAGAAGCTTTAGTTTCTATAGATGTTAATACTGGAAAATTTGTTGGAAAGAGAACACTCGAAGAGACAATTTTAAAGACAAATCTTGAAGCAGTAAAAGAGATTAGCTATCAACTTCGCGTTAGAAATTGTGGTGGAATTATTATCATCGATTTTATTGATATGGAAAAAGAAGCTCATCGTGAGCAAGTTTACTCTGCACTTCTTGAAGCTCTGAAAAAAGATAGGGCAAAAACTAATGTCCTTCCTATTTCTGGCCTTGGCCTGGTTGAGATGACGAGAAAAAGAACCAGAGATACCTTAACTCGTGTGATGTGCCAGTCTTGTCCTTATTGTGAAGGTACAGGGAAAGTTAAATCTGTCAGTTCAGTTTGTTTTGAAATTCTTAGAGAGGTTATGAAGACCTCAAAAGATAACGATTCGAGAAAAGTTTCTATCTTTGCTCACCCAGAGGTATGCTCACAGTTGACGAGTGAGGAATTTTTTATGATCGAGACTCTTGAAGAATCTCTAGGAAAACAACTAAGCATTAGAGCTGATAACTCATATCATATTGAGCAATATGAGATTTTTGCTAATTAGCAAGATGACATAGTTTTTTTCTATTTTCTTTTTGTTCACCAAAGCTGTAACCCATAAATTCAACCCAATGAGTTTTGGCATCCATTTGGTGAAAGGACGCTCCTGTTACACGACCTTTTGCATTTTCTGTCAGTGTAAAAGAGTAGGTTCCTTGGCTACTAGGAAATCGAGACTGAAACTGAGTCACAAATTCTCCACGCCCTCTTACTTCAGAGTTTATAGAGCCTTGAGACACATCACCCTGCGTGAGGACAAAGTTCATTTCTGCAACAGCAAAAGACAAAATGCCTTTGAACTTATCAAAGAAGAGATTTTTGATTGGGCAGTCATCATTTGATGCTTTGGCCAACTTCCCATGTATTTCTTCGAGCTTTGGGATATGTGAGAGCTTTGTTTTGAAGCTCTGATAAATTTTTTCTACTTCAGCTTTTCTTGAAGTAAGGATAATCCTGTTAGCGTAATCAATACTGTTAATTAATTTTTCTTTTTCACCAGGCATTAATTGGAATGCACTGTTTTTCTTAGCGAGCTCGGATTTTAAATCCACTAAATCATTTTCTACTCTATAGAATAGGTCTCTTTGTTTTTTATACTGACGATTAATCTGTTCCATAGCGCGAGTGAACTCAATTTTACTCGTGTTATTGGGATCAGGCATATCCACGTCAAAATTTTCGATGAGAGAGTTCTCTAAATCATCGATTTGAATTTTAAGTTTACGGTATTCTTCACTCGCAGCAAACGACTGAGAACTCACTACAAAAATGACTACGGTCCAAAGTTTTTTCATGGTCTACATTATCGAACTAAATTAGACAAAAGTTGACCCAAAAACTCAAGAAAACCTTAATTTCAGTAACTTGGACAGTGGATGGCAGCCTAAAGGCCGCCACCAAATTTATCACTTAGCTCGATTTCGTTGCCATCTGGATCTCTAATATATAGAGATTGCGAATGAGGGTAAGAAACAATCCCATCTTTATCACCGTACGGGACAATTTCTATATTCAATGATTTTAATTGAGAGATGGATTCATGCAGGTTATCTACATGAAAACCAATATGATTTACCCGTGAGAGCTTGGCCCTTTCAGGGTTTTGATAGAGGCATAGAAATCCTCGATTGCTCAAGCCGATGATTTTGTATGGTTTCCCAAAACCATTTTCACCTTGCTCTTTGATCTCGAAACCAAATACTTTTTGATAAAACTCAACAGAGCTTTCTAAGTTTTTTACGTTGATATTTATATGGTCATATCCTTTAAAATTTAACATGGTTATTCTCCTAATAACGTTGATCATTGATGATCAGCTCATTAGCAAAATATCATAGTGTTAAAATTCTTCGAAATATGAATAATCGATAGGGTAATAGAGAAAAGATATTTATTACTCAGGGGTGTTTTGTGCGAGCCTGTTATGAAGGTCTGCAATAAACTCTTTTCGTCTCAGTTTAGGGTCTTCTGAAAATTGAGCCTTGTATTCCGGTATCTCAATTGCCTCTAGATTTAGTTTTATTGTCTTAAACAGCCTCGGAAAATGTTCGCCTGGATGCTGAACATGATGAAGTCCACCTGAGTAAGCAATGAGTAATCTACCTTCATTGAGTTCCTCAAAAATTTCTGCCACACCTGCACGAATGCTCATTGGTTTGCCTTCTGAATCAAGTCCACTTTTTCGCTTCATTCGTCCCTCAGGAGCGATGACGATAACACTTCGTCTTTGAATGGCCTCAAGAAATTCGTACCAAGTCTTATCTCTCTTTCTAGATATGCTAACCATACCTGGACCCATTAGTTTCCAGAAGAAACCTACGATTGGCCGATTCAAGGTTTTATCCGCCCCCGGTGCAACCATTTTTCTGGCCAGCCGGTATAAAAACCAATTGGGAGCTGCGGCCACAAAAAGTGGTTCGTAAAGTGAAGTATGGTTAAGAAAGATGATCAGCCTGATCTTATCAAAGTCTTGGCCATAATCTGAAAGCCATTTTAGCTCTAATCGATAGAAGAGTTTTGAGAATGTCTTGATGAACATTAACATCATAAAACTTAGGATTACTCGCATCCCGACAATTTAGCTCAAGTCGCTTAATTTTTAAAGCAATTTCAAGCCTTTAGCGAGGAGCATAAAAACATCTTAATACTTTGCAATCAGGTTCGCCCATGTTACTGTACGGCGACATTTTTTTATTTGAATCATGTAAAACTCGCTCCGCAAGGGGCTTAATATATAAACCAGGAGTCATTATGATTTATGAAACCGCGTATGTTCTTCGCACGCAAGCCGGTGAAGCTGAAGTGAAGGCAATCAAAGAAGTTGTTGAAAAGTCTATCAACGAAAATGGTGGAGAAGTTCTTATCAGCGACGAGTGGGGAGTTAAAACTTTTGCTCAAGCTACTGGAAGTGGTGAGACAAAAGGAAATTACTTCTACGTCATGTACAAAGCAAATGGTGAAATTAACACTGAATTAGAGAGAAGATTTAAAATCTCTGAAGACGTTTTAAAGTTCATCGTTGTTAAACTTGGTCTTGAAAAAGACAAAGAAGAAATCGTTAAAGCTTACAAAAATCCTAATCATGCAACAGCAGAAGCTGGAAGAGATTCTGACAAAGAAAGAAAAGCTTTCTCTAAAAGAAAATCTTGCTGGTTCTCAGCTAAGAAAACTGAGCCAGATTGGAAAGACCCTTCAACTTACGGTTGGTTAGTAAATGAGTTTGGAAAAATTTCTCCTGCTCGTGTTACTGGTCTAAGACCAAAGTACCAAAGAATGGCAACAACTGCGATCAAGCGTGGACGTTGTATGGGACTTATCAGCTATATGTCGAGACAAACACTTAGATAATGATGGCGGTTAAAGAGACTCCAGACATTCGCAAATTTTCCTTGGGTAGAATTACTGCTTTAGGGGCGACGTCTATGCTTTTATGCATGAGTTTCTTTTTGTCGATCCTCACACCTTTCCCTTTAACCATGAGTTCGGTTCTATATGGAAGAGCGAAAACAGTTTTAATTACCATCCTGTCGACTTTTGTCTTTGGTTTGGTACTCGCTCAGTTCTTTCAGGATTCGTCTCTACTTGGTTTGTATATCCTTAGTGGTATCCTCGCTTTTATTATGGGCGAGATTATCCACAGAGATATCAATCCAGTTAAAGGCATTGTCATCACTGGTAGTATTATCCTCGCTCTTTTGGGAGGGACTTACTTCTATGTGGATTCAAGCAGTGAAAAAGGGGTCAAAGCATTACTCGTGGAAGAATTCGAAAGAATAAAGCCTATGCTTGAAGAGCAGCGTAATCAATTAAAAGCTGCTGGAGAGACGGACACTTTTGAATACGAAGCAATACTAAGTGATCCACAATTATTAGCAGAAGAAGTTTTGCGAAATGCACCAAGCTTTATCGCAGTTTCTATTTTTGCTCTTTTATGGATCAATATGTTTTTTGCACTTAAAACAACTCGTGTGTTAAGGGCCAGGCGCTCTACAACAGTATATTCAGATCGAAACTTATTAGAGTTTAAAATGCCTGATCAGGCCATCTGGGGAGTGATCGTTGGATTAGCTCTTTATTTAGGAACTGATTATTTTGGAGTTTTTTATTCTGATATTGGATTAAACATCTTGAAAGTTTTAGGTGTGTTTTACTTCTTTCATGGTTTTGGACTCTATCTTTTCTTTCTAGATAAGATGAGAATTTTTGGCTTTTTTAGAACCTTCCTTGTTATCACGACAATATTTATGGTGTCTTGGGGAGTCGCTGTCATAGGTGTAGCTGATACGTTTATCGACTTTAAAAAATTTTTGAATAAAAAAAATCAAGGAGAATAAAATGAAGGTTATCTTAACCAATAAAGTGAAAAGCTTGGGAAATATCGGAGAGATCGTAAATGTATCTCAAGGATATGCAAGAAACTTCCTTATTCCTAACAAGCTAGCAAAATTAGCAGATGAAGGGAATTCTAAGCAAATGGCTGACTATCAAAAAATGTTAGCAAAACAAGTTGCTGAGGAAAAAGCAGCTGCGGAAGCAACTGCTAAAAAATTAAACTCAGTTAATATAACTGTTATCAAGAAAGTTGGTGGAAACGGATCTCTTTTTGGAACTGTAACAAACACTGAACTTGCTAAAGAACTTGAGAAAGAAGGAATCAATGTTGAAAGAAGATTAATTCAAATTGATACACCTATCAAAAACTTAGGTGCATATGATATCAAAGTAAAACTTTTCAAAGATGTTGAAGCAACATTTAAACTAAAAGTTGAAATTGATCCTAAGCAAGCTGAAGAAATGAAGAAGAAGCAAGAAGCTGCTGCTAAAGCTAAAAAAGCAAAAGCAGAAGCTACTGAAGAAGCTTCTACTGAAGAAAACACTGAAGAAGTAACAGAAGAAACTGAAGCTTAATTAAATAGTTTTATGGCACTCTCTCAGGAGAGTGCTTTTTTTTTAATAGTCTCAATGAGATCAAGGGAGAAAGATGGAGTCTCAAGAATTACCTCATGACCTGCTAGCCGAAAAAGCCTTCTTAGGTTGTTTGCTAACAGACAATTCATCTTTCGAAGAAATCACAGACCTGGATGTGCATGAATCCGATTTTTATCATCCTCGCTATGGCACTATTTATAATGGTATCCACGAACTTTATAGCGATAGTAAGCCATTTGATTTAGTCAGTATCTGTTCTAAGTTGACGGATATGGGAAAACTAGAAGCAGTTGGTGGACAGGCTGCAATACTAGAGCTAATTGAAGATACTGCAAGTTCCGCTAATATTTACCACTACGGTAAAATTATCAAAAATAAATCAATCCTGAGGTCTATTGTTAGAACCTCTAAAAGAATAACTCACGAAGGATTAAACTTCGTAGGTGATGTTGAAGAGTTTATTGATGAAGTAGAATCATCTTTTTTCAACCTTGCCAGCCAAACTAGAACTAACTTTGTTGTGACTTTAAAAGAGTCTCTAAAAGAAAATTTAAAACGTCTTGAAAAAGGTAAAAGAGAAGCTGGGGAGATACTTGGTCTCTCGACTGGATATGGAAGTCTTGATAAGCGACTCTTAGGACTCCAACCTGGACAGATGGTAATTATAGCGGCTAGACCAGGTATGGGGAAGACAGCCCTCGCTCTTAACTTAGTTGTAAACGCAACCAAGCACTCTGGTCTTCCAATCATGGTATACTCATACGAGATGTTAGCTGCCGAACTTTCAGGAAGGATTTTGTCTTCTGAGGCTGCTATAGACTCTAGAAAAATTAGAACGAATGATTATACCGACTCAGACCTTCGAAGTTTAGGTTTTGCCGTTCAGGAACTCTCAAAATTGCCTATCTATATCAATGATAATGGTAGTACCAATTTATTAGATATTAAATCTCAAGCGAGAAAAGTTGCCGCAGACCAAGGCCTTGGTATGATCGTTATTGACTACCTCCAGCTAATGCAACCCCATGTTCGTAAAAGCTCTAGGGAGCAAGAAATTGCCGAGATCTCTAGGGGGATAAAAGAATTGGCCAAGGAATTGAAATGTCCGATTATCGCACTATCTCAGCTTAACCGTGCTGCTACTTCAAGAACTGATAGAAGACCACAACTGCAAGACCTTAGGGAATCTGGATCTATCGAGCAGGATGCCGATATTGTTATTCTAATTCACCGTGAAGATTACTACGACGAGAATACTCCTGATAAAGGTGTGGCCGAAGTAATCGTAGCAAAGAACAGGGCAGGTGAGCCTGGAACGGTTAGAATGGCCTGGATAGCAAACCAGACTAAGTTCGCAGAAATGCATCCTAGTCAACAGAACCCTAATGAGTAACCATTTCTTTTCGAGTTTTTATCTCTACAAAGAACATAAAGAGCTCTTCTTAGATGAGCCTAAAAGAGCATTCGTACAGTACAAGAAATTTCGTCTTGATCTGCTAACCGGTAAACGAGCTGATGTAGGTATTAATAAGTTCTTTCAAGACTTAGAGACTCTGAAGGTCGAGGATCAGTTTGAAAACCCTGTTGTCATACACTTGTTTTATGAGCTTGGTTATAGCTGTGTAGGACTTGACGTTAAAGCGGATGAAAATACACCCTTAGCACTTTTTATCGAATACACTCAGTCCGTTGAGAAGAATATTTTTAGATCACAGGAAGTAGAGCCTCTTAGCTTTGAGTCTTTGTCATCGGTAAGTTTTGAAGAGTATCATCAGAAATTCAATCAGGTTTATCAAAACCTTTTAGATGGTGAAACTTATCAGCTGAATTTAACCCATCCATTTTATCTAAGACCGAGTAAGCTTTTGTCTGCCAGAAAGTTTATCAATAGACTTTGGGCCGATCCGCTAAAAGTAGGAGCATTCGCTCACACGACCTACGTAGGTTCTCTTGATAAATTATTCCTTAGTAATTCCCCGGAATGCCTTTTTCAAATTAAGCAGATAGATAAGGAGTTTAAGATTCTTACTATGCCGATAAAAGGTACGCTAAAAGTTGAAGAGGATAATTACGATGATGCCTGGCAAAAGCTGGAACGAGATGAAAAAAATCAAGCAGAGTTGTATATGATTACAGATCTTATGCGCAACGATTTGACCAGGCTCACAATGAATCCAGCAAATGTCGTCCACGACAAATACCCTTTGCATGTACCCGGTTTGATTCACCAATTTTCTGTCGTTGAGTCTAGTCTTTCAGCAAAAGAAAACTTAGCGAATATCGTGAAAAACCTTTTTCCTGGTGGCAGTATCACTGGAGCACCAAAAAAGAACACGATGGAGTTAATTGAGAAAATTGAAAAATTTAAAAGAGGGTTTTATTGTGGATCAACGATTCTTTGTTATAAAAACCGTAAAACAGCCTCAATTAATATTCGCTCAGCAGAGATCGATTACACCCAAAATGAAGTCACCTATGGTGCTGGTGGAGGCATAACATTACAAAGCCAGGCACTGGAAGAGTTCGAAGAGACCCTCAATAAATTAAAAAGCTTTCTTTTATTGTTTTAAAAAAAACTTACAATTGAGTCTGAGTATTTGACATAAGTTTTTTGTAATAGATATGCTTTATGTCATAGAGAGAGATCGGCTTATCAAAGGAAGATTAGCCTAAATGTTCAAGGAGAAAGGTATGAACACACCTTCAGAGGACCAAAAAGTAAGTTTAAGTGATTTCGCAAATTTAGCTGGTTTTCCTGTTGAATTAGTGAGAAAAGAGCTAGTTCTAGATGGAAAAGACTCAGATGAGATTTCTATGGATGATCTGAGAGCTGCGATGCTTAAATATTTAGATCAGGCCATGCTTAACTAGTTGTTTTTTTAATAAAACATAAGTTTTTTTGAGTTAAGTCTGTCACAATTCTTGCATGCGATGCGTTAAACCGTTATAATTTCAAAGCTGTGTTAGCTGATCGTATTAATCAAGAGTTGTTGGAGAGAGTAACTCATGTCCTCAAACTGGAAAAATCCCCAAGTATTCAAGCGCTTTTCCAGCATTTTCACTTTTTCTAAAAATCCCTTATTTAAAAAGAACGAGAACCTCCATATATATATTCCGTGGAATCCTGAGATTGAAAGCGAACTCATGTTCAAACTCAAAGCTCAAATTTCTAATGTCGGTTCAACCTTCATACCTTATATGAACCTAGACTTGCTGCCAGTAGAGTTTAATTCAGAACAAATTGCTGAAATTGAAAAACAAATTGAGGCCGGAACAGAAACCCACTTGATCATGAGTAATTTTGATTCGATTCATGTTTTCCGGGTTACGGGTGTACATACATCTAGGGATTCAATTTCAAACCATCATGAAAAAGTTCTCGATATATTTGAACAGAAATCTGATTATAAACATTTCTTAGAGGTAGATGATGTTTATGTTCTAGAAGCAAATCATACCGGTGACTCAGAGACTGTCGTGACGAACTTAGAAGAATTAATTAAGCAGGATCAAACTCAAAAAATATTTCTCACACCACTTAAAAAAGAACTTGAAGCCGCAGGCGTTCATCAAAAATGGGTCGAGCAGGGACGTAATGTAACCTACGATTACTTTATTCGCCAATGTGAACTACGTGACAATATCTATCAGGAGATGTGGGAATACTTATCACGAAATACCCAGCATCATTTAATCAATTGTGAACTTCATCGAAATAAGTCTGTTTTTGAGAGAGGACAAAGTAAAGGTAAACTGCTGGTTGAATCATTTGTTGCCTATAGAAATGCTCTCATTAGTGAGCTTAATGAAGTTTATATTTTGCCTTTAGTAGACGCTATAGAAAAATACGAATGTTTAGGCGAAGCGTGGAATGAGCTTCAAGCAAATGCATTAATCAATAGGGAAGTGACCTCGCATATCCAAAAAATTCTCGATAACAAGTGCACAATGGTGGAAGACCTCAATGATTTTGTTTTTTATACTATGAATGCAAAATCTTTTTTCTTCAGCTTAAAAAATATGTTCACTAAAAAAATTCATAAAGAAGAATTTCTCTTAGTCGAAAACTTTCTTATCAAACAAGAAGGTTTGATCGATTCTTTTTGTGCTAGGTCTCTTAACCAAAAAGTTCAATCTATAATTCAATTAGATATTTGGATCGAGGATGCGATGGAGCATCTTGAAGATATTTCATTAGATGAGTTAAAAGATCTGAATCTAAAACTTTCTTATTTATTAAGTGTTATGGCGTCGGCCAGTTACCAGGACAATATTTTCTTCAAACTGATTGAGGAAAAAGTGGCCAAAGGTAAGGTTCAAAGAAGCTTTGATGATGAAGTAAAAAACCTCCTCAATCTCAATTTAAAGAAACAATCAGCATAACTGAGTTCTTCTGTCCGGAAAATTTTTACCCCCCTAAGTTACTAAAATCAAGTTGTCATCCAGAGTATCCGAACTGGAAATCAAGAGGATACAATTATGGATATAGCTACAGTCATTGGATTAGTTTTGGCAATTGCCGCGATCGTTGGATCGATTTTGGCCGGTGGATCAATCGGAGCCTTTATCGATGTTCCCTCCATTCTCGTTGTTGGGGGAGGTGTTATTGCTGCAATCTTTATTAAATGGCCAATGGAGAAGATTAAACTTTTAGTTCCGACTTATTTAAAAGCCATTTTAAATACCACTACCGATCCTAAAAAGATGATTGAAGAAATTCAATCATTAGCTGAGACAGCTAGGAGAGAGTCTGTATTTGCACTGGAAAAAGTTCCAGTTGAAGATCCATTTTTAAAGAAGGCAGTTACCCTTGCGGCAGACAACAGACCACCTGAAGTTATTACTGCTATTTTACAACTTGAAATTGATTCACTTTCAGAAAGGCATAAAACAGGGATTAATATTATTACTAACGTTGGTGATGATGGTCCTGCCTTTGGTATGATTGGGACACTAATTGGTCTGGTTATCATGCTTCAGAACCTCTCAGGGGGACCTGAAGAACTAGGTAAGGCGATGGCGGTTGCGATTTTGACCACGTTCTATGGAGCGGTTCTGGCCAACGTTTTCATGTTACCAGTTGCTAACAAATTAAAATTTTACTCTGAGAACGAAGCACTTATTATGAATATTATTGTTGCGGGTGTTCTTGGTATTGTTGCAGGGGAGAACCCAAGAGTTATTCGTGAGAAATTAGACTCTTTCCTTCCTCCTGCTGAAAGATCTGTCGAGGAAGAATAATGGCTGATGAAGAAGTAGAATGCCCAGAACCACCAGTATGTGAAGAGTGTGTCAAAGGTGCCCCTGCTTGGATGGCAACCTTCTCTGACCTCGTTACACTTCTACTGACTTTCTTCGTTCTTCTGTATGCGATGTCGAAAACAGATGAGTCGAAGTTTGAGTCAATGGCCGGTTCCATTAGAAAAGCGTTTGCCGGGAATGCGATGAAGATAGGTGAAACAATTCAGCTAGGTAAGTCTCCAGATGATTCACCAACGATGATTGAATCACAAGATCCTGTTGAACCATTTCCTATTGACCTTCTTACGACTGAAGGGCTTTTGGATAAAAAAGAAATTAATCGAGAGTCTGATGAAGATCTTGAGATCATGAAAAAGACCATTAAACAATTTAATTTAGACGAATCAGTTGATACCTATCAGATGCCTGAGGGTATAAAAATGAGAGTCAAAGATGTGATTGTTTTTGAGGTCGGTACAACAAACCTGGCCAATAACTCAGCTGTTCCAGCTTTCAAAAGAGTGGTAAACCTAATGAAAGAGGAAAACTGGACACTTTATGTCGAAGGTTATGCCGACAGAGGAGAGTCTGGAGTTGATGGAACGAATCCGTACGAGTTATCCTCTAAGCGAGCGCAAGAGGTAACAGCATCGTTAGTACGACAAGGGGTGAGTCCAGAGCAAATCACAACTGTCTTTTATGGTGATAGTAGAGCTGTAGACAACGATATTAACCGAAAAGTTGAATTTGTCCTCAGAAAGACAGACCTTAGAACTGAAGGCAAAAGAGTACGCTCTCAATAATGAATAAGATATCACTTTGTTTTATACACGCTTACCCCTCACTATCAGAGGGGTTAAGTCGTTTAAATGGGATTAGTCGATCTCAACAGTTAAAGCGAGGCCTAAAAAAGCAGCTCCTAAACTCTAAGATTCTGCCTAAAACCGAATACAGTTTGCCCATAGATATCGTGAATATCGGGATGATCAATCCAAACTATGTAGGGCAAAATGCGAAGGTTCTTGAACAAACAGATGATATTATAAGTATAGAAAAGCCTTCTGGAGTACATTGTCATCCTTTGAGGTATGACGAGTCTGATAATTTATTGAGTTGGCTTCGATCTCAAGGCTATTCAGAATTATTACAGATTAATAACCAACAATATGACCGTGGGCTTTTATACCGATTAGATTTTGAAACTAGTGGTCTGGTGTTGATGGCGAAGTCTGAGGAAGTTTATCAAAATGTTCGAGATGAATTTAATACTCTTACAAAACAGAAAATCTATTTTGCAAAAATAAATGGTGTTTTTGAAAAAGCCAAGACCCTTACTCATCGAATTAAACCTTCAGGTAGCAAAGGTCATAAAATGACTGAGGCCAGTGATGGAGTTGAAGCGGTCATACAAGTTGAACCCGTATTCATTCGAGATGACTATACTGTCGTTAAGGTTTTATTAGGGCAAGGGCTCAGGCATCAGATTAGGGTCCAATTAAGTCTCGCTGGTTTTCCAATCGTAGGTGATGAGTTATATGGAGGAGAGAAAGCCCAGAGGTTGTTTCTTCATTGTTATCAGTACGAGATAGGTGCTTACGGTGTCTTTAGAACTACTGAGCCTTCGTGGTGTATTCCTTAGTTTTTAATAGCAAACTAAATTTACTAGACTTATCACCGATTTTTTCTTTGAGGCGTTTTAGATTGATTTGCACGAGGTTCTTTCTTTCTGCTTCTAATGTTTTATTCCAAAGCTCATCTTCAATATTAAGAGGCTTAGAGAACTCGCCGTTTTTGAACTTATCAAATTGAAGGTCATGCCCAGCTTCTTTTAAAGCGACACTTGCTCGGTGATGAAGCCGCTGAACTTTTACTAAATAGATTTCGTCTCTAATTTGTCTTAGGGCCGGACCATCACTACTAACGATGACACCAATTCTTTCTGTTTTATAATTGAATTTGATCTCTCTTAAACTCTCGAGAGTATCTTGATCAGCAATACCTATGAATTTCACAATCGAATCAAATACTCTTGAATAGATTAATCTTTTCAAGTTCGTTTGATCTAAATCAAAAAAGGATTCTTTTGATTGGGACTTCTCTAAAATTTTCAAGATTTCATCCTGACCATTTATTCTAATAATTAGGTATCGAGTATCAGGACAATGAAGCGACCAATTACTATCCAGCTTATCGATTGTTCGCTCTGTAATAGAGTCACAAATATACATTGATGGATAAAAGCGATATTTGAATTTTGTCCAAAAATCCGCAGTCTTAGAGTCGGTGAGGTACAGTGCCATCCATAGGACACCTATTATAAGTACTGGATATTTCAGGGCATTTTTCCAAAGCATATACCTATTTTAAAGGAGATTGAGGTAAAAAGCACTAAAGTTTTACCTGAGTAAAACCGACAAGTATAAGGTAAGCCAGAGAGGATATATGCAGAAAACTTCCTTGTTAGAGCAAGAGAAATTTTGGACAGTCATTAAACATTTAGGTCAACTCACAGAGCCTGTTTCTGTGAAGAGTTTATGCTTAGAACTTGATCTGTCCCAAGCTGATCTCACCTTGTATTTTAATTTTATGCAAGAGGTGGGGTTTCAATTTCAATGGAAAGATGAAAAACTCTATCCTCAAACGGAACAGAAGCTTTTTAAAATTCAATTGAACCTCTTAGAATGGCTTCAGTTTCAAGCGCATTTTCCTACCATGTCAAAATGTGAAAACAAGCCTTATCATGAAGATGTTAAGGTTAAGCTGATCGAATTAGAGCAGATGTATAAAGAGCACGATCTGTTTAAACCTGTTCAGGCTCTCGAGGAAATCATCCATCAAACGAAAACTCCGGTTGCAGCAGGTGAAATCTTACCAGGGGCGGAGCCTAGTTCTCAGATTTTAATGTTTTTAGAAGAGTCGATCATTGATCGAAAAACAGTCTGCGTTCAATATGATGATAGGTACTTTAAAGTCTATCCATTAAAGATTGTCTATTTTGAAGGTGGACTAAATCTTATCGCTGAAAATACTGTTGAAAATTTGTTAATGAATATTAGACTATCTCACGTGGTGAGTGCTTTTGATGAAGGTCAAAATTATCAGCCGATCTATTCTCAATTAGAAGTAGATACCTTTGTTTCCTCGCTGACAGCTATGCATGAGAAGGTCGTTCGATTAGTGTTAAAAATCTATTCTCACGAAGACTTTGGAATCAATTTGAATAAAATTTATTTTCATAACCCCTGCCTTTTTACTAACCCAGAAGGGGACTTTATCTGGGCTGCGACTCTAGAACCGTCCCATGCTGTATTTGAGTGGTTGTGTGACTTAGGACAATTTGTCGAGATACTTGATCCCACCAGTTTTAAAAGAGAATTTCTAAAATATTGCGAAGATAAGTTAAAAAAGATAGCCTAGTTGGCAATGAAGTCGCAAAAATCAATGCAACTCATCGTTATCATCCCGGTGATTGCATATACCATTCTAGAGAACCTCTATGATCCAAAAACCGCCGTCATCGGTGGTGTGATTATCTCCGCGTTAGAAATTATTGCAGAGAAGATTCTTTTTAAGCATGTTCTTAAATTGGCCTACCTCAATTTCTTTCTTATTCTTCTACTTGGTGGAGTCTCAGTTCTTCAGGATAATGAAATATGGTTCAAACTTTTTCCAGCAATAACAAGTTTATGTGTTGGAAGTTATCTCTTATATCAAATTAAAAAAGGTCAATCTGTAATAACCGAATTTATGGATATTATGGGTACTGATCCTAAACAGCAAAAAATGATTCCATTTTTTGAAAGAGAGATGGCCTATTTTTCTATTTGGTATGGTGCCATCATGTTCGCCGTTCCTTTTTATTTTTCGACAACGGCTTGGGCATTTATGAAAGTTGGGGGATCATTCATTCTCTTTCTAGTCCATATTGGTGTTAGGGTCTTATGGTTTAAAAGGCAAGGTCATGATCCGCTTCAATAATTCTATTATTATGCCAGCTCTACTTTTCATAGTTCTCGTTGCATTTTATTTCAATGTTTCAATTTTTGTACCCTGGAAAGACCTCAGTCTTGGGGGAAGTATATCAACTTCTTATATTTTTGATTTCTTTTATTGGTTGGGGGTTGCCCTTTTACTCAAAGAAGAGCCACGTTTTGGAGAGTTAAGACCAAAGGGTGCATTTTTAAGAGGCTTCTTTACGGCGCTATTAGCGATCGGCTTTTGTATGTTTAGTTTAAGCGCAGAGTTTGTTAGTCCGTTTAAGTACTTAGATAAGCTCGCACTAAAGTTATTAATCCTCGCACCATTTTTTGAAGAGATTGTGTTTCGTGGTGCTATGTATGATTTATTGGCAAAAGTTCCCAAGCTCAATCAAAAAATAAAGCTTTTAATCAATGCTGCTCTTTTTAGTGGTTCGCATGCAGCTGCTTTGGCTTTTCTTCCGGAAGAGTTCTTTTCATTCGTGTACTACCAATTATTTTATACTCTGATTCTTGGTTGGGTATGTGCTAAATCGAGAGAGAGATCTAAAGGGTTAATGGAACCGATTATTCTCCATTTAATTTTTAACCTAATGTTTTATTTGGCAATTACTAATTACGGACTCTAATTAGAAGTTGAAACCAAGAGTCGCTCCGTATTGGCGGACATCAATTTCTGATGGTATAAAACCTTCCTGATTAAATTCTAGTCTCATATTCGTATAGAAGACTTTTAACACGATTGATTTCCCATAGGCATAAAGAGGAAATTTCAAATTTTGTTCACTCCCAAATGGAAATTTAAATTTCAAACCGAGGGTTGTCTCCTGTCGATTTGATGTATTGGAAGCTAGAGGAAATTTAAAATAGGGAGAGATTTGAACAAACTGACTTGAACCAAAGGGCAACCATTCAATTTCGGGGTAGGCTTGCCAACCACTCAAATTAGTAAATCCGAAAGCATCGTCTTTAACTTTCATTGTCGTATAGAAATATTCTGCTACCAGTTTTACATGCCAATAGTCAGAGAAAGGAATTACAATTCCAAGATTGGCAAATCCCGTCATATACCGAAATTGGTTTTCAACTTCTTCAGGTTCATTCACATTAAGACCTGTGATATTTCCTCCAATTGAAAAATCAAGCCAAGGAGGTAATAGATAGTACTGAAAAACAAACTGATGAAAGTCTGCCACCTGTTTTATATTTGCTTGGGTAAAGATGATGCTAGGTTGTTCTTCTAGGTAGTGAGTTGTGGCCTGCCCATAGTTATATTCGAACCTCCAATTTGGAGGAATATTTGCGGCGTAAATATTTGTAGAAAAAAATAAAAGAAGACTTAATAATTTCACTCTATGATTTTCCCATATTAGGAGAGTGTTAAGCTTAAAGGAAAACTTTGCCGCGCACAGATTTTTCCGATCCGATTACTTGATATAAACACTTTCACTACCTGCTGCCGTAAAGAGATTGAGCTCTACCTAATTCAGTAGGTGATTTTAATACCCGAGCTTTTTACTCCTTAAATTTCAATACTTTAGCTTCCGATAGGTATTCTGAAGTCTATCCAAAATTTGGAAGACTAAAAAACCTTAAAGGAGGTAATAGCGAAAAGGACTTAACTTAAAAAATTGGAGCATTCAAGGTTGAATGCCTTCGTAATAGAAGGTTTGTTAACGGACTAGCTAGCTCAAGCTTTTGAGTGAAGGGAGTCCTTTATGCAAAATTATGAAAACCTTGTTTGAATTGAGGATCGCCTGTTGAAAGTTAACGGCACCTCTTCCACCATTCAAATAAATCGAGAGACTCGCAAAACAAGCGAGGAGATATCTCATAACTCCGCAAAACTTGCTAGCGGAAGTCGAATCGTACGCTCAGGTGACGACGCTGCGGGATTGAGTATATCTTCAAAGCTAAATGCAAGTACGAAGTCTAAACAGCAAGCTTCAAGGAATGCTCAAGACTCACTTGGAGTTTTAGAGATTATGGAAGGAACCCTCGGTGTGATGGGAGATATGGTTGTTCGTATGCGGGAGTTAGCAATTCAAGCGGCAAGTGATTCTGTTTCAGATCATGAAAGAAAACTTCTCAATTTAGAAACAACTGGTCTTTTACAGGAACTTAAACGGATGGCGGAGTCAACAGAGTACCTCGACAATAAACTTTTAAAAGGCGACAAGAAGAAACTTGATATTCAAGTGGACAAAGGAAATAACGAGCAAGATCGAATTTCAATTGAGTTAGTTGACCTAGCACAAACTCCATTAGCGTTGGGGATCTCTGACGTAAAAGTAGATACGCAGTTAAGGGCCAGGTTATCTATTAATATGATTGATTACGCACAAAAAAGTTTATCTGGGAGTAAGGCTAAACTTGGAGCTACTATGAGTAGAATGCAATCAGCGATCAGCAATCTTTCTACTAATGTCGTACAAGAAAAAAATGCTAATAGTAGAATTACTGATTTAGATTACGCTCAAGCAACAGCCGAGCAAACATCGGCTAAAATACGTCAAAATGGTCAGGTTAGTCTGGCATCACAAATGAATAATTCGAAAGGGGATTATTTAAAACTCATTTAATATGCAATGATTGCGTGAGCTAATTTGTTCAACATAAAAATAAATGTCATTAAACAAATCATAGTACTGATTCTCATCTGTTCTCTCCCTAATTGTGCTTCCAAGGAGAATGGATTAATGGAGATTCTTTGACGAGAGAGTGTGTAGAAATTACAAGGAGAACCGAAGTTCTCCTTGAGCTTGGGGATAATAACTATCTTGCGAGTTCAACTGCAAGTTTTGCTCTTGATCCAAAAAGATTTCTTGATGTTGCAGAAACCTTTACAGATCTTACAGGTTTATTCAGTTCGCCTCTAAGTGCGAAGCTTTTTACATGTCCTTTCTTAATTTTTCCATCAAGTTCGTCCACGATGATTTTTTGCCCATCAAGAAATTCAATTTCTACTGAGTCAATATTAGCACTTCCTTTGGTCCCAACAATATTCAGTCCCGCTAGGTGTCCGTTGATATGGTATTTTTTAGAACTCCCGATAACTTTTTGAGCTTTAAATTCACCTTGGCTTATAAAGCGCAGGCCTCTTACATTAGTGTAGTCATAATGTAATCTCTTTAGCATCGTAACTTCTACATCATCTATTTTAATATTTCCCTGAGTTAAAAGTTGAATAGGGCCTCTTCCATTATCTCCACGATAGATAGTTGGAGCCTGAAGAGTTAGTTTGGTGAATCCAGAGTAATCAGACTCAAAATTTTCAGGAGTGCCTGGTACTGTCACTAGGTTCGATTCATTTCTATCGACTCTAAGAGTAATAGAGCCTTCACCATGTTGAGATTTTGCTTCGACCTCAGCTTTAACTAAAGTCCAACCCCTCAAGTTTTGTCCTCCTAAAGACCTAACTAACATCCTCTTTAAAGGAATCATATCCCTGCCTCTCAAATGCGCAGAATTAAGATCTAATTCGATTTTTTGTGTTAGAGCATGTGCTCCTGAAGAAAGTAAAACAGTTCCAAGTACTAATAATGTTTTCATTTATACCCCCAAATGAAAGTTGTATGTTTGATAGAAATCGTATTTTCCTATTCCTTAAGAATTCGATTATTAAACTCAGAAAGAGCAAGTACCGTGCCAAAAATAACATTTGTTAAAACAGTGGTTTAGGGTATGCTGGTCCAAAACGCCACTAGTGTCACGGGGTGGACTGTGTGCGTTATTTGGTGGCAAATGCGCCTATTTACTTCTCTTAACGCATTTGGTAGAAAACACGCTTTATAAACATAAGACCAATAAACAAGGTGACCTTATGGAAAATATTGAAATTTCCGAGATCCAAACTCTCGCCAACGGATCTAAAATGATTGGCGGTTTAGAATTTCCAAAAAGAAAAGTATGGGTGAAAACTTACGGTTGTCAGATGAACTATCATGATACCGAAAGAATTTTGTCCCACTTACAGCCTTTGAATTTTTCTCTGACTGATGTGCAAGAAGATGCTGATTTGATGCTCTTTAATACCTGTGCCATTAGAGATCTAGCGAACCAAAAATTCTATTCTCATTTAGGTTCAGCTAAACATTTAAAGATTAACAATAAAACTGGTAGAGAAGTGAAGATTGCAGCTGGTGGGTGTATAGCTCAAACTGAATCAAAGTCTTTGCTTAAAAAATATCCTCAACTTGACTTCGCTTTCGGAACTGATGTCATCGATAATATCGGAGAGATGGTATATCGAGCTTACTCAGGTGATAGAAATTTTGCAGTCACTTCTTGGGATAGAGCTGATAATTACTCAATTGAAACCAAGGTAACTCATAACTCACCTCAGGCCTTTATTAATATTATCAAAGGATGCGATAAGTTTTGCTCCTACTGTATTGTGCCTTTCACCCGCGGTCGTGAAAAATCCAGGAGCATTACTGAGATTGTTAACGATGCTGCAAGATTAGTCACTCACCAAGGAGTACAAGAAATTACTCTTTTAGGGCAAAACGTAAATTCATTCGGGAAGAAAAATGGAGAGTCGTTGGCCGAGCTTATTATGGAGCTAGAGAAAATTGATGGACTTGAGCTCATTCGTTATACCACTAGCCACCCTTACGATATAAGCGATGAACTTATAGCTGTTCATGGGAAGTCGAAAAAATTGGCGAATCATTTGCACCTACCAGTACAAAGCGGTTCAAATACCGTACTACGTAGAATGCTCCGTCAGTACTCAATTGAGCATTACTTAGAGCGCTTAGAGAAACTAAGAGAAGCTAATCCTGATATAGTAATATCTACCGATATTATTGCTGGTTTTCCAAACGAGACAGAAGAAGAACATAAGAAAACATTAGAGCTATTAAACAAAGCTCAATATGATTTTATTTATTCTTACAACTTTTCTGCACGCCCTGGAACAAAAGCTTTTAAGATGAAAGATGTCCTCACAAAAGATATTCGTGGGAGACGCCTAAGAGAAATACAAGCTTATCAATTAAATATTCAAGAAAAACTCCGTGCAGATATGGTGGGAAAAACTTATCGTGTACTGGTCGAAAAACAAAACCAGATGAAGGGTGTAAAGAAGTGGATGGGAAGAACGAGTTGTTTTAGAATTGTTCATTTCGAGCCAGAATCTGAAGAGATGAACTATCAGTGGAAATGGGTGGATGTAAAAATCACTCAGGCCACAGCTCTCTCTTGCCAAGGGGAAGTGGTAAAAGTTCATGCCGGTAAAAATTGCCTATAAAACAGCTTTATTTGTTTTTGGTTGGATATTTGTTGTCTTAGGCTTCATTGGTGCATTATTACCGATAGTTCCGACAACTCCGTTTTTACTTCTGGCAGCTTTTTGCTTTTCTAAATCCTCTCCCAAGGTGCATTCTTGGCTCACTTCCATACCATACTTTGGAGATGCTATAATAGACTGGGACAAGAACCGCGTGATAAAGCCTCGTGCTAAAGCAGGGGCAGTATTTATGATTGTGGCGACTTTTTCGAGCACAATCATTTTTACTAAAATTCATGTGGCGCTAAAGATTATGCTCGTCGCGATTGCCACTTGGTGTATTTGGTTTATTGTGACCAGAAAATCTCGTCCTTAAATATTAATAGTCTTCAAGGAGCAGAGGATGAAGTTATTTGTTTTGGTTCTGGCCTTGCTTCCGGCCGTGAGTTTTGCATATATTGATTTAAATTTAGGGTATTCCTTTTCCGTCAGGCAAGTAGATGGGGTAGAGACTGATGCGAATCCAGACCCGGGTTCAGCTCAAACAAGATCCACCGGTTACTCGGCTAATATTGCTTGGTATCTCTGGGAGTATACTGCGATTGAATTAAACTTCTCTCACACAACTGAGAACCTAATCGATGATAGAGAGGTAACTGACGGAACTTTTATTATTCGAAAGGTTGATAGTACGGTTATCACTCAAACACAAGGGATTGGAATAAGGCAATCTTTCGCTTCTAGAAAATCTCGTATAATTCCATCACTAGCAATTGGTTACGCTCAGTATACGACTTCAGGTAATTCCATTTACACTATCAGTGACGGCACCACTGATGTGGACCTAGAGACTCAGCAAGATCAAGAAGTTTTCAGTTCTAGTTACGCCCAGTTTTCTCTTCGATTTAGATTAACTGAGCTAATGGGGTTCACTGTTTCTGCTAAAACAGTTATGCCTGACTTTGATACAGACTTAGCTGAAAATAATGTGACCTACTCAGCAGGTCTTTCTTGGATTTTCTAAGAAAAATTTCTTAGAATAGCCTATGAGAATTTTTTTATTAGTTTTGCTATGCTGCTCTTGTGCGAAAACAAGTTATCTTATTGAACAAGGTGTGGGGCAGGTTGCTCTGGAATGGAATGGAAGAGATAACTCTGAAGTTTTAGCCGATCCCAAAGTTTCAAAAAAAGATAAGAATAAAATCAAACTCATCCAGCAAGCAAAAAAATATTTTTATGATTATTTTAAGATGGATTCCACTGGAATTTACGACGAGACGACTTTTCTAAAAAATGAAGCAGTCACTTATCTGGTCAGTGCCTCTAAAGTTGAAAAAGTTGAGGCGATAAAAGTTGAGTTTCCAATTATGGGGAGTTTTCCCTATCTTGGTTTTTTTAGTGAAGAAAGTGCTAAGGAGTATAAGTCAGAACAAGACAAAAAAGGCTTCTCCACTTATATGAGAAAAGTCTATGCGTATTCTACTCTTAATCAGTGGATGTTTGATGACAATATACTTTCAAGCTTTTTTCTTTTAGATGATGAACAGCTTGTAGAGCTTATTTTCCATGAATTAGTACACACCGTAATTTTTGTAAAAAACGATGTCCCCTTTAATGAAAATCTAGCGCAGTTTATATCTCAAAGACTACTTGAAGAGTTTTTTCATTATGACATGATTCGAAAAGAGCAGATTCAAAAAGATAAATTAAAAAATAGTGAGCTTTTAGCTTTGATTGTTGAACAGGTTAAGGAGTTAAATGCCTTGTATGCTCAGAATAAAAATTATCAGCAAACGCTAGATACTTTTCTCAAAAATAAATTTATTCCGGCGGTCCAGGTAAAATGTAGTGAGCTTGCAATGATACAATGCTGGCCATTAAAAGAGCCGTGGAATAATGCGCGCTTTGCAGCACTTGGGACTTATGTGGCAAAACAAGATCGAATACTTGATCTATTTAAAGGGTCTAAGAAAAACTTAAAAGAGTTTTTTCACTGGATTATTAAAAAATATGATAAATTTGAAGGAAACAAAAAGTTTTTAGACTATTTAGAGAGCTAAGCTATGGCACATATATTTTTTATCGATCCTTTAGAAAAATTAAATATCAAAAAAGATTCAACGTTGATGATGGCACTTACATTTCAAAAAATGGGAATGGAGTGTTTTCTTTTATTTGAAGAAGATTTTTACGTCACGAATGATGAACCTGCAAGTTTAGAGCTCTATCGTTTTGATGGAGAGTTTAAGCCTGATGGTTTTTACCTTGATAGGTTAGAAAAAACATCCTCTGAATTTAGAGGGATCGCAAAAGAAGATGTTATTCATATGCGAATTGATCCGCCATATGATTCTCGTTACCAGCGTTATTTATGGATGCTTGATTTCCTACAAAATAATTCAGGATGCGAGGTTATGAACACTCCTCTTAAAATTATGAAGTATAATGAAAAGCTTGTGGCCTATAGGGATCTTGCTCATTCGCATGAGAGTTATGTGGGGTCTTCTCATAAGGGCTTTGATAAGTTTTTACAGCGAGTAGAAAAAGCTGGTTATGATAGTGTTATCTTAAAACCTCTTGATCTTTATTCAGGGATTGGAGTTGAAAAAGTTTCTATTAAAGAAGCTGGTAATCGATTTGATGCCAAAGTTGAAGAGTTTCATGGGGCGATTGTATGTCAGCCTTTTGTGAAAGAAGTTCAATCTCAAGGGGAGTACCGTGCAGTTTATATGGACGGAGTTGAAATTGGTGCGATCTTAAAAACTCCTCCTGAGGGAGCTTTCCTTGCTAATATTGCGCAAGGAGCGCAGTTTAAAGCCGTTGATCTTCCTCCTAACTTAAAAGAAATGTGTGATCATGTCGCACAAGATTTATTTAAAGATGGTGCTCGTTTATTAGCGTTTGATGTTTTAGGAAACGGAATAAATGAAGTGAATATTACTTGTCCAGGTTTACTAGTGGAGGTTTCATATGCGTATAACAAAAATGTGTGCGAGCTTATTGCTCATAAGTTTAAGTCTTAGTGTCTTAGCCGAAGACAAAGTAAAAGCGGATGACGTTTTAGGCTTTTGGCTATCAGAATCGAAAAAAGGTGTCGTCGAAATTTACAAAAAAGGCGATGAGTTTGAAGGAAAGCTTGTTTGGATAAAAGACATCCATGACGGAAAAGTAGAAGATAAACTAGACATCAATAATCCTGAAGAGAGTGAAAGAAAAAAATCTCTTAAAGGTCTAGTGAATCTCAAGGGATTTAAGTTTGATGGTAATGAATGGACTGGTGGAACAATCTATGATCCTCAAAAAGGCAAAACTTATAAGGCTTTCATGAAAATGGATGGTAACGATAAGTTAAAAATTCGAGGATATATCGGGATCTCATTATTTGGAAGAACCACTGAGTGGGAAAGACAAAAATCAGCAGTACCTGACTCTTATTCAAAATAATTTCATATCAGTTTGTCACTGCATTTGGAGAAAGACTAATGCAGTGACACTTTCTTTTTCTTTTATCCTAACTATTTAAAGCTTTGTGTATAGTCAGTACTTACTTGCATTGTCATATGCCAGCAACTTGCTGCTCGTACAATTTTCTCCGCAGGACAGTAAACTTCATTTGTTCCTCCGACCTGACATGCACTATCCGCTTTAACATCATCCACCTGAACAGTTGTTCCATAGATTGAGGCATTTCGGATCGATCCGATATCAATAATATTTGAACATGAATCAACACTCACCGGTGATATATACTGCGAGCGATAAGGGTTTCCAAGATAGAATCCAGAATCACATTGAGTAGGGTTACTAGCATTGGGTTGATCACATAGAATATCTCTAAGACTGACACGAAATCTCAATTTCGTATAAGTGTATTGGTCAGATGAAGAACCAGTGTTTCTTCCATAGCAATACTCTTCTCCAGCTGTTGGGAAAGGTTGAGAGTTGATTTTAAATCTTATTTTTAACTTAGAGTCAGAGGAAAAAAGAATACTTGCTTCTTGAGGTGTAATCATTGTCTGTGAGATCAGTTGATTATTGAAATCATAGTTACCTGGAACCCAAGTCTGATGACCTGCTAAAAAGAGATTGAATTGATGAATAGGAGTTCCATCACCCGTCCCGTCACTGGTGGTACCAGTACAATTATTAGTAGAGCTACTTGAACCAGACCCACTTCCAGTGTCCGTTCCACCGTCACCGTTTCCATAGTCTTGACCTGAGTCTGTGCCTGATCCACCAGAACTACCTGAGCTTTCGGAAGTTTGTTCAGGAGAACAACCCATTAAGATCATAATTAAACTAAGGTATAAGACGTTTTGAAATATCTTCTTCATAAAAATTCCTCTATAGGTATTATCGGTGGAATCGTGGCTAAACCTTAGTTTTTCCATCGAAATTTAGCTAAGTGCTTGGAAATAGATAATGTCATCTTAAGTTAGTGGCGCAAATGTTTGCTTATCCAGCTGAAATTCCTTACTATTTTGATATGAAGCAATTTCAACTCAATAATCTGCTCGATGAACTTTCTCAACCTCTTTTTGGTTTTAGCTATGCTTTATGCGGAGATAGGGAGGAGGCACAAAAACTTATTGTTGACGCCTACACTGTATATATTGTGAGAGAGAAGCGCTTCATTTCCGGCAAAGAGCTTGATAGTCAAAACCTCAAGGAACGCCGTGACTTCAAAAAATATTTATATAAGGAACTCTTGGGTGAGATCTTAGAGCTAGCTTTAAAGAGACTTACCGGTCATAGAGTCGATACAGAAATAGAAGAGCATAAATGCTTTTTTACTATGGGGCTTTTTTCTCGTGCAGTTTTTTACTTAAAAGAAATCAAAGGTTTTACCATTGAGGATATTCAAGAAGTATTCGGCTTAGAAAGACACCGCGCCCTGGAATTTTATTATAATGCTAGGCAAGCAATGGTTGGGGATATTGAAAGTTTGTACCGTGGGGGAACTCATGCAAATTAATCTAACAGATAAAACAAAGCGCCAGATGATTGCTTCATTTGTTAATGGAACATTGAAATCCAAAGATATATCAATTGTTGAACAAATTGTTGGTAATGATCCTGTCTACCAAAGCTTCTATCAAAGAAAAGTTCAGGAAAGAGATTTTATTCTAGAGATGATTCCTGATGCAAAACTAAAATTGGATGAAAAGGCGAATCTTTTAAATGATATCGCAGGTGTAAATTCGGATCTTTTAGTTGAAGATATTATTCCTTGGAAAGTTAGAATTAAAGAGTTTTTAGAGAAGCCTGTTTTTACGATTAAATTTTAATTTGCAAACTGTACTTAATAGAAAATGTCCCATCACTTTTGATTAGCTCTTTTGGTGGATTAGGAAGATTATCTAACGCCTTCATTACGTTCATAAAGAAATCTTGAAAATAACCTACATCACTCCAACGAATGGTTTGAATCCTCAAAATGTCACCATTCTCATCATAAGTAATTTCGGCCATAACTTGGGTTTCTTCATCTGGAAAAGGTAGAGAATACTTTTTACTAGGGTAGCGTTTTTGGTAGGCCGTAATCTCTTCCATGAATGCATGGATATAGGCTTCTCCCACACGATTAAAAAAACTATAAAAAACTAATTCATCTTGATTGAGTTCATCTTCATTTTTATCTTCACGATCAATTTGAATTCCACTGAAAGCATTTTGTAACTGACTTTTAATTGAGTCGGGAATCAGATCAGCTTTGCTCATCCGTAGGCTTTGCTCTACTTTTCCTTTTTCAATTTTAGTTACTTTAAATTGTTGCTGGCGAATGCCAGGTTCTGGTGTTGTTTTTTTGTTAGCAGCTGCCATCTTGGTAGAGACAGTATCAAACCCCGCTGCCAAATCACTAAGCGTAATGTCTTTGTTGACCTTTTTTTGTTTTGGTTGTGGTTTGGTTTTTGGAGTAGGCTTTACTGGTTCTAGTTTTGGTGCGAGATTTGCGAGCTTAACTGGGGTGACTGAAGAAATTTTTGAAATTTTAAACTTATGCTGACCCTTATTTTGAGTAGCAGAATAATTCTGATCATTTAGCTCGTTTAAGCCAAAAAGAAGAGCCGCGTGAATCAGCATGCTAAATAAAATGGAAAATGGAATTCTTCTCACTCCCGTCATACTTAATTATATACAGTGGAAGTAATGATTTGTGAAAAAAGGCTAAATAATTGAAATATCTACAGACTTGTAAGTTGCTGAAATTACGGGGGAGAAAGTTTTGCTATGCTTGACGAAGGTTTGTCAGTATTGAGAGAATTAGGGGAGTGTATCAAATGGATGTGATACCGGAGCTTTTATGAAAAAATTTACTCAAATCAATCTCTCGACGAGATCAATCTTTACTATTGCAGGTGTATGTTTCGTGGCCGTCCTCGCTGGGTTGGGAAGCTTATATCAAGCTAATTCTAAGTTAAATAATTTGTCTGAAGCTAAGGCCGGAAATGGCATTTGTTTTCAACGTATCACCCAAACTTTTACGGCCATGATGGTAAGAGATGCGGGATCACAGTTTTTAACTGATACTTTTAAATCTATGACCACTACTTGCCTTGATGATTTAAAGGAAGCTGTTGGAGATTCGGCAGTGATGAAGAAGACGATTAATAATCTTCAATCAGATTATCACTGGTTCAATCAAAAATTGAAACGACTATCTATGATGAATGAAGAAGTAGATATTTATCAGTCGAATATCATCAATAAATATACTGAACTTGAAGCTCTTAAAAATTCTCTCGATGAACAAATCATGGGAGGGCTAACTTCTGCTAGAACAATCTCTCGCTACTCTCTAGCTATTACTGCGCTAGGGATTTTTGGAATGGTTTTAAGTGCAGCCTTGGTGGCCTTAAAAGAGAGGGCCCACTTAAAAGAAATTTCCGCTTTAGATGCTGAGAGTGAGAACACTACTGAGGCTATCAGAAGAGTACTTGAAATCGTAAATGCTTCAAGACTTGCTGACAGCTTTTCAGAGAAAGTTATTCAAGTTGAGGCTGAAAATCATCGCCTAGAAGATGCAATTATTCAGATGAATACAATGGGTGAGGAAGTTGTTTACGAAATTCCTCTACCTGAAGATGCACCAGTAAGAGACATCGCTGCATTTCATGAGAGCTATAATAATGTTCTTGATAGGCTTCAAGACAAAGCATTTGAAAATGGTGTTATCCTAGATACAGATCTCAATGAAGAGTTTTCCGTATTCTCAAAGTCTGAACCACTAGAGCAACTTCTACTTTCATTATTTAGTTATTCAATGGATCAATCAGATCGTGTTGTTATTCGTTCTAGGCCATTAGGTGGAGTTGCTTATTGCAAGGTTCGTATCCCTGGTTTTAGCTTTTCAGAAGCAGATATCGACTTCTTGAATGGTGATGAGGCAACAGAAGAAACGTCTTTAAATCTAATTCTTATTAGAGAATTACTTGCAGATGCAGAGGCAAAGATTCTAGTTAAGAACAGAACGAATTCTTTAGAAAATAGCACTACAGCTGAGCTTGAACTTATCTTTGAAAGAGTGAACCCAACAACTCTTGCGGCACCAGAGATGGATCGCACAGAGGAGAAAGAGGTTACGATTGTAAAAGGTAACAAAAGACAGATTAGAGCTTTTCTAGATTCTCAAATCTCTTCTTAATCACCTTTTAAGAATCGCCTTTTAACACTTTGATTTTTTCACGGCAGTGCTTTATTAGCACTTCCTGAACTTTTTGTATGAACTGGTCGGCTGTACATGGCTTGGTGATAACGTAGCGAACCCCCATCTCAATGGCACGTTTAACTTCGTCACCTGTAACATTTGCGGAGAGTATAACAAACGGTGTCTTTCGTTCTTTTTTCATCGAATTTTCATAAGCATTATAGTTTTCGATAAACTCAATACCCTTAACTTTGGGCATCATGAGGTCTGTGATGATAAAATCAAATTGCTGGTTTTGAGCTTTCTTAAAACCATCGCTTCCGTCCACGGCTTCAACGATGAAGGTGAATACCTCCATCATCTCCAAGAACATTCTCAATGTCTCACGAATATCAGCTTCGTCGTCCACAACCAAAACGCTCAGTTTTTGATTGGGTCTTAACTCTATTTTCAACGTTAGACTCCCTAAGTTTAGAATATTATAATAGATAAAATTTACTTCGAAAGAAAAAAATGGATTCTCCATGGGCAAAGACCTGACACAGGGACCAATATTAAGAACAGTTTTATCATTAAGTATTCCTATGACATGGGGAATGATGTCTGTGATTGCCTTTAACATAGCTGATACATATTTTATTGGGCAGTTAGGTAAAACCGAGCTAGCTGCTATGAGTTTAACTTTTCCGGTCGTTATGATCTTTTTTAGTTTGGCCCTTGGTATGGCAACAGCTGTTTCTTCAGTTGTCGCGAGGAGTTTAGGAGAAAATAACCTTGAAAAAGTACGCCGTTATACTTCTGATGGATTGAGTCTTGGTTTGATTATTGTCTTTTTCTCTATCATTATTGGGTTTCAACTGATTGACCCCGTTTTTACCCTTTTAGGTGCCAACGAAGAGACACTTCCCATGGTTCACGAGTACATGGAGGTATGGCTTCCGGGGATGTTTTTTCTTACCATTCCTATGGCCGGAAATGGAGCTCTAAGAGCTGCTGGTGAAATGAAAATTGCTTCGACCATTATGTTTGTGGCAGCTTTGACTAATATAATCTTAGATCCCATCTTCATTTTTGGTTGGGGATTTATTCCTGCGTTTGGGATTAAAGGTGCAGCAATGGCGACAGTTATTTCCAGAGCAGTAACTTTAGTGGCTTCCTTGTACTTTCTTCATTTTAAATTTCAGATGATCGACTGGAAAGTTCCCAAACTATCCACTGCTTTAGAGAGTTGGAAGCGAATTATGCATATAGCAATTCCCACGGCTGGAACTAATCTTTTGGCCCCCCTGGCCATGGCAGTGGCCACTGGATTGGTGGCGCGAATTGGTGAAGCAGAGATAGCAGCTTATGGAGTTGTGAATCGGGTAGAGTCTTTTTCATTAATCTATATCTATGCTTTATCTTCAGCAGTTGCTCCGATTGTGGGACAGAACTATGGGGCCAAAGAATATGAGCGAGTTAAACAAGTGATGAATGCTAGTTATTTACTTTGTTTTTTTTGGTGTGTAATGGTGGCGGCGATTCTTATTTTATTTAGGACACAGATTATTTCTGTATTTAACGAGTCTTATGATGTGGTGGCCGTGGGAAGTTTTTATTTACTATGGGTTCCCATTAGTTTTGGCTTTTTAGGAATCCGTTTGATGGTTAGCTCTTTTTATAATGCCATTGGAAAACCTGCAATGTCAGTTATTCTTGGAGTCATCAACCTAATTGTTCTCTTCATACCTCTCGTTATTTTAGGAGCTAAGTTTGCCGAAATGCTTGGGGTTATAGGTGCTCATTTCGTTACGAACTTGCTTATTGGAATTATCAGTTGGATAATGATCTCTATTCAAATTAAGCGTAAAAACATACTACAATGAAAAACGAAATAAATGCTTTGGCTCAAATGATTAAAGCGAGCCTTTTTTTTCTTATCCTATTCTCTCTTACGAGAGTCTTCTTCTTATTTTATTTTGGATCTGATGCAATAGAGAACTCATCTGAAGTGATCCAGGCTTTTCTGCTGGGAGCGAGGTATGATTTAATCGTTACCAGTTACCTGATGGTACCTAGTTTGCTTATCTGGTTAGGTCTTAATCTTTTGCCTTCAAAAGGATTCTATAATTTTTATATTTTTATTTTAAGAGTAATGTTTGTTTTTGGAGCGATACTTTATTTCACTATTATTGTATGTGACCTGAGTTTTTATTCCTTTTTTCAAGATCATATTAATATTTTATTTTTTGGTTTCTTTGAAGATGACACCATTGCCATTCTTGAGAGTATTTGGAAAAACTATCCTGTTGTTCCCATGCTTGCTGGAGTCGTGGGGTTTCTATTTTTGGTAGTGTTCTTTGCCAGAAGACTTATAATACCTATAAAAATGTTTGTGGCGCTAAAAAAACGAATGAAGTTTTTACTGATTCCTGTTGTTTTAGTTTTGTTTGCGGGATCGATCAGAGGTGGATATGGAGTTTTCGTTCTTTCTCCAAAATATGCTGATTTTTCAGAGAACGAATTTATTAATCAGCTTTCTCGTAACTCCGTGATGGCCTTAGAAGCTACTTACCAATTGAGACGAAAAAGAAATGCCTTAAATTTTAATTTAGCAGATGAGCTTGGTTATAAAAAAAGAATTCAAGATGCCTTTACCGATTTTTTAGGAATTGATCTTTCTCACACACCAAAAAATGAATTGATAAATCTCCTTTGGAGGCAGACTCCAGGGAACCCCAAACTCGATGAAAAAAAGCCTAATGTCGTTGTTGTTCTCATGGAGAGCTTCGGAAGCTATTGGCTCCGCTATCAAAGTGATAGCTTTGATATACTAGGGGATCTTAAAAATCATTTTGATTCAGATATATTGTTTCCTCATATTCTACCAGCCGATAATGGAACGATTGGTTCGTTATTGGGACTAACGACAAATATACCTCATCGTAGAGGAGCAAGGTTTCTTTCAGAGAGCCGCTACCTAAATATGCCACTAGAGTCGGGTGCTCATATTCCTTATAAAAAACGAGGTTATAACACGAGTTTTCTTTATGGAGGTAAACTATCTTGGCGAAATATTGGTCGCTATTATAGAACTCAAGGCTATGAGGTTGTAGAAGGAGAGAACTCTATTAAAAAAACTCTCGATGCAAATTCTAAAACGGGTAATGAATGGGGACTTTATGATGAGCATCTATTTAAATACGCGCTAGATAAACTAGCTTCA
>JAYZFM010000025.1:0-30168 GCA_036336775.1 Bdellovibrionota bacterium | reverse complement strand
ATTTTCTCTTGCCATATTTTTTGCGTGAGATTTTTGCTAAATGCCCGAATGCAGCTATTTGAGACACTTCTGAGCAAAGTATGTACTTTCTTGTAACATCCACGGCAACAGTGACAGAGAGTGGTTTAAGCTTCGTTTTTTGTTTGGTTATCAGGTCATCAAATTGAATATGCTGGGCAGGATTTTTTGCTAATTTCTCATTGAACTTTCGATTTTTGAGTTCAGCTTTTTTCGCCCAATAATCAAATTTGTGCGCTACTGTATTTTTATTGACGCCAGCAATTTTTGCAGCTCTTCTTTGAGAGACTTTGGAGCAAAAAAGCTTTAGCAGTAAGAAATTCACTCTTCTTTTTTTCTGTCCAAACTCCAAAGTTCCAGTTGAAGCGCTAAATTTTGTATCACAACGAACGCATTTAAAACGCTGGATTTTGCGAGAATCGTTCTTTCGAAAATAGAATCCGTTTTTAATAATTTGATCTGAATGACATGATTTTTTTGGGCAGTTACGTTTCATGCCACTATATAATGCAATAAGGTAGCAAAACAGCACATAGTAAGTGATTGAATTTTTTGGAAAGAATCAGAAGGCGAATTCGATAAGTTCACCGTTGAAGTAATAGTATTCCGCCCACTTTAGTGGGGCGGTTCTAATTTATTCCTGAGAGGATTTACTTGAACTGGATGAAGGACCAAAAAGCCATGACCACCAGTTCGAATCTTCTTCTGTTTCCGAGTTATCTACTTCTCCTGGAGCTTTCGCGATAACTTCATCTTTTGCACTACTTAATTTCTCTATCTCTGCAAGGTCATTTTCATCCAGAACAGTAGCACAAATTGCTTCTCGTTCATTAATTGGACTTCCGTGATTCGTCTGGTCAATGCAAGTTACAAATCCTGGGTATAGGTAATACTTATAAAGCTCTAGATTATTTACTTTTGAATTGGCGCAATGGTTATAAACCTCTATCGTAAGATCGGTGTGTTGAGATCTTTTCAGATTGCCTATGTAATATGACGCATTTATAAGCCTGGCTTTTTCTGAACCGTCCAGATTTCCTGTAATTGGCAAGCTATTAGCTAGATGAGATGTAGAAATTTTTTTCAAGTAGCAGCTTCGTATTTTTTTATATTGGTTTGATGTAAATAAATCAAAGTATTTTGGAATTTGACAAATATTGAGTAAGTGATCTTTCGGATAGCCGTTCAAAGCAAAGGAATATTTGTATTTTCCCAACTCATCAAAGAAAATTTTTTCTTCTCCTCCACGTTCGATACTTCGTATTAGCCCATCGAAGCAAGTTTCTATTTTAGCGAGGAGTTCTTTTTGGTTTATTATGGATTCACAAAAATTGAATGTTCCTATTGTGGAGAGCATAATTCCTTTGTCATCCTGCCAATGATTATAATCATAAGTATTTGCATCTACTAATCTGAAATTTCTATTAGTGTATTTATTTAATAATTTGTTAGTACAATCAACTCTTTCTTTGTAGTTTTTTTGAAATTCACTATCTAAGCAAATGTTTTGAAGCTTTAGGTTAGTGTATTCATTATAGAAAACATGTCCTTGTGTTAGACTAGCTTCCCTTGATCCTGAACTCGTTTTGTAATCGAAACGATTTTCATCTCTAAGTCTTTTCATGGATTCAATGCAGTCAGTGTATTCTTCTACGCCCGCGAATGAGTAGGTGAATGTCATGATACCTATAATGCTAATCAGATAATTCATATAAACTCCCTAAAAAGCATATCGTCGCTGGAAAGTGAATACTTGACCTAAATAGCGGACATTTAGTCGTAATTAAGTGAACTCCGATTAGCTAAACTATGAGAAATCAGTCCAACAGGGCTAGAAGTCTTTATTAACATCACTTTTAATTTCGATACGAAAGGTTCTTATCAGGTACTAAATGACAGCAAGCAAGTCATAGGTTGGGTTATGCCTCAGTCAGTGAACTTTGCTAGTATGCAAAGTTGTGCTGTTTTTAGAGAAAGTCGCTGTAGTTGCCATAAGGCCATTGCGAGCGATAACCTCTTTTTGCTTTTACTTCACTAAATATCCCTATGTGAAGTTTTCCTTTATTATGACTACCATGTCCTAAACCTATTCCAATACGTAGTTTTAGGTCATTGGCTTGTAAGGGGTAAACAACTCCAAAGCTATCATTATCCCAAAGATGGGTTTCTATAAAATTCCGATAGAATTCAAATGTCTCTTTGTTGGCTTGGTCTGAAAAACCTAAATCAACTGCAGAACCGTAAATATGGTCTCCGCCGGAAGAGGAAATAGCCTTTTGATAACAGGGGCTGCGCCACCACGCTACGAGATAGCTTACGGGATTGATTCGTTCTGAAATCTCATTGTTTTGTTTAAGCGCTTTAATTGATTTTTCTGCCTTTTCAAGAATTAGCGCAAGTATTACTAGCCTAGGCCATTGTGCTTGGGGAGCAATCATATGTTCGATATCGTTTTCCTCTTCAATATTGCAATTTTCAAAAGTAGCTTGATTTGAATCATCTGGTTTTATCATGGAATCGATATCATTCATCATTGCAGGTAGTTCAACTCCGGACATCGCCAAGTAGGAAAGTAGCCCTCCTTTTGTTCGGCTATAGTTAAGCGGATTAATAAACTCACCACCTAATCTTCTGATAGCTGTTGCCTGATTTAAGCAGTAATTATCTGAAGCTAATTCTTCAAAGCAAACAGCATATGTCCTTTTATTAATATCTTTAGTTAACTGCATATGACCTTTCAGACTTTCAAGCTCTGTCAGTCTTTTTTCAAGTCTAGAATAGGTGATTGTAGCATAAACTGATGAGCTGTCTTTATTGAGGTCCATTTCATTTTTAGTAAGTAGTAGTCTTTCGAGCTCTCTTAGGATCATCTCTTTGATCTCTTCAGTGACAACACGATTTGAATCTAATAGCTTGGCGGCAAGTTCTCTATTCCAATTGTTTTCGGCAGCAGCGAGTGCTACTTCAAATTCTTCACGCATAGTGTTTTGAGAGAGCCTAAGTGTTTCAATCTTCTCTGATAAAGAATCAATTGTGTCCTGATCTAAGTTAAGTTCTTTCGGCTTAATGGGAACAGTATCTAAGGATACTTGATATTGAATTTTACTTAATTGCTCTAGATTATATTGATTCTTTGAAATCTTAAGGTTTAAGTCCTTCAAATCGTTTTCAGCTTTTGTAGTCAGTTGAGAAATTAACAGTACAAGTTCATCTTTTAAGGCTTGAATATTGGCTTCGCTCGATTCATCATCAGCAATTTGCTGATCGAGCTCAGATATTTTTGCTTCAAGTTCCTCAACGGATTTCTTATTATCGTTGAGTTTAATCTGTTGCTTTTGAGTTGGGGTAAAACACCCTGCTAGGATAAATATAACTGCAAATAATACTTTTTTCATCATTGATATTAGTTGCAAGCTAAGTGCCAGAAAGCGGTCGAGATTTCAATAGGTAAGAGAGAAGGCCATGAGTTTATGGCCTTCATATGTCTAAGAATTAGTCGATTTCACTACATTTTGGTAATCGGTTAGAGATCACGACGAGCTGTTCTTCTAACATCTCCTTTGCGGTAGAGCAAAATTGGTAATCCTCTACCACTGTATTAACCCCTAAAGTTACAAAAGTTAGCGCCATATATCCTACAGTCTTTAAACTGTCAGCCACATCATTTTTTGACTGTGTGTTTTGTACGTATTCTTCATAGTTAGTTGAAATCGCAGAAAGAGGTAGTGTTAGGGCTTCGCCATTATTTTGTTTAACTGTCACTTCGGCAGAGTGCTCTGCAGTTATGCCTACACTTGTAGAAAGAGAACAGTCACTAACTTCTGAAATATGTTCAATACACTGAGACTGAGTTAATGTGTTTTCTAATTCAACTATGTCTGAGCTAAAATAATCTTGAGAATAGACATTAGATGAAAGAATGATCATAGCAGTTAATAAAATTTTCATAATCTTCTCCGTTGAGTTTTCTATGATAATATCTTTACTATGGGGTGTGAAAAAGGGAGACTGTAAAAAGTTACCAGGCCGTTTAAAATTTAAACAGCTATTCTAGAGTTTTTAATACAGTTCCAACTGCTTCTAAGATCTTTTCTTCATCAAACGGTTTGTATATATATCCATCAATAACGCTATTATATTCTTTTTCAATATCAATACTTGTACCGCCTGTAATAAAAATGAACTTTGTTCTTCCTGAGTGGCACAGCTTTTTTGCTTCATCTAATAATGTTACTCCGTCCATCATAGGCATTTGCACATCAGTTGCAATTAAATCAAAGTAATCAGGCTTGCTATTAAGAATATCTAATGCCTCTTTTCCATTGGATGCTTTGGTAACATTATAACCTGTGCCCTCAAGAATTTCTGAAAGCAATTCACAGATATCTTCTTCGTCATCAACGATTAATATATTTTGATCCTTCTGCACTTTAGAGAGATTGGTCTTCTCTTGTTTTTGAGGCGCTGAAGGCTCTTGTAGTGTTAGCTCGCAAGGAAATTCTAGAGTGAATGTCGTACCTTCATCACTAGAAACAGAAATTTCTCCATCGAATTGTTGGACAATGGTATGCACCATAGATAGCCCGATTCCTGTTCCTTTATTTACTTCCTTGGTAGTAAAAAATGGATTGAAGA
This sequence comes from Bdellovibrionota bacterium, assembly GCA_036336775.1. Classification (GTDB taxonomy): domain Bacteria; phylum Bdellovibrionota; class Bacteriovoracia; order Bacteriovoracales; family Bacteriovoracaceae. The sequence continues at coordinate 25,515 of JAYZFM010000025.1, read as the reverse complement.
CCTTATCTTTAATATCGTCGGGAATTCCATGGCCGGAGTCTTTAAACTCAAGAATAAATTTTTGATCTACCAGTCTAGTTGTTAATAAAATATCTTTCTGAGGAATATTTTCGAGAGCATCCCTGGCATTGGAGAATAAGTTCATGATGATCTGTTGCCATCTTCCTCGGTTGCCAAAAAGATAGGCTGTATCAGCGCGGTTATTAAAGGTAATTGCTATGCCATCTTGTTCATAGATTTCAGATAGCATATCTATTGATTCTTGTAGAACCTCTACCGGATTGAAATGGGTAGTCTCGTCATTTTCAGAGCGAGAAAATGTCCTAAGCCCTCGTACAATGCTTTCGATTCTAGAGCTGGCGAGCTCCATCTTTTCAATTTTTCTGTTTACTTTCTCCATGTCAATATGGGGCTTAGAAAGAAGCTTTTTTGTAATAATCAAAAAACCTTTAATAATTGCAAGCGGATTATTTATCTCATGGCCAATTCCAGCAGCCATCTCTCCAATAGCAGCCAGCCTAGAGTTATGATAGGCTTGTTTTTCAAAATTTTTCTTTTCCGTGATATCAAGCGAAGCTCCGCCGACAGCATATACTTCACCTTTTTGGTTGAGATAGGGAAATTTAAAGGAGTGATAAGCTCTTTCTCTTCCTAAATGATCAAATGCATTTTCCTCTGACTCTATAACTTGTCTTTTTGAAATAACTTCTTGATCGTTAGCATGAAATTGCTCTGCGATCTCTGGAGGAAATAACTCAAAATGAGATTTTCCTATAACATCTTCATTACTCCATTGAAACAGAGTTCTAAATGCGGTGTTAACTGATATAAATCTCCCTTCTGTATCTTTTGCATAAAATACCGCCGGAAGGTTATCGACGGTATCATTTAAAAAATTTCTTTGTTTTTGAATCTCTGATTCTTTCAATATCGATTCGTTGAGGTTTTTTCCTTTCACGATATAATGTTTGAGTCTTTGTTCATCATCTTTAACAGCATAGATTGTGATTTCAATAATTAATGCAAGATGATTTTTAAAGTCTTTGAACTTGAGACATATTCCTTCAATCCCTGCTGCATTTAAAATACCATCCGATTTTTCACTATCATGAAAAAGATCTCCAAACTTTTTGGGAAGGTTATCTGGGGTGCAATTTAAAATCTTGTGAGCAGAGCTATTCATCATGACAATATTGCCATCTAAATCAACTAGAAAAAAGAGATCACTGATCTGATTGATGAAGTCTTCACAACCAAAATTCGAACCAAGAATATCGTCCGGTTTAAACATTTTTTTCCCTTATATGTGCTCTGTCTAATAGTTTAACGCAATTTATTGTTGGGTTATAGTAAATTCTTATCTATAAAATTTTCAGTTATATTTACTGATTTCAACTGATTAACTAAAACCACCTCATGAAACATTTAATATTATTTGGATTATTTTTTAGTTTAAACGCAACAGCCGCCTGTCTTGATTTTAACTATCAAGAGTTTCTTAATGACGTGGAGACTGATTGTCGAAAAATCGTAACAATTTCTTTAGAAAACAATGGTTGTAGCAAGGATGAAGTCAAAAAAATTCTGAGTAGAATTTCACCTTTAAGGTCGACTCAAATTGATTCTGGTTCAGCATCTTTTTGTAAGTATGATATTGAGCAGGGAATTATCCAAGTCATGACTGATGATATGGATCCTAATCCAAGAGCGGCGATTTTCTTTTCGAAGTGGGATTAACCGCGACTCCAATCCGGAATCGTTTCAGCTTCATCGCGCATTTTTTTGTAAGCATGAAGTCTGTGAAGAACAATTAGATCATCATCAATTTCAGGATTAAGGCTGTGAAAATAACAGCCTTTACTTTTTTCTTCGTGACGACAATCCCCAAATTTACATTGGGAAAATAGAGGCTCTAAGTCCGGAAATAGTTCGGTCAATTCATCTGGCGCAATATCGACAATGGATAGAGTTCTAACTCCGGGGGAGTCGATCATAAAAAAATCACCCAGGTCTATAAGCTCTGCCCAGGTGGTAGTGTGAGCACCCTTATCAACACCTTTGGCCAGTCTTTTACTGAGAAGCTCAATATCGCCTCCTGAGAGGCTCGAGATTAGCCTCGACTTTCCTACTCCTGATTGGCCTAAACAAATTGTCGTTTTATTTTTGAGTAATTTTTTTAAGTTATCTATTTCTTTAAAGTATGGTGAATCCGGTTCGTTGGAGATTTCAAAGTAATTTACCCCTAAGGAGTCAAACTTCTTCTTTTCAAAGCTTAGGTCAAACTGATCATCAAATTCATCCATTTTATTAAAGACGACTATCGCAGGAATATTCCACTGAACTGTTCTAGTGATATAGCGGTCAATTAAAAATGGTTTGTATTCAGGTTTTGATACCGAGCTAATTATTAAAATAGCGTCTAAATTTGCTGATATGACTTTCTTTTTTCTGGATCGCACTATGCGTCGAAAAATTTCGTTTTTCCGCTCTTCGACGAGATAAATCTCCATCCTGTCATCTCCATCCATTGGGCGCAGATGAACAATGTCTCCCACTACCGGATGTTCTTTTTTAATGATCTCACGTAGGCATACGGCTTTTAGCTCCTGCTTTGATTCAAGCACTAAACAATCAAATTCGCGTTTTGAAGACCTTATAATTTTTGCAAGCATGAAATAAACATATCATAAATTACTGAAAGTAGTACAAAATCTGTTGACAAGAATAGTCTTATCCATTATTTTCTTAATCCACCACGCAACCGTAGCTCAGCTGGATAGAGCAACCGCCTTCTAAGCGGTCGGTCGGAGGTTCGAATCCTCCCGGTTGCGCCATTTTTAAAACAATCCTTAAATTTTTGTAACCTAAATCACAATCAGTATTAATTTGATTAGAGGATTCGTATGGGAGCGAGGGCGCGCGATAGCGATTAGTGACTAGGATGGGAACGGAAGCCCGAGTGAGGGGAGGCTACGCTAGTGAGCAGGAGCGAACGGCAAGTAGCCGAATCCTCCCGGTTGCGCCATTTTTAAATAAAAAATCCCATATATTATATTTAAGCGATTTTAACAGGCAGGATAAGCTTGATCTTGGTACCTTCGTTAACAACGCTTGAAACTTCAATCTGGCCTTTCATATCCTCGATATAGCGCTTAACTAGGCTCATACCAATACCTGTTCCTTCGTGAACAGCTTTGGTGGTAAAGAAGGGTTGAAATATCTTATCTAAATCTTTTTTAGCAATTCCACAGCCCGTATCTGTTAGCAGTACAACTAAATCTTCCTCGATCAGTTCTGTCTCAATTTTGATTTGTTTTACAGGAGAATTTTTAACTGCATCTTTTGAGTTTGATAAAAGATTCATAAGAATCTGTTCAAAATTAACACGGTCTCCATATAATTGAAGAGAGTTTGGAATTGAGTTATTGAAAAGGAGTTCAATTCCATCGGTTTCGTAAAAAGGTGAGACCATATCGACAGATTCTCTAATGGCACCCATTGGATCAAAATAAGTATGCTTAGGAGATTTATTTCTAGATACATTTCTGATTCCATTGATGATCTTTTCAATGCGTTCAATTGCTATAAAAGCTTTTTGAAATTGTTTTTCGTACTCGAGCTTTTTTTCTGGTAGATCCTTGTAGATTTTTCTTTCCATCATTGAAAGGCGGCCAAGAATAATTGAGAGGGGATTATTTATTTCGTGACCAATACCCGCGGCCATATGCCCAATCATGGCAAATTTTGATTGATCAGAAAGTCTTTGATGAAGACTATTAATCTTTCTAAAGAGATAGAAGGCAGCAATACAAATTAAAATGCATAGAATAATCCAACTAATAACTCTTTTGGCTTCTTTCTTAATTGCACTTTCGAAAAGGAGATCTTTGGGATAATAGGCGACAAGTGATATTGGGAAATGCTCCAATTGTTTCGTTAGGAATCCGTATTTTACTCCATCTTTACCTTTGAAAGATCTATAGAACAGGTTTGTGGCAGATTTAACATCCTGCCAACCTTTATGATCTAAGTTAAAAGGGTTTTCATCTAACTCAAAATTGGCTTTGATTGATTCTGAATTAGATAAAATATGTCCTTGGCTGTTAACCAAAAAATACTCTAGGTATTTCTCATTTTCATGCATCTCGACTGATTTTAAAAAATCTTCGGCTAGTATATCTACTCCAACGACTCCAATAAGTTTTTCTTGCAGTCGAACTTCTTTTACAACTGAATACATCCAAACATTCATGTAGGATCTATCAAAATACAGTGGAGTCACTTGAGCTTCTTTTTGTCCTAGTGCTTTATTCCACCAGACTTCTCCTCCATCTAAATAAGAGGGGTCTTTATAAATTTTAGAGCGGTATTTATTTTTTTCTTTTAATCTCGTGACAGTTAAGACATAACCACTAGTTTTGAAAAGTTTTTGTGAGAATTCCTCTGTGAGAGCAAAGTATGAGTTAAACTGCTCTGTTTGCTTCGAGATTGTCTCAAAGAATTTTTCTTCAATCTTTTTTTGAATAATATTTGGTTTCTCAGAGACGGCCAATTTTTCTAAACAGTCTTCAAACTTTCCTAAGCTGATAGAAGCTTCGTCTACTTGCTGACTGATCTTTGAAGTGTAGCCTTCAACTTTCTCTTCTAATAGATTATGTAATTTGATGCTTTCTATTTCGAGTAAAAATGAAATGCAAAAAAACAGGAGTGTTGAAATTGCAGCGAAAATTAAACCTAAAAAAAATGTACTTAATAACTTAATATTCATACTAGTGTAAAAGCCTCAAAAGAGTAATATACACCTTTATGCGAGCTTTTAACAAATTTTAAATCAGTGGGTTTTATTCAATTTGAAATAACTTATTTCATATTAAAGCTATAAAAAAGGCTCCAAACTTTATACGATTTAAGTGCTACTGTTGGAGAGTCATAGATGTCCTGATCTTGATTTGTATGGGAGTAGCCTAGCGAAAGGCTGTAATCAGAACCGATGAAGATTAATGTTGCTCCAGCATTTTCGGAGCGTGCGTTTTCTAGTTCATAAAATGAATAAGTTCCAACTTCATTTGCACGCACTCCAAAATAATAATTATTATAGCTTTTATTGGTGTAACGATATCCGATTCTGGGGATAAACATTAAACGATCAAATAATTGAAACCTATGTGCGAGAAATGCATTGGTGATATTTCCTCGGTAGACTCCAGTGAAGTCTGAAGTGTGTTTCAAAGTCAAATAGAGCAAGCGTAAGCTGAATCCCGTGTTGCCAGCACTGTTTCGCAGTTCAACTTCTTGAGACTCATATCTTTCTCCTACGATTTCTAGGTGATAAGAAAAACCGATAGGTCCTTGTAAAAAATTATAAGTGATGTTTGGTCCTCTGATATTTAAGTTACCTGAGCGATAGCTGATGGCGGGAATCACACTGATCCCTAGTGGAAGAGGATTGACTTCATTATTAACTCGGTAATCTTCGAGGTCAATATAGCCTAGGCCAGTGGATAGTTGAGCATAAGAAAAAAGAGGCAAAAAGAGAAATATAGGTATGAGAGCTTTCACGCCGTTATTTAATCGGATGTGTGTTAATTTTACAAGGTAAAGATACTTCTTAACAGAGTTTTGATAATTCAAACCTGAGAGTGAAATTCAGGGAGATTATATGAAATATTTGTTGCTATCAGGCTTAGTTCTTTTATCTTTAAATTCATTTGCTGAAGAAAAATGTAAGGATTCAAATTTTAATGGTTTGTATGCTGAACATCACAGCAAGTTACAATATCACTCACGCTTTAAAAAACTCTTTGAAGGAGATTCTCCTGCTCCAGCAGGATTCTCGGACGTTTTTGGCTCTGGAGAAGAGCTTTGTCGTGATGTCACATTAACCGTCTTAAAACATATCGATTCAAAAAAGACTTATTTTATGTACACGACTCATGATGACTATTGTGATGGTGGTAATACTATCGGAATCATCATTGATTTGGAAAAGCATTCAGAGCTACTTACTGATTTAAAAGACACTATTATCGGTGAAATCGGTGATGGTGAATTTTACTGTAATTAAATAAATTAGCTACGGCCAGATAGTAGTTTTAATAGGTTTGATCTCCAGTGACTGAAAGATCTGCTATTTGGCCTCTTGATTTTAAATTCTGTCCATAATTTCAGGCAGAAAACATCAATAAAAAAAATTGAAAAAAGCTTTTAACTAATTGAATATACTCAAGTCTTAAAAAACGCTCCCTCGTTACTTAAGTTTATGACTTAAGATGTTATTAAGAAACTTAATGAGGGAAACAAATGTCCACCACAACTGATGTCTTAAAATCTCACAAAGAAACGCGAACTATAAGAATTAGCCGCTCGGCTAGGGTGTATAAGACCCTGAATGATCAGATAACGGTTGTTATAGTTTCTTATGGCAGTCCTTCGGAAAATAAAACTTTAGTACAGATCCATGTTCCTGGTTGGGATCATCCTTTGAATGGTAAGATCGTTAAACATATCGCAACAATTGATAATTCTATTAAATCGGTTGAATTCTATAATGATAAATTTGCGACTAACCATCTATCTCTTTACAGTAAAGATAGTTTTTGGCGTTTTCAATTACAAGTTTGTTTGCCTGGAATAGGCGAGAGAAAAGCGACTTGTGATGAAGATGCGAGTGCACAAATAGATACACTCGCATTCGTTCAGTGTTATTTAAAAAATAAATCTTACGAAATTTAGTTTATTCTGCTGGTGCAGCTTCAACTGTTTCTTCAGCAGCTTCTTCAGCTGGAGCTTCTGCTGGCTTTGGTGCAGTAGTTTTGATTAAACCTTCAGCTAAAAGAATTTTAATTTTCTCTTCACCATTGATCCACTTTTTATTTGAACCTTGAACTCCATAACGTCCAGACTTCTTCTTATAAACTGTGTACTCACCGGTCTTTTTAACAACTTCCATTTTTCCTCCAAAATAATATGCTCCTACTATACTCATTTTTGAAAAAAAGGAAAACCCGATATTTTGCTGCGTTGCGAGCTATTCGGCATTATCTTCTAATAGTTCAAAATGTTGACGGCTGAGAACATAGGTAAAGATGATGGCCATGTAGAAAAGAAGAATCAAAGCAAATACCCACAAAATAAAAATCATGATTGAGTAAAGTTGTCCGTAATTATTAATCAGGTTCTCTTTGATGATTAGTAAGTATTGAAAAAAGACAAATTTTGCGACCACTACTGAGAGGGTGAAAACTCCACTTCCAACTATGGTGGCTTTTATAGTCGCTTTGGCGCGCAGAAAAAATTTGAAAAAGAAGATAAAGAAAATAAAGAGAGAGAATGCGCTAATGATATTTACTCCAGAGAATTCATAATGCTGGAAATTTTCAGTTAAAAAGACATGCAGTTTAAGCTTTTTCACCCAACTGAGTTCAAGGAGAAAATGTAAAAATCTAAGGGCCACAGGAATAGCTGAAAGCAATAATATGAATGCAAAAGAAATCGCAATTGCGAGAAAACTCATTAAGGTTCTTAGCATGGTTCCGTGTGACTTTGTTTCTGTAATAATATCTACAGACCTCCATATTGAGCCAAAGAAACCGATCGAGGAGAGGCCTAATATAATATAGTGTAGACCATTTAAATTTTGGTTTGCTTTCATCATTTTGTCAGAGTGATCGAATAGCTTTTTGAAAGTGGGGAGAATACTTTCCGGAATGATTGAATCAATATACTGTAGAAAACTTGATGGGCTAACTTGCTCAAAAAGAAAACCAGCAAAACTAAGGAGTAAAAGAGATAGGGGAATCAAGCATAGAAAAAAGAAAAAACTAGAACTCGCAGCCAGCATGACTAGATTCTTCTCTCTACATTCCAAGCTGAAATCTTTTACGAGTTTGATAATCTTTTGCATGTTAGTAGGTCTTGAGCCTTAAAACTTCGTAAACTTCAGCACTACCATGCCCGTTGATCATAGCTCCTCGGTAGTTGGCGAGTCCTTGTACACCACTTGTGTATGGATAATCTTCTGTTTGTGACTTGTGAAGCGCTAAAGCGGCTAGTTTTTTATCTAAATACCGAGTTATATCTACCGCTGTTTGATATTCATTAATCGGATTCCAAACTTCATAGCCTAGAATATTTGAGACATGATGGGGTTCACCTTTTGCTTCTTTAAACCAAGGACCAGCAGCAGACTTTATCGAAGTTACGGTTAACTCATGAATAATTTTGTGATCTGGGTGCCTATCAAACTGTGAATGAGTGAAAATAGTAAAGGGCTTATATTTTCTTATAATTTCTATAAGTTTAATTTTGTCTGAGAACTCATATCTCGTCAGCCCATCTGCTAGTTCAAGAAATTCAATCTCGTGTGCGCCAAGAAAATCTGCAGAAGCAATTGCTTCTTTTTTTCTTATTTCTGCGAGCTCTTCTGTGGAATATTTGAGTGAGCCTTGATCACCTTTTGTCGCAATCACAAAAATACATTTTTGCCCTTCTTCAACTAGCTTTGCAACTGTTCCGCCGCAGCCAATTTCTATATCATCTGGATGTGCACCAATAAAAAGATTCGTTACCATAAGGAAATACTAGCTTATGGCCACCAGGATTCAAACTAAAACTTATTACCTAAGTAAGTTACTCCGAAACCTGTTTTCACATTTCCAATAACTTGTGCATCTGGTATTAACTTAGTCAGTTCTTCTGGATCAGAAGTGACAAAGCAAAACCCAATTCCCATATTAAATGTTTTTCCTAGCTCATCTATTTCCAAACCTGATTTTTTCATCAGATAATTCATATGAGAGGGAAGTGAGGGGAGATTATCAATCGTATATTGAAAATTTTCATTCATTCGACTTATATTTGAAAGACCACCACCAGTAATGTGGGCCATACCAAAAACTTTCTTAGTCATTAGCGCCATCTTCACTTCTTCTGTGTAAATTCTTGTGGGGATTAGACATTCTTCTTTTATACTTTTTGGTTCGTCCGTTAAAAGTTGTCGAACTATAGAGTATCCATTGCTGTGAAAACCATTTGAAGGGATAGCGACTATGCTCATGCCTGGTTCTATTTGAGTTCCGTTAATAACCTCTGCTTTAGAAACCATTCCCACCGCGAAGCCTGCTAAATCATAGTTTGAATTTTCGTAGCAACCAGGCATTTCTGCGGTTTCTCCTCCTATCAAAGCACAACTTGAAATTTTACAGGCCCTTGCAATACCGGCTATGACTTCATGATGTATTTCAGGAGTTAACTTACCGGTGGCCAAATAATCGAGGAAAAAAAGTGGGCGGGCACCTGTGCATAGAATATCATTAATACACATAGCAACTAAGTCCTGTCCAATCGTATTGTGTTGATTTAATTCTTTAGCGAGCAATAGCTTGGTCCCCACGCCGTCAGTTCCTGCGACGAGATAATCATTTCCGATATCATATAAAGACGCAAAGCCACCGACACCGGCTTTTACGTTCTCATTATATGTATCCTTAACTAATTGACCGATCCCTTTTACAAATAGATCGCCAGCTTGAATATTTACCCCTGCTTGTTCATAATTCATAAATTTCTCCTAATGCCTAAAATGTCTAACAGAACTAAATTCCATAGCTATTTCAAATTCATCACAGGCAGTAATAACTTCTTCATCCCTAATACTGCCTCCGGGTTGAATGATATTTTTTATTCCCACTTCCTGACAGACTTCAATTGAATCTTTAAATGGAAAAAATGCATCTGAAATTAAAAGTAGCTGATTCAAGTTGTGACCAAGTGAACGGGCCCTAGGAGCGGCTAGAAGTTTTAGGCTATCTAGGCGATTGGGCTGTCCCATTCCTGCTCCTGCTAAGATGAAATTATGGTCATTTTTACCCACTAAGGTTATGCCATTACTTTTAATGTACTTATTTACAATCATTCCAAAAAGCCTTAACTCTTTAAGCTCAGTAGAGAGTTCTTTCTTCGTTTTAGTACAAAATTCGTAATCAATTTTTTCATCTTCATCTTGGATCAGAAGACCACCATTGATAGAGCGTACTGTGGTTTCTTTCATATCCTTCTGTTTAGGAGCTAGTTCAATTAAGCGTAGGTTCTTTTTCGCCTGAAACATAATTTTTGCCTCTGGGGTGAAATGAGGAGCGATAATGATTTCGACGAATTTATCATTTAACCAGTTTGTCATTTCTATATCCCACTCATGACTATAGCAAACGACACTTCCAAAACTACTGACAGGATCACAACTCCAAGCATCCTCAAGAAGCTTGATTCCTTTTGCGCCTAAAGACACACCACAAGGATTACCATGCTTTACAATAGTCATAACGGCTTTCTTATCATGAGCCTGGTAAAGATCGGAAGTGCATTTCCAAGCAGCATCAGCATCTAGCATATTATTATATGATAAGGCTTTACCTTGAATGGGAGTACTCTGTGCAAGGCTTTGTCTCTGATTAGAATTATTTACTGGTGCAACCCAAGCTTTTTGGTGTGGGTTCTCACCATACCTAAGTTGATGGTCAGATTTAAGTGCTAGGGGAGATGGAAAGTTATCAGTGAAGTTTCTCGTTAAATGAGTAAAAATAAACTGATCATAACTAGCACATAGCTTAAAAGCGGCAAGGGAAAATTGAAAACGATCTTCTAGCGATATTGACTCAAACTTACTCATATATAATTCATACTGAGCCGGGGACGTTAGGATAGTGACATCATTATAATTTTTGGCGGCAGCCCTAATCATTGTTGGACCACCTATATCAATATTATCTACTAGGCTTTCAATTGAGCCGTTTACTTTTGCAACTTCTTCAAAAGGGTAGAGGTTACATATAACTAGATCTATAGGCTTTACACCTAGTTCTTGAGCATCCCTTACGTCATCAGAATTATTTCTACGATAAAGAAGAGAGCTAGAAATTTCAAAACTGATCGTTTTCATCCTGCCCCCAAACGACTCAGGATTACCTGTTATTTCTTGAATTGGGGTGAATGGAATTCCGGCTTCTTTTAAGGTTTTACCTGTTCCCCCTGTCGATATAATTTCATAACCTTTGTTTTGAATAAATTTGGCAAGTTCAATAATACCTGTTTTGTCTGAAACACTAATTAACGCTCTTTTCATTTCTTAACCCCTTTGAGTATTCAATTGCATTTTTAAAAAGAATTAGGTTTTGAATCGCCATATGGTGTGAGTCCATAAATAATTCAGGATCAATAGCTGCCTCAGGATGAGGCATTAACCCTAAAATATTGCCTTCTTCATTAGTGATTCCTGCGACATTTTGAAATGAACCGTTGATGTTTTCATCATATGAGAAAGCTATTTTAAAATCAGTTATATTCTTAGTCGCTTTTAATCGTCCTTCTTTGTGACGAACAGGCATATGTAGGTTGTCGATTTCTTTAAGCCAGAAAGATTTGTTTTCTTTGTCTACTCTAAGTTTAGTCCATCTATTGATGAATTTGTTATGGTGGTTTTGGGCAAGCGTGATTGTTCTTTCCTTCTTTTCAAAAACACCTAACTGCACCAAAGTTTGAAAGCCGTTGCAAATACCTACTATTGGTTTCTTTTGTGATATAAACTTTTTTAGATTCTCTTTTTGATGAAGGTTAATTTTTTGGGCCAAAAGTTTGCCTGATCTTATTTCATCACCAAAACTAAAGCCGCCAGGGAAGGCAATTATATCCCAGAGATCAAATGATTTAAGTCTAAGAAATTCCTCTATCGAAATGAAGTCCACCTCTGATCCTGCTTTTTGAAACGCTCTCGCTGTTTCTTTGTGTGAATTTATGCCTTCACCTGTTAAAACTAAAGTTCTAATCATTTTGACTCCATATTTTATACATATGATTTTTATTCAATTGGTATTCATTGATGATAATTTCCTCACTTGAAGTGACTAGGCCCAGTTTTCGGTAGGGAAGTTTGAATTCTGATCTAAAGCACTCAAAATTTTCAGGTTTTATAGTGACCGTATAGCCTGCTGGTAGTTCGTTAAAGCAAAAGGCATGCAAATCTTCATTAGAATTTAAAAAATCCCTAAGACAAAAACTAAGGTTATTAGCAAAGCTACTTTCGACCAGTGAAGTGAAAATCCCCCCCTCTGACACATCATGAATAGACTCGATTAATTCATGGTCAAGCAAATGATGAATCGCCAGATGAATTTTCCAGTTTTTTTCGGAATCAAATTTCGGTAAATCATAAGAAGTTTCGAATGCATGAGACTTATATTTTTTCTCAAAATCCATTGGACCAATATAGACAATTATATCTCCATTACTTTGAAAGGCACTGGAGCGTATTTTATTTATATTGTTAACTTTTCCAATTCCCGTAATGAGAAGAGTTGGGGGCACACTTATTTTTATTTTTTCACCATCATCCCTAAATCCAACAAAATCGTTTTTCATAGAGTCTTTTCCGCTGATAAAGGGGGTCTGGTAAGCAAGAGCAGTGTCTGCTAGTGCTTTTGTCGATCGCACTAGTTGGGCCAGCTTATGTGCACCATCAGGATTATTTTCTGACTCAATAGGGTCTGGCCAGCAATAATTATCACATAGGGCAATATAATCAGGGTTAGTGCCTGCAACAATTAAATTTCTTACGGCTTCGTCAATCACCATTTGGGTCATAAAATAGGTGTCCACATGAGAAAGATGTGGAAGTAGGGCACATGCAAGGCTTACTCCTAAATCCTTATGCTCTCCAAAAGGAGCACCCCAGATGACTCCACAGTCATTTGGAGAAATTTTTTCTTTGGTCGTGAATGGTTTTTGAATGGTAGCGGCTTTAACTTCATGATCAAATTGTTCAACTAAATGGTATTTACTGGCAATATTTTCATTTGAAAGAACTTTTTCAACAATACTTTCGAAGCTTTCTTTTTTTTGAATAGCCGGTTTTTTGTACCAAGTGCTTTCATTATTTTGCCCTTGATAGTGAGCTTTAAGTTTCATTGGGGGAAGGGAGTTATGCATATAATCTAAACTGAGCGAGCCAACGAGTTTTGAATTTAGTTTAATATCAAAACTACCTTCATCGTGAAAGTGACCTATAACTGCTGGGTTCACAGCTCGTTTGGTGGCCAAGTTTAAAAATTCTTCAAGTTTTTCGGGTGCAACAGCGAAGCTCATTCTTTCTTGACTCTCGCTTATAATAATTTCAAAAGGAGAAAGCCCAGGATATTTAAGCGGAATACTCTCTAGGTTGATAACCGCGCCATTTGTTTTTTGGGCCATTTCACCGATAGAGCTAGAAAGTCCTCCTGCTCCATTATCAGTAATACCCCGATACAGTCCAGCGTCCCTAGCCTCAATGAGAAAATCCGTTAGCCTTCTCTGGGTAAGAGGGTCTCCAATTTGAACCGCTGTTGCTGGAGAGTTATCATCCAATTCCATCGAGCTAAATGTAGCACCATGAATACCATCAGCTCCAACACTGCCTCCACAAATAACGATGATGTCTCCAGGTATGTGCCTCTTTAGGTAGCTATCATGACCGTTTATTTTTTGAGGGATAATACCAACCGTTCCACAATATACTAGGGGTTTTCCCGCAAAATTATCATGAAAGCTCATAGCGCCATTGATCGTAGGGATGCCACTCTTATTGCCACCATCTTCAATTCCCTTATGGACTCCATTAAGAATCGTTTGTGGCGATTTGAGTTTTTTAGGCAGTTGATCCACAATATCCGATGTGTACTTTTGAGAACCAAAACAGAGCGCATTCATATTTGCTATCGGTTCTGCACCTATACCACACCCTAATATATCTCTGTTTACTCCAAGGATTCCAGTAAGAGCGCCTCCATAAGGATCAAGGGCTGACGGAGAATTATGAGTCTCCACTTTTAGACAGTAGTCGTTATTTTGTCCAAACCGCACAATACCAGCGTTGTCTTCAAATACAGAGATGAGCCAATCTTTTTTTATCGTATTGGTTATATCTCTGATGTGTGTTTTAAAAACGCTATTAACTTGAAAGTTTCCAAGCTTTTTTCCTGTCATCTGTTCAGACTCGGTATAATTGATTTCAGCTCCAAAAATTTTGTGCTTACAATGTTCAGACCATGTCTGAGCAAGGATTTCTACTTCTATATCTGAAATGTTCGAGGATAAGCCTTTCTTGTTCCGCTCATTTTTTACTTCTTGAGAGGTAAAGTATTCTTTGAGGTGTTGTAACTCACTTGTTGAAAATGCCCAGACATTTTTAAGCGAAAGCTCTTCTAGTTCTTTAAGCGTAAGAATATCAAAATTAAAGTAGTTTATCTCTCTTAGGGGGAGTTCAACTTTAGGGAATGGTGGGGAAGGGATATAATCACTCGCTTGGTGAAATTGGAAAAGGTTTGCCCTCTCAATTAAAGGGTTGTGAAGTTGATCAATATCTACTTTCTCATTTTGATTAAATAGAAAAATTCGTCCAGTTGCTAGTTCGATCGTTTTGTTCGGTATTAAATCAGACAAAACAGTTCTAAGTGCAATTGCGGCGTTATCAGTTACTCCGGGTCTAAAGCTAACTTCAAGCAATTGGTGAAAATTAGGTCTAGCTTCTTCATATAAAATCGCTTGGTCGATTGGATCTCTTAGGACACCTTTAATAATAGATATTTCGTTATCAGTTAAGTCGTCACCTTCAATCCAGTAGCTTGCACCGGTGTTGAGTTCTGTGTTTAAAACGTCAATCCTCATATATGCCCTTCCTTTGCTATATTGCTTAATTGGCTCAGTACTTTTGTGTACAATCGATGTTCTAATTTGAGTCCTTCTTGTTTGAATTCTTCAAAATTTTCACTCAACGATTCAAATTTTTCTTGTATAAGAATTTTTCCCGTATCCATGCCAGAGTCGACGTAATGAATAGTCACTCCCGCTTGCCTAGGGGTATGCTTGAACGTTTTTTCATAAGCATTTAGCCCTGGGTGCAGAGGAAGAAGAGAAGGGTGGATATTGAGAATTTTACTTTGTTTCAAATCAGGACAATAAAAGCTCTTAATAAAGTCCTCTGATAAAAGCCTCATATAGCCTGCAAGTAAAACCCAATCTACTTCGAAATCATGCAAAGTTTCTAAAATTAAGGTCTCATGTTGATTCTTACTACTTTTACCTTTTGGAAATATAAAACATGGCTTGTTAAAATTATCTGCGATGTCTATAACTCCAGCATGAGGGTTATCTGTAATAACTAACTCTATGGAAACATCATCAAGAGTGGTCTCTTTTTTTAGAAGAGCCTTTGCATTTGATCCTTGGCCGGAAGCTAAGAGGGCAGCTTTAATCATAGCCCAATGTCCTGTCTATATTGTTCACCTTGGAACTTAATTTCAAGTGCTTTTTGGTAGAGTTTTAATCTGGCCTGACCTTGGTTTTCATCCAAACAAGTAATTCCTAAGATCCTACCACCTGAAGATAAAAGTTGATTGTCTTCCTTTTTTACACCGGCAAAAAAGAGTTGAGCCTTACTATTGCTGATGAAATTGTTTTCAATTTTGGTGGGAGTGGTAACTGAGAAAGGATAGTCTTTCGAAGCTTTTACGAGATGAACACTATTGTATTTCGATTTCTTGATTTTTATTTTTTTAAAAGTGTTATTAATGGCAGCTACACATACTTCATGGATGCTTTCTTTTAGAGTTGGGAGAATCGTTTGTGTCTCAGGATCTCCAAACCTCACATTATATTCCAAGACTTTAAAGCCTGATTTCGTTTTCATTAATCCAACAAATAAAACTCCAGAGAACGCCCTTTTTTCTTTGACCATACCTTTAAGAGTGGGAGCAATAATTTTGTCTTCAATTTTCTTGATGTCTTTTTTGGATAGCCAGCGAGCAGGAGAATAGCATCCCATACCTCCCGTATTAGGTCCCTTATTGCCATCAAGAAGTCGTTTATAATCACAGGCGGTTCCTAATGTAGTGAAGTTTTCCTTATTACAAAGGACAAAATAAGACACCTCAGGCCCTTCAAGTAATTCTTCTACAATGATTTTGTCATCCTGAATTTGAGTGATTGCATCGAGAGCGGTGGACTTGTCTTCGCAAATAAAAACACCTTTTCCTGCGGCTAGCCCAGATTTTTTGATGACAAATTTTTCATTGTTAGAGTCTTGAATATATTTATATGCATTTTCTTGATCTTCAAAAACTTTAAAATCGGCAGTAGGGATTTTGTACTTACGCATGAATGTTTTTGAATAGGCTTTTGAACTTTCCAATAAACTTGCTTTTTGGGTAGGTGCTAAACAGGGTATATTATGAGACTGAAATTTATCAGCCCATCCCTCTGTTATTAGGTCTTCTGGTCCGATAACGACATAGCTGACCTCAGAATATTTACAAAACTCGATCCAATTTTGTGGCTGGACTTCTTGGGGATAGATTTTATGTTCACGCATTCCTGGATTTCCTGGAATGACAGTTACTTGTTTCACTTTAGGAGATGCAGCAAGTGATCTCGCTAGGGCATGTTCTCTTGCTCCTTTACCCAAAACGACAACATGTTGATTATAGTCTTTTATCAATTTTTCAGTTTTTTTAGGCAAGCTAAAACTGTCGGTTTCAAATATTAAACTCAGTTGTTTATAAATCTCCTTTGCTGCAGAAATTTTTTTATGAGAGAGCTTCTTTGGTGTCTTTCTTTCTCCGCTTGTCCATGACCTGTACCATTTCGTGTCTCGGTATAGCTGACGGAGAAATTCTTTTGATAAAGGTAGGTTTTTATAGGTGAGCCTCAATTCATCAGGTCCAATTGAGTCAATTAAAACGATTTCTCTTTCGCTCTTTAGGTTTTTCTTACCAAATGCAAATTCAAATTTACCATCCCATAGCTCAAGACCTTTACTATTAAATGTTTTCCAAAGTAAGGAGGCGTAAATCTTAACTAATGAAATAAGCTGATTAATCTCTTTTGAGCTTAGGCCAGCGATGGTGATGGCTTCTTCTAAACTTAGTTTCCTGTCCTTAGGTTCAAGCTTGGTACTAAATTCAACTTGTATTTCTTCAAAATAGGTATTTGGTAATAAATTTGAATCATGATCCAGTAAGCTCGAGCCCAGTGGAGCTCCGAATCGAAAAATACATTCAAGGGGAATCGTTGTGTTTTCAGGTTTTGTTTCAAAAAAACTATAGTCGAAACTTCCATCTATTCGCTCAGCTTGAGCCACTTTGAAGGCTTGAACCTCTATCTCCCTCTTTGATATTGGGGCAACAAAATGAGTTTTCGCACCATTAAAAACTAGTTCAGACAATAGATTTGTATCTAGCGTTTCAAGACAAAAGGGAGGTGTTTTTAAATCTTTAAAGCTATCTGGGTTTTCTAGGATTTGAAACCAGTTTGTGGCCATCTTCGCTAGGTATTTGCCTTTGTTAGGGATTGAATTAGGCATTTTTCCATAATCGTATATTGAATAATCATCAGTGAATTTAAAAATTAAATTCTCTTTTTTCTTTCTAATCTCTTTAGTTGATCCGCGATAAACTATCATGATCTTTTATCCTTGTTTCAATAAATTGTTCACTTTCGACTTTCACAGGGTACTGGCCATCAATACATGCCATGCAGGTACCTTGTGATTTAAATGCTTTTTTTAAATTGTCTTGGCTTAAAAAAATTACTTCTTTAGCGCCAGTGATTTTGGCAATTTGTTTAGGATCGTGCATCGAAGAGATCAAATCTTTTTCGTCAGGAAAATCGATCCCGTAAAAACAGGGGTGTCTAAGCTCAGGGCATGTGCTCGCAATCGAAACTGATTTTGCACCTTTATCTTTTAATAGTTTAATGATGTGTTTGGCAGTCGTGCCTCTCACAATACTATCATCGACTAATAGTATATCCTTATCCTTCACTAATTCACGTACAACATTTAGCTTTAGGCGAACAGCCTTCTCTCTATCCTTTTGATTGTTAAGGATAAAGGTTCTTTGAGCGTATCTATTCTTAATAAGTACTTCTCTGTAAGGAATTTGTAGGTTCTCGGATATCGTTATAGCGGCAGGTCGAGCTGTATCAGGAACAGGTACAACTAAATCAAAACGTGAAGAAATTTGTTTTGCTAATAATTCACCAAGTTTTAATCTTAGAGCATAAACATTTTTATTCCATAAAGTGCTATCAGCGTTGGCGAAGTATATCCACTCGAACATGCATGGTTTAGCTGTGGCCTGATGTAGTCTTTTACGGTGGAGCTTATTATTCTTATCTATATAAATAACTTCACCTGCTGCAAGCTCTTCTATATGAGTATATTCTAAGTACTCGAGTGTTTTTGACTCAGAGGCAAATGCATAGGCATTGCCTTTTTTTCCGAAGCAAAGAGGGCGGATGCCATGGATATCCTTAAAGGCGACTAAGCCTTCATTGGCTATTAGAGAAACAGCAGAGTAGCCGCCTTCTACCGTTTCAAAAACATGTTGAGTCGCCTGAAAAATTTTTTCACTATCGAGATTTTCAATGCTCTTACTCAGGAGACCTTCCGCAAAAATATTCATGATGAGCTCAAGATCATTTTGGCTAAGTAATAGACGTTTATACCTTTCGTGAAGTTGTGCTTTTAGTTTTAATGAATTAGATACCTGTCCATTATGCGCCATCGCTATCCCATAAGGATAGTTCATACACATAGGTTGAATCTCTTGGTTCCTTTTAGAACCGATTGTAGAATATCGATTATGGGCTATCGCAGAATTACCCGTAAGCTCATGGAGTCTAGACTCATCGATGGCCTCTTTTACATGGCCCATATTTTTATCGGAATGAAAGGTGTTATTTTTTGAGTCAAAGGAAATTATGCCTGCAGAGTCCTGTCCTCTATGCTGAAGCATCATTAGACCTAAGTAGCATTCCATTGCAGCGTAGGGGGTTCCGGTTATGCCAATAATTCCACACATAAGAGACCCTAAATTGATTTATCAAAAGCATAATTATTAAGTGACCAAACTGTAAAGTTAAATATTAGTTAAACTTATTATTTTTTTAAGTTTTTCTAATAAAAAATTGACCTCTAATTTTATGCTGTCTATATTTAAAATATGAAAAAGCGCCTAGGACTTTTGGGGGGCGGCCAGTTAGCTAGCCTAATTGCTTCGTCAGCAGTTAAACGGGATTTTGAAATATCCGCTTATTGTGATTCAATCGATGATCCTATAGTCAGCTTGTGTCAGGATCTTTTTGTCGGTGAGCGTGACGACAAAATAAATTTAAAAAACTTTTTTCAGAGTGTTGATCTTGTTTGTTTGGAAAGTGAGTTTTTTGATGTGGACCTTCTTGTTGAGCTACAAAAAGAGACAGGGACAAAAGTTTATCCAGAGTTAGCTGATTATAAAAAACTATATACGAAAAAAAATCAAAAAACTTTGATGGATACGCTTGGAATAGATTACGCGAAAACTTTCAATACTTCCGTTAATGTAAGCTTGCAATATCCTTTGGTCTTAAAAATGTCCCATGGTGGCTATGATGGTTACGGTAATAAGATTGTGCATTCCAAGGAAGAATTAGATGGCCTTAGGCTGGATCAACGTTTTTCAGATGCTTTTCTGGAGGAAAAGTTAGATCTAAAAAATGAGTATGCCTGTTTATTAGTGAAAGGCCTTCAAGATGAATTTATTTTTGATCCTTGTTTGACAGTGCAACAAGATCAAAAATGTTTATTCGTTGAAGATGGAGAAAGAGTCTCTTCACTTGTAAAGTCAGCGATTAAAGAGAGAGTACAAAAAATTAGTGATGCACTCTCTGGTCCTGGGGTCTATGCATTTGAGTTTTTCGAAACTTTGGATGGGCGTATACTTTTTAACGAAGCAGCTCCTAGAGTTCATAATTCATTTCATTTCAGTATTGAAGGGTATTCATACTCCCAGTTTGACATGTTTATAAACGCGATTGTTGATAGCGAGCTTTATATGCCAACACGACGCTATTTAAATTTAACAATGTTGAATATTATAGGTAGGGACAATGGAGCTTATCAGCTAAGCTTTCCCTATAAAGAAGAGTTATGCCCTTATAAAATCCATATGTATGGCAAAAAAGAAAGTCGTCCTGGTCGAAAACTAGGTCATATAACTTTCTTTGATAATCAAAATACTACCTCGGAGTCAGCTAAATGGGTGGAGAAGGAATATCGTTTATGAAAGTGATGATCGTCATGGGGAGTTCTAGCGATTGGGAAGTGATGAAAGGTGCTCAAGAAGTCTTGCAGCAGTTTGAGGTAAGCTTTGAGAAAAATGTTGTTTCAGCACATCGTATGGCAGACGAATTACAGGCCTTCACTCAGTATTGTGAAAAAAATGAGTTTGACTGTATCATCGCTGGTGCTGGTGGAGCAGCACATCTGCCGGGAATGTTAGCGGCCTTTAGTTATTTGCCTGTTATAGGAGTACCTGTTAAATCCTCATCGTTATCTGGGGTAGACAGTTTGTATTCAATTGTTCAAATGCCAAAAGGTGTTCCAGTCGCAACTGTTGGAATTAATAATAGTGAAAATGCAGCTCTATTAGCTTTAAGAATGATGAGTTCTAGAGATGAATTTATTCAAAGAAAACTGATTGATTTCGCAAAGAATGAAAAAGAACGCGCCCAAGAAATGAGCGCGCAATTATTATAATTATTGAGATAACTCTACTAGCTTGTTGACGACATTAACCAGTGGTTGTGGTCTTGGCATTTCGTATTCACAGCTTACTTTTTTGATTTCACCTGTTTTCTTGTTATACATATCGCATTTTTGACCGGTACCGTAGCTGAATTTCAAGTTGTAATGAAACTCGTGAGCTTCTTTTGCGGCTTTCTTCCAGCTTGCCGGTGGAGCTTTCGTAGTATCAACCCAAGGTTCAAGGTCTTGACCTTTGAAAAAATCTTTATAGCTATTACTTACTGTCCAGAAGAAGTCAGGTTGATTATTGCTGCCTCTATTTCTTGAATGTCTACCACCAATTTGCCCCGTTTTAACTGCTCGCCACTGACCGCCTACAATGATTCCATTTCCATCAAGTTCAAGGTCGTAGTAAACTGTTGTGTCATCAGTGTCGTCATTTCTCTCACTATTATTGAAGTACCTTGTAGGTTTAGACCAGGCAATTGTAGTGTATTCTAATTTAACCCCAACGATATACCTTGCGTCCTTATGCCTGAATTGTCTGAACTGATCGTCTTCATCAATTCTAACCACGTTGTCACTTATATTGCGTTTTGAGCGACCGCTGTTTGGATTGAAGAAGTCCATTTCATACTTGAAGATCGGAAGGTTATCTACTTCTTCAGTTACCTTTCTTTCCACAACAAAACTTCGTCCTTGTTTCCCAATAATATTTACTAGGGCAAGGTGAAATTTCGCAGGGTGGACTCCGTTACATCTGGATTCATACTTCCCTGTAAATGGATCAGGGCTTGAATCATATTTTCTTCCCCATAAGTCTGTTTTTGCATTTTCTAGGTTACATCTGAGACCTTCGATAAGTACGCCTCCTCCTATATTTTCTCCTTCGTCATTTTCTTGATAGAGATCTTGGATAAGAGAGTTTGCCCACATTAAGCTAATTAAAGCTTTGATGTCACTAGGGTAGAAGCGGAGTTTTCTTCCATCATCAAGTTCGAAGTCTAATGTTTTTCTTGGTCTTAAGTATCTCGTGGCAGCCGTTGCCCAACCATGACAAATACCTTCCCACCAAGCGATAAGATTATTTTTTCTCTTAATCACAAAATTGTCAGCTTCGCTCATAGCCTTTTCAATTGCTTCTGGCATGGCAGCTTCGATATTTGAATATTGTCTAGAGCGTACAAGGTCTAAAGCATTTTCTACTGCGAGAGAACCTCTTAATTGGTATGCGTTTGTGAAAGCATCTTCAATATTATCAAACCAACCTTTGGCCACCATATCTTTCGCCATCTTTAAAGCATCTTTTCCTACTGTAAAGATGTCGGTGATGAAAGCATTCTCTTTATAATTACCCCATTTCTGGGTGAACTCCCATAGCCTATGAGTTAAATCAAAACCTAAGTCTCCAAGTAGTAGGTCATATTTTTCAGAAGGCGCTAATGTCATCAGTTGGCCTTCGTTAAGTTTGTCGGTATTTTTCAATACCCCGGCAGCTCGTCCTCGGTATTTATTATAATTTCTCGTCCAAGAAATTGTTCCTAATTCGACATAGTATCCCCAGCGGGTACTTTCGTAAGGATCAGCTATAAGCCCCTTGTTTAAAGGCCAGTAAGTTCCACCCCAAGGTTGTACATCAGAACTTGCTTCAGCTAGTCCACTGTTGAGGATATCGTAGAAGTTTAAAAGAGGTGATTTATCTTCAGTGAAACGCTTGATTCCATCGTGAATGGCGTCTTTATCTGCGGGAACGAATGGGTAAATCGCTGGATAAGATACTGTTCTATCAGCATAGGAAGCTTGTATTCCTATAAGTCCAATAAGCGAAAGTTTTGCAACTGTTTTGATCATATTAGAACTCCTGTTTAGACAGAGCTTCTACCAAAAAAATGGATGGGGTTGGAATAATTGTGCGTCGAGTTGTAAGATTTACAAAAAAAAAGGCCCTCGAAAATCGAAGGCCTCTTAACATTATCTAAATTTTAATTTCTTATTGAGATAATTCTAATAGTTTGTTTATTACGTTTACTAGCGGTTGAGGTTTGTTGATCTTGTACTCACAAGCAACTTTCACAACTTCACCAGTGTCTTCGTTTTTAATTTCACATCTTTCACTCCAACCAAAGTCATGAGTTTGTTGGTATACGAAAGAGTGTGCTCCTTCAGCTGCTAACTTCCAATCAGCAGGTGGGGGCGTTGAAAGATCCGTCCACTCAGGTAGTTGCTTTTGTTGACCGTCTTTCCAGATAGTTGTTGTTTCACCGAAATAATTTCTCCAGTCTTTAGTAACAACCCAAAAGAAATCTGGCTGATTATGGTTTGACCCTTTACCAACTTCTTTTGTTCTCCACTGACCACCAATGATATTTCCATTAGCATCTAGTTCTAAGTCATAAAGCATTGTTTTAGTTGCTTCTTTATCATCTTCTTCGTTATCAGTATTCTTTCTTTTTGGTCTTTCCCAGTCAAGGTAAGTCATTGATGTTTTAACACCAACGATAAACTTTGTTTCAGGGTTTCTAAATTCAGAGAACTGATCTTTAGATTTTTCATAGCGTACTTTTACGTCGCCAATATTGTTTGAGTATGAACCTGTGTATGGATTAAAGAAGTCCATATCATATTTCCACATTGGATGGTTATCAACCGCTGCTTCAATTTTTCTTTCAACGATAAAACTTCTACCTTGATTACCAATTACGTTAACTAGTCCTAAGTGCCAGATTGCTGGGTGAACACCAACACATCTTGGTTCAAGCTTTTTAGAGAAGAAGTCAGGTCTATGGTCATACAAACGACCCCATTGATCTTTTGCAGGATCAGTATCGTTACATCTCATTCCTTGCATAATGATCCCACCACCAACGTTGACACCATCATCATTTAAGAATTTACCATCTTGAATAGTCGAGTTTGCCCAAAGAAGAGAAACAAGTCCTTTAATATCTTCCGGATAGAATTTTAAGTCTCTTCCGTCTTTTAATCTAAATGAAACTGCTTTTCTTGGACGAGGCATATTACCCGCAGCCGTAGACCAGCCGTGACAAATACCTTCCCAGGTTGCCATAAAATCATTCTTTCTTTTGATAACAAAGTTCTCTTTTTCTGAATGTGCCTTTTGAAGAGCTTGCGGAAGGGCATCTAAAACTGAACCAGCTTGTCCAGCAGCTACCATCTTCTTTGCATAATGCTCAGCTAGACCACCTCTTTGCTCAATGGCCTGCTCGAGTGCTTCTTCTTTCGTATATGGAGTTCCATCTGGATTCTTCCAATTATTATCAAGCATCATTTTTTGAACAGCTTTTGTGTTTCCACCAACCTTATCAAGAGAGTGAAGGTATCCATATTCCTTCATTGATCCCCAAGCTTGCATATATTTCCAAAGTCTGTTGGTTAGATCGAATTTATCATCACCAAGAAGTAGGTCATATTTTTCAGACGGTGCAAGTTCCGCTAATTCATCAGAATCTAGTTCTTTGATTTTATCGTGAAACTTTTCTTTTCTTCTTCTGTATTTATTTCTGTTGGTTTCCCAAGAGAAAACTTCAAATGGATTGTAATAGAAGATTGAATCGTCATATGCATCTGCGATTAAACCACGGTTTAAAGGCCAGAAAGTACTAGTCCAAGGCTTTTCTTTTGTTTTGGCTTTATGAAGACCCATTGAATGAATTTTATCGAAGTTTTTGAGGAAATTGCTATCTTCACTTAATTTCTCTACCTCGCTATTAATATAGCTGGTCTCATAAGGCACAAATGGATAAATATTTGTGTATTTCTCAGCTTTTGCGTCGGTAGCGGTAAAGCTCATGACGGTTGCAGCTAACGCAGGTAGGGCAAGCAAATTGCTTTTTAATCTCATAAAACTACTCCTGTTTAAAACTATTGTTAAAAATGATAACGCTGCGCGCCACAACTTTCAAAGTTTAGTATCTAATGATGTAAAAATTACAAAGTTAATCTTACATCTGACTTGTAAGTGCTTGAAATTTAGTTAAAATTCACCGGTTTCAAACTGCACCTAGCTAGGCAATCTTATTGTACTTCTAATAGGATAAGGGAAACCATAGGGAGGGAGCAATGAAATTATTTGCCACACTATTATTAGTGCTAAGTTTTTCTGCGAGTGCAGATACTACCGACATCAGAACCTTTTTATACTCAGGGACTACTGATTCTGTTAGCTTAAATTTATCAACTGAAAAAACCAGAACTGAGTACAGAAATGTAAGAGTTCCGGCCACTTGTTACAGAACTGTAACCAGAAGAGTCTGTAGCCCAGTTAGGCAATGTGACAGGCGTGGAAACTGTAGAACTGTAAATAGATGCCGTCCGGTAACTCAAAGAGTTCCTTACAGATGTACGAGAACTGTCAGACAGTCATACCAAGTACATGATTATTACGTTGAAACTCAAGCAGAGTTCGATTTTGCTCTTCCAGCGGAAATGGACCCAATTAGAGAAGAAATTTCGTTAAGAATGAACGGAGAGGCTGCGAGTCTTAGCGTAAATAGCTCGAGAAATTACTTCTTAGTGCTTGATAGACAGAATAGAACTGAGAGTAGAAGAGCAGGTGTTAAATACGTTAATTTAACTTATAAGGTAAGACTTGTTTCTGCTGAAGCTGCAAAGAGAGTTCTCTCAAATGGAATTCAGAACGTGAAGTTAAGATCAGGAATTTTAAGTTTTACTCTTGGTGAAGGCTTTAATTTAAATGAATTCACTCAGCAAATCAGAATCTTCCAAAACAGAAGACTTGGTACTGATCCTCTTCTTTTAGATAAATATCTATCTAATAATGAAGCTGATATCCAAACTATCAATAATGGAACGGAAATCACAATTGATTTAAATTCACTTGGTATCAACCTACCATCTAGAATGAGAGTTATTCTAGATACTACTTATAATATTGACGCAAATAAGGT
>JAYZFM010000024.1:0-33436 GCA_036336775.1 Bdellovibrionota bacterium | reverse complement strand
TGTAAATGATGGAATTGTTCTGTCGTCCGCCCCCACACTTTACGAAGCACATAATTGGTTGATTCCAACTCCAAGTGCTGTTAACAGGGCCAAAGAAACTGACTCTTACGGTTTAATTACAGGAGAGAGCAAAAGAATAATTACTGATGCCACCGGCCGTGAGTTTCAAGTTTGGGATGCTCAAATTTATGGTCCTTTGTATGAGACTGCTAATCCGTATTTTTTATATAGATCTCAAGGAGAATTAAGAGAGGTTTTACAGAACTATATCACTCGCCAAGAACCGGCCATCTTAAAATACAAAGCTTCTATGAATCAGGTTGCAGCAGATATTTTTACCAAAAACCAATCTGGAAGCTCTGGTACCAATACTGGTGCAGCCGCAGCCAGAGCTTTAAGCGATTTAACATCAGCTGAATTCTCAGGTGCACCAGATCTTTTAAAATCGGCCAAACCGAGTTGCGCCTCAATTGCAGGAAGGTTTATCTATTTTTATTCAGGGGCTTCAGACTTAGTTAGATCTACAGATAATTGTCCTACGCCACTACCAGAATTAATGCAAAGCCGCTGGTCTAATACCATCCTGCTCCGAAATTATAATTTTGATTACGCTCTTCCAGTAGATGAAGACTTAAGGAGTCAAATTTTTTCCGCCTACCGTCCGGGAGAATTTCGCAATGTGAATAATTCAGCGATCCAAAATAACCCTGCTTCGGCTAGAGGCTCCCAACAAGTTATGATTAGAAATTACTACTCAACTAAATTTATCCCGCTAAAATCAGTTGGCCCGGGCAGTAGTGATTCTTACAATAACAATAGTAAGATTCTTATCTATGCAGAGGGTGATCCTAAGTCCATATCTAACGAGGCGCAGCGAAAAGAGTTTAAAAATCCTCTAAATCCTTCCACCTTAGGGATTGATCTTAACGATATTGCCCATTAAAATTAACCTTGTCATGCCGTTTATTAGGTGTTTTTCTTACTAAAACAGTAGGATTTTTTATGTTAAAAATTTTGGAAAGGATTAAGTCCGTGGCAAAGAAGAAAGCAGCAAAAAAAGTAACAAAGAAAACCGCGAAGAAAAAAGTCGCAAAAAAACCCGCTAAGAAAGTAGCGAAGAAAGCAGCCAAAAAAGTAGCTAAGAAAAAAGTTGCGAAGAAAACTGCTAAAAAAGTAGCAAAGAAGAAAGTGGCTAAAAAAGTAGCAAAGAAGACTGCTAAGAAGGTTGCGAAGAAGAAAGTAGCAAAAAAAGTTACGAAGAAAGTTGCGAAGAAAACTGCTAAAAAAGTAGCAAAGAAAAAAGTAGCAAAGAAGACTGCTAAGAAGACTGCTAAGAAGGTTGCGAAAAAAGCTGCCAAAAAAGTAGCAAAGAAGGCTGCTAAGAAAGTTGCAAAAAAAGATGCCAAAAAAGTAGCAACGAAAACAACCAAGAAGCCAGCAACAAAGGCTGCAAAAAAAATAGCAAAAAAAGAAAAGATCAAAGTTGAAAAAGTTGAACCGGTAATACCTCCAGTAGCTGCTCCAACAGCGCCTGCAGAAGAGAACTTAGAAGAAGAAATACTTACAGATGATGTTGAAGAAACGACTTCGGATGAAAAGCCTGAAGGTAATTTTTCATTAGCTGATGAATATAATCCTGATGATGAACAAGAAACGAATGCTTTTGGATATGGCTGGTCATACGACGAAGGTTTAGATCAACCAGAAGACTTCGAGAATGATGACGTTGATCCATATGATGAAGATTTAGCTTACGCTCAAGGAAAACCAGTAGGATATGACCTTGATAAAGCTGATCGATCTGATGACGAGGAAGATCCATTTTAATGAGACTAGAACTTTATTATTATACTCAATGCCCCTTTTGCATGAGAGTCTTGAGAAAGATTGATGAATTGGGGCTTGAGGAAAAAATATCATTTAAAAATACCCTAGAAGTTCCTGCAAATAGAGAATTTCACATTCAAAAAACAGGTCGCACAACAGTTCCTTGTTTATACATAGAGGGCGAACCACTTTTCGAATCTAGCGATATTTGTCAGTGGCTAGAAGAGAACCAGTCAAAAATTTGAGGACATTATGGAAGTTAGAGATCCCGTTCATGGATCGATAAAGGTCTTAGACGAAGAAATTGCTATTCTCGAGAATCCTTTTTTTCAAAGACTTAGATCAATTAAACAATTAGGTTTTTCAGAGTATGTTTTTCCTGGAGCCACTCATACAAGATACCTTCACTCTATCGGAGTGATGGATGTTTCTTCAAAAATTTTTGCGCAAGTCTTTAAGGAGTTTCCTAACTCTCCCGATCTTCAAAAACTAAAACAAACCGTAAGACTTGCTTGCTTACTTCATGACATTGGGCACGCTCCTCTATCGCATACAACTGAATTTGTTATGCCGAATGTTTCCGAGTTAAATCTTCCAAAGAATTTTGTCGATGATCCGACAAGACAAGCTAATCACGAAGATTACACGATAAAATCAATTATTGATTCTAGCTTAACCGAGTCTTTTAAAGATGTGCGTGATCAATTTGGTGTAGAAGTAGAACAGATTGCAGAACTAGTTATCGGTGAAACACAAAAGCCAGAATATTTTACAATTGATGGGATCAACTTTTTTCCCATGCTTCACCAGTTTGTATCGAGTGAGATGGACTGCGATAGAATGGATTATCTTCTAAGAGATAGTTACTTCTGTGGAGTTAGCTACGGTAAATTTGATCTTGACTGGATTATTGATAATCTTGGTTACGTAGTCGAAGATGGAAAAGCTTACTTGGGTATTTCAGAACGAGCAGTTGCGACATTTGATGATTTTCTTCTATGTCGATTCCATATGTTTCTTATGGTTTATTTTCATTACAAATCAGTTTGTTTAGAAAAAATGCTCAAAAGATATTTTAAATACGCTCCAAATGAATATTCAATTCCTTCAGATATTGAAGAGTATTTAAAGCATGATGACCATTTTCTCATGAAAACTTTAAGAACTAGCTCTAATGAGTGGGCACAGAAGATTGTTAGAAACTCAATCCCTCAAAAGATTTTTGAAGCTTATGGACAAGACCAAGTAAAAAATCTCGAAAACTTAGAGAATTTTTTAAACAGAGAGAATATCGACTATATCAAGTGTTCTTCAAGTGGAAGACTCTCTAAATACTATGACCACACTAATATTCAGCAAAATAAATACCCGTTAAAAGTAATGAGAAATTATTCTATTGCTTCCGGGTCTGATTTTGCCCGTAATATAAATGAGGCCACTGATTTATTTGAAAAATTTTCAAGGGCACACACAGTTGATAGAATTCATTGTGAATTTCAAGACCTAAGTGCTGCAACTCAAAAAGAGATTATAAAAATTATAAAATCGAATGAATAAACTTATCTTTTACGGAATTTTACTGGTTATCTATCTAGGACTCTCAAAATCCTTCTCTCCAAGTGAATACGGTATTGGATATATTAATTCTTCTGCAGGAATTGAGAGCTTAGTTAAAGGAGCTCCTGTCTCCGTTATCTTTACAGATATTCACTCGACCGGTTTTCTAATAAAGACCTATTACCACAAATATAAAATCGTCTACGGCTATCAATCCTATGAAGAGCTGATAGTAAAAACATCAGAGCTTTATTCTGAAAAACAAAAGCAATACCTCGGTATGTCTGTTTTTAGAAGGAATAGAAATGGTGAGCCTAGTTTTACCCCACTTCCTCCTGGTAGTGTATTTATTGGAGATAAAAACCTGGGTAAATGGATAAAACATCCTTCAGGAGAAAGAAGATGGCAGTTTTTTGGTGCTTATAAAAACTTAGTCCGCTATCTGGGTTGGGAAGATTTCAGCCCTTCCGTTAAATTAAAAAATAAAATTCAAATACATCTTGAACAAGGAAAGCCTTTTTTTGGTGAAAACCAAGAATTTGGGCTAGATGGAACTATTACCAGAAAGGTATTCTCGTCTTATTTTGAACGAAGCAAACAACCTCAGTTTTCGACAAAAAAATATTTGAAACGTTACTTTAACGAAAACTTTATTGAGAAGAAATTATGAGTGAAATATTTGATAAACTTTTAATTAGAATGATTTTTACTCTATATATCTGCGCGAGTTATTTTGTTTTCAAATACGCTCATGTTCTGTTTTACCCTTCCCACAGACAGCAGATACTTAAAAACCTCACTCCAAGTCTCAACTACATCAATACCCTCACATTTTTTGGAAGAGTATTGGGTGTAGGAATTATCTATTCTGCTTTAGAATTTAACGAATATATTGGAATGGCCTTTAGTACTATTCATTTTTTCATATGGAGTACAATTGGTATTTCAACCTACCTAATTACATTATTCATCACTGATTGGGTTATCTTTCAAAAGCAAAATTTCATCGATGAGGTTCAAAAAAAGAAAAACTCCGCTTATGGACTTATCAGCTTCACCAATGCCATTGGGGTTGCATTTATTTTAAAGCAATTATTTCTCGTGTCTCAATACTCGATTATCAAATACGCAATATTATGGTTAATCACGGTTATTGCCTATGGTGCAAGTACTAGGCTTTACAAATTTTACAGTCCGAACTCATTTAGCAAACTTATGATTCAAAAAAACGGAAGTTTAGCTTTTGGGTACACAGGTTTTATCCTTTGCCACTCATTGATTCTTGCCTCTTCTTTAACAGAGAGTCCTATTCTCATCACAGACTATTTATTTAATGTTCTTATGCGAATTGGTATTGGTTTTATACTTATTCCAGTATTTCTTTTTCTTTTTAGAAAGCTTTTTCTTCACAATACATTTGACCATCCTGTGAAGACGAAGCTTGACGATTTCGATCACGGAATTTATGAGTTTTTGATCTTTATTTTCACAGGACTTTTTATTTCTCACCTACTGCATTTTGTGAATCTAAACTTAAATTTTAAATTAGTTGCTTTGGCGATTCTCTTTTTCGCCTTTATCTATAAGAATCTGCATGTTTTCTTCTTCCCAAGTCCAAGAGCAAAATTCTTTTCATTGAGATTTAAACCTGTAAATACTGCAGATCTTATTCATATTTTTTCACGTTTTATTGGATTGATTATTGTTTATTCGAAAGCATACACAATTAACTCACCAACAGAGTTTGCGATTTGGGCTGCAATTGGATTCGTACTTTATTTACTTTCAATTCTTATTACGGAAAATATTATCTTTTTTAATTTCAATTACCATGACGAAATTTTTAAAAACCCTAATTACGCTTATATCATGGTTAATTTTATCAATGCTATTTGCCAAGGATTTCTTATTAGTAAGATCTTGGAATCAGCAGAAAGCTCCCTTATGAACCTCGTGGTTTTTTGGTTGCAATCATTAGTCATCTACGGTGTAAGCACACGCCTGTTTAAATATATAAGTCCTCTCTCTTTCAATAGCTTAATGATCCAAAAGAATATTGGACTTGCGATCGCTTATTCTGGTTTTTTACTGGGAAATACAGTTATTATGATGTCTTCTTATACTCAAGAAAACTACGACCTAACTGACTTTCTTATTCAAGTACTCTTAAAAGTTAATTTAAGTGTGCTGATATTGCCACTTTTCTACTACGGGCTTACCTACGTTTTCAGGATCACAATAAAACCTGATCACTCAAATAATGATAATACAATTCACTTAGGGCAAGGTATTTATGGTTTTTCCATATACTTACTGGGAGCTTTTCTAACTTCAATTATTATTACTCAAATCCATTTTGGAACTATTTACCCGTTCTTTTAAATTATTGTTGCGCACCATATACTTATAGATGGAGTGCCCTATGTTTTTTAGAGACGAATCACATATCAAGGAAATCAACCGACTTAAGAAGCAAGTTGCCGACTTACAATTGGCCATGCATAAGCTTACGCAAGAGTTGCATTTTGAAGCTGGTCTTAAAAAATCACATATTCTGCGTCTTAAAAATGGCGACAGCATTTCAGATGATTATATTATTAACAAGAGAAGCTACGTAGACCTTACTCCAGAGGCCGCATACAAAATTTATAATAATCTAGATCAAGACTTCGTCCTACTCGATGTAAGTGCAAATAGTTATGAACCGATCAAGGAATTTCCTGAAGCTCTAAAGATTCCTCTTGATGATCTTGCTCAAAATTTGCACCGACTTCCAGGTAAGTCTAAGCATTATATGATTATTTCTGAAAATGGTGTTAAATCGATCAAAGCATGTAAGTTCCTAAACCTGCATGGATATTTCTATCTATCCAATATTTCTGGTGGTTATAGTTACTGGCCTGAATTTAAAAATTTAAAAGAGTTTGTTTCTCGCGGTGACGCCGCTTAGATTAATAATTGCTGCTCAGAACTTGATTCCTTCACAGACATTTTTGTATGAAGATTTTCTAAGGTATGAAGTACTCTATCAAGTTCAACTTCCCCCACACGCTCGAGATACCTGGCTTCTTGTTTCTCGACAACTTTCTGAAGAGCATAACGAAATTTCTCACCATAATCAGTGAGTATAACCACTTGCTCTCTACGATCTTTTTCATTTGTTTTTCTGATCACGTACCCACGTTTCTCAAGCTCATTTAAATGTGAAGTCATTGTCTGTTTTTTAAGACCACAGGACTCCCCTATGACTTTGATTGAACTACCCGAGTGATCACTTAAATACATTAAAATTTCAAGAAAACTCGGCCTTAAATCTAGAAAGCCCTGAGACTGCAAATCATCTAAGACGTCAGATGAATACTGGCGATAGATTTTTTTTAATAGAGAACCGATTTGCGATAGTTTTTGCATAATACCAATATAGTACTATTACAAAGCCCCGTCCAGTATATCTACGGCCACACTTAACTCTTCTGTTAGCCTAGCTTGCTGTGAATTTTCGGAACTAGGTATGATCCCCTCATGCCATAACATCGACTCTACAAGTTCAAGAGTTACCACGTGAACTGGTTGTTCAGCACTAAATGCTGAGGAACAGATTAATAAGCATACAACTGTTAAAAATTTAGACATTAAATACCCTTTTTTTGCGCTAAATCCTGCATTCTGGGTAATATAGTCGCAATTTTCAGGCCAACTAGAATAGATTTCTTGAATTACTTAAACTCGTCGCAATCCCAATACAGACACCGAATGTCAGTAAACTTGATCCCCCATAACTCATGAGAGGGAGCGGAAGACCAACAACTGGCATTAACCCCATGACCATGCACATATTAATAAAGGTATGCCAAAAGAAAATAGACATGACCCCAATGGCCAAAACTGAGTCGTAAAAACGCAACACTGCACCTGATAGCCAGACAAATCTCAAAAACAAAATAATATAAAAGGCCATGAGGATAATTGATCCAAAAAATCCGTGTTCTTCATTAAAGATTGAAAATACAAAATCGGTATGGTTTTCAGGTAAAAAGTTCAATGATGCCTGAGAAGATTTTTTGAAACCTTTTCCAAAAATCCTTCCCGACCCAATTGCGATCTGTGATTGAATGGCATTGTAACCAGACCCTTTAGCATCCGCTTGTGGATCGATGAAAGTCAAAATCCTTCTTTTTTGATAATCCTTCAGACCATATTTGTACATGACACTACCCGAAAGTAATCCAAGAAGAACTAAGATTCCAATCGATTTCCACTTTAATCTCTTAAAAAATGCGACAACTAGAAAAATTAAAATAAGAAGTAATCCAGTTCCTAAGTCTGGTTGTAAGACAATCAGGACGGTAGGAATCATCGTTATGATAAAGGGCACGATTAACTGTTTAAGTGTCAGTTCTCTTTCTGGATTATTTTTTACGAAATAACGAGCGAGAGCTAAAGCGAGAGATATCTTCATGAGCTCGGAAGGCTGTAAGCGAAAACCACCAATGACAAGCCATCTCTGGGCCCCCATTCCTTTTTGTCCCATGACGAGAACAAGAATAAGCAGGAATACATTAAATGCGTAAGCCCAATAAGAAAGCCTAAAGAGACTTTTTGGAGGAAAAAGACTAACCACTAATGCCACTAGATTTGCGACTCCAAACCACATAATTTGTGACTTATATAAATCTTGCATATGCTCCGAAGTGTGGGCATGGGTAGCACTATAGAGATTTAATATGCCTAAGAAAAAAATGGCATACATAGGAAGGAAAAAACTATAGTCGTACTTTTTAAAAAAATTAATAAGCGTCTGGTTCAAAATTATCCCTCTGTCTCATCTTCAGCTTCTGCTTCTTTTTGTCTTTCTTTTTCTTCTTGTTCAGCCTTTCTCTTACGATAGAAGCGAGCAAGTTGTTCTTTTTCTTTCTTTACCTGCTTTTCATATTTTTCAGGTAAGTATTTTTTCATATAGGTATTAACCACTTTTTCGACCACTGGAGCAGCTGCACTAGATCCACCACAACCATGCTCAACTAAAGAGGCCACAGCAATTTTCGGATTATCAAATGGAGCGAAAGCTACAAATACACCATGGTGTCTGTATTTATAATCCATCTCTGAACATTTCGAATACAGCTGTTCTTTTGACTGCGCCCTAACAACTTGGGAAGTACCAGACTTTCCGGCCATTTGATTTCCAAGGCCTCGACGCCACCATCCAGTACCATTTGGCTCATTCACAACTTTATAAAGTCCTTCACGAACTAAATCCCAAGTTTTATCATTTAATTTTATTTCTCTAATCAGTTCCGGTTCAAAAGTTTTAAGCGTATTACCTTGATTGTCGAAAACAGATTGTACAACATACGGTTTAAATAGTTTCCCTTTGGTCGCGATAGCAGCGTATGCATTGGCCAGTTGTAGTGTCGAAACAAGTACATAGGACTGCCCGATCGAACAAGAAAGAGTCTCCCCTTTCTGCCATTCAACTCCATTTCTTTTTAATTTCCATTCTTTCGTTGGAATCAGCCCAGAAACTTCTCTTGGAAGTTGAATTCCAGTTTTTTTCCCAAAGCCAAACATACGCGCATACTTAGCAAGTACATCAATATCCAGCTCGGTTGCTACTTTATAGAAATAAATATTACAAGAGTGCTTTAGGGCATCAGTAATATCCATCTTCTCAGTCCCATATCTTTTCCACGAGTGATAAGTTCTACGTCCAAATCGAAATGATCCATGACATCGAATTTTAGAATTTCCATCGATAATCCCTTCTTCAAGAGCTGCTATTGCAGTAAACGGTTTAAAAGTAGATCCAGGTGAAAAATGGTTCTGTATACTTCTATCACCCAATGGCTTTTCTTCATTATTAATCAGTGAAGACCAATACTCTTGAGTTAAACCTTTGGAAAACTCCGAAGGCTTGAAAGCTGGAGTTGAAATCATTGTAAGTAATTGTCCTGTTTCAACATCGATTGCAACAACACTTCCCGACTGACCTTTTAGAGCTTCATAAGCAGCGAGCTGCATATCCCTATCAATGGTCAGCTTCAAGTTTTTCCCTGGTCTAGGCGGCTTATCTTCTATTCCCTTAAAAAGATTATCGGTGTTGATATATTTTTTCTTTCTTCCAAGAGCGTCAACTTCTACGAACTCGTAACCGTTTTCTCCTCTCAGGCTTCTGTCCATAATCTCTTCGATTCCAAACTGCCCAATAAAGTCTCCAAGAGCATAATCTAGCTTATCTCTGGTTTGATAAGTAGGAAGCTTTTCCTGAGAGATTTCTGAAATATAACCTAATAGGTGGGCACCTACTTCTTCATCAACATATTCCCTCGATATAAATGTATCGACAAAAATCCCAGGAAGGCTGGCGTTTTCAGTTTCAATTTTCGCAACTTCTTCTAGCGAAATATTTTTCTTGATGATGATAGGTCTATACTTGGCCTGATAAGAATTCTTTTTGATAATTTTATCAATTGTATCGACGTCCATATCAAGAATTTCGGCTAGCCTATTCAATGTTTTGTCTTTTTTCTGCAGAAACTGTCTGGTCAAAACTGCATCAAAACGAGGAATATTATCCACTAAAAGAGTATCGTTTCGACTGTACATCATCCCACGAGGAGCACGTACAATTTCTTTTCTTAATCTGTTTTGGATACTGTACTCATGATATTTTTCACCACGGTAAATCTGTAAGTACCAAAGTCTTACTAATACAATAAAAAAACAAAAGATGATTATATTCGCGACCGCGGTTGCCCGGGCCCTGTGCATCTTAATTAGTTCTTCGTCACCAAACATTTAGATAAATGCTCCCATAGGTTTTTTATTAACCTTCCAAATTCTATCCATCAGCATAAAGAAGTGATGGGAAATAGCAGATAGGAACAAACTCTCCGGTAGGTAATCAACAAAGATACCAAGAAAACCGGAAAAGTCTCCCATCTTTAAACTGATGATAAATGAAATAAGAAAATACCAACCCAATTGAAAAATCTGCACAACAACGATGGTACTTATCGCGGTTGAGAAGTTAAGCATTTCACGAACGTATTTTACAGAGAGCGAAATCAAAATTCCCGTTAGAGTCCCTGCGGCCCAACCTTCGATAGAAAAAATTGAGTGTATATATTGAAAAATTAAAATTAAAAAAGCTAAACCAGGCGTTTCAAGCTTGAATGCTAAGAAGAGAACTATAAGTACATTGAACGCAGGCTTAAAATCTTGAAAACCAATCGCAGGAAAAATCACAGAGGAAATGAGTTCCATAAAAACCAATAGTAGCGAAGTTTTGATTAGACCAAGTGCTATATCTTTTATTGAATACTTATTCACTGCGCCTCCTCGACACTTAAGCTCATCACTTCATTCTTATAGTCGACCTTACCTTCATGATCGAGAAGAACAACGACTTCTTCAAGCTTATCAAAATCTACACTAGGAGTGACTTCTATCTTTTGGGTGATCCCAAAATTTTCTTTATCAATTTGAGAGATAGCCCCAACCTTTATACCTTTAGGATATATCTCACCTAGACCTGCGGTAATGATGGTGTCTCCAATTTCAAGTTTTTCTGTTCTTGAAACATATTTAAATTGGCAGATAAAATCCGAATGTCCTTCTAAGATTCCATGTGTCCTAGTTCTGGTTACGATTGCATCAACCCTATTGTTCTGATCTAGAATAGTAAGAATATCAGCGTAATTAGGACTGACTCGATAGACATAACCAACAAGCCCCGTCTGAGTGATAACCGGCGATAATAATTTCAGTCCGTGATTTTCACCCTTGTTAATTCTTAAAACTTTAAATTCATTTGAAGAGTCCCAACTTACGACTTGTGCTAGAACTTTTTTTCTTTCGATATCTTTTCCAAAATCGAGAAGCTGCTTCAGTCTTTCATTTTCTTTTTTTACTTCGTTCAAAGTAAAAATTTTATTTTGCATTTCTTCTAATTCAGACTTTAATTTTTCGTTTTCCTCGCGTGTGTTTACGATAAAAATATAGCGACTAAATGTTTGTGCTATAGAATCCTTTACACTCATAGTTCCTTTTTGAATCGGCGCTAATAATTCGATAAGGGCCTGTTCAAATATAGTAGTCTTCTTCACAGTAAATTTTTGAGTCGCGATACCATATAGGGAGATGACAATAACAATAAAATTGCACAGCAGCTTCCAGCGCGACGAGTCAAACGTAAAACGATTCAATCTCCACTCCTTGAAATTACTTAAAGATTATCGAATATAAGTCTTTCTGCCAATAATTTCAGGGATTTGCGCGCAATGTCAGATTGACTTTGCAGTATCTCGGGTTACAATTTACGTTCAAAATAAAAGGAATAACATGAAGAATTTCTCAGACAAAATCTCTTACTTTTTTCTTACCTGTATTATGCTGGCCATTATGGTGAGTTTTGCCTTTACAGGATTTGAAGGAATCAGTGGATCATCAAACTCAGTTGCAACTGTAGACGGAACTCCAGTTACAAGACGTGAATACAATATGGCCTATGAGCAACTTCTAAGCCGTTATAGTCAAACTCTTGGTGGAGGTAAATCTCTAACGTCAAAACAAATCAAAGACTTCAGAATTAGAGAGATGGCGCTACAACAGGCCATTAGAAGCAAATACCTCTTAAATTTTGCCAACGAGATGAACTTAGAAGCCAGCTCAGCTGAAATTAAAGATCAGATCAAAAAGTATCCTTTCTTTAAAACTGGTGAGAGCTTTGATGTAAATAAATACAAGCAACTTTTAGCGGCAAATAAACTAACACCAGCTAAATTTGAAGAAGATACTGCTGCTGAAATCAAAATGATGAAGCTAAATCAATTGCTTGCAGTTTCAGGGATTGAGTCTAAATCATTCGTAAAAGAAAGATTAAGCTACCAAAGCCAAGAAGCAAATGCTTGGGTTGTGACTTTCGCTAAAGAGGATATGACGAAAAATATTGATGTTTCTAACAAAGAGATAAATGAATTTATCGCTGCAGAAGGAAATAAGAATACAATCGACTCTCTATACAAAACTTATAAAGCAAAAGCTGATTTTGATAAGCAAACTGCCAAGCCGCTTTCTAAAGTAAAGAATGAATTGGTGAAAAATCACTTGCAAAAGACGAAGAGAAAAGAGCTTTCTGAACTGAACGAAAAGATTAAAAAAGAAGTGGCGATAGCATTAGAAAGAGGAAAGAAGAATGAGGTTAATAAAGTTGTTAAGAAATACGATCTTGAATTCATCCAAGACACAACGATCTCTCCGCTAAATGTAAAAATTAAAAATGCGGAAATTGACTTCGAAGAACTACTTCCTATGTTTAAGAACAAAAATACTAATAAAGTCGTTGAAAAAGAGAATCAAACTCACGTGACGTACTTAAAGATGACAGAGTATAAGAATAAGCCTGTAACAGACGAAGAAGTCCAAAAAGAGCTTGAGCAAAGTAAAAACTATGGCTCATTTGGTGCTCAACAAGCGATTGTGACTTACTCAGAAAACAATGCAAAAGTTACAACTCAAGTAACTTTCGACTAAGACACTAGTCATAAAAATTTAAATACAGTATAAGGGTCCCCTAGAGGACCCTTTTTTTATGGCCGATTTTGAAGCACGCTGGAAACAAAACGCTCCAGGAAAATATTATGTCGACGACCAATGCATTGCTTGTGATGCATGTTGCGTAGAAGCCCCTGGCTTTTTCGAGATGAATGACGATGATGGTCATGCTTATGTGGCCAAACAACCTAGCAATTCCG
Source organism: Bdellovibrionota bacterium (assembly GCA_036336775.1). Classification (GTDB taxonomy): domain Bacteria; phylum Bdellovibrionota; class Bacteriovoracia; order Bacteriovoracales; family Bacteriovoracaceae. Next base: position 20,297 of record JAYZFM010000024.1, on the reverse strand, counting down.
AGGCTTTGGAAGAATGTGAAAATGCTCTAGCAGCCTGTCCAGTCGGTGCGATCGGAGATGATGGCGCAAAATAATTTTTGTTTTGTGTTAAAATTTTTCTCTTCCTTAATTTTCCCATGACAAATTCCATTGAGATCGTTAGTTTACTTTCCCACAGGAGAGAACATGGAATACGTAAACATTGATACAATTATTGTAAACAACCCCTATTTAAGACTTGATACCGACGTTGAAAAGCTAATGAAAAGTATTGAGACTGTAGGACTGATCAATCCAATCGTCGTTAACGAAAAGAATGAATTGATCGCTGGTGGTAGAAGGTATACGGCTCTTAAAGCAATGGGCAGAACAGAAGTTCCTGTAAGCCGTGTTGAAAAAACAGAAATTGAACAAGAACTTATTTCGATCGACGAAAACCTCGTTAGACTTGACCTTGGTAAAGTTGAAATGGAACAACTCCTGGCCCGTGGTAGAAATCTATACGAAAGCCTTTTCCCTGAAGCGGTTAAAACAGATGAAGAGGATCTCAGCACTCCAGCTGGTAATGAAATTCAAAAAGACCTTCCAAATGATAAAAGATCATTTATTGATCTAACTGCAGAAAAAACTGGTTTATCTAAAAAAGTGATTAAGTCCGCAATTGAGAGAGAGGAAAAATCAAGTGATACGGTTAAAAGTCTAAGGCGTCATGGAGAGCTAAACGCTTCTCAAGCAAACCAGATCATCAAGCTGGATAAAGAAGAACAAGAAAAAGTTGTTGATCACCTAGTAGGAAAGTCAGCCAAAGAAATGCGCCAGTTCGTAGAGCAGGCAAAGAAAAAAGGTGTTGATGAGGCACTAGATGAATATTTAAATGCTCCTCAATTACCAAAAGAATTCGACTCGCTAAAGACTCTCATGAAAAGAACTAATAAGGTTCTGGCAAAAATACTTTTAGAAGAAATGGCTTCTGATCATGACGATGTAAGTGATATCCTTGATCAGATGAGCACATTAAGAATGAGTATGGACCAATTCCTACAACTTTGTAGCAATGGACCAAAAGCATCGATGGAACAAGCAAGTGATGAAGACTATCAGAACCTTGCTGACGAAGCGATTGGTGTTTTAAATAATACTGACGAAGCGAATCCAGAAGAAGCTCAATGGTAGATCAAAACCCAAATTATTTTGAAGTGAAAAACCATGTCAGCTGGGATGAATATTTTATCCTTCAAGCTGTCATGGCAAGCTTCAAATCAAAAGATCCTGCGACAAAAGTCGGATGTGTTTTTGTTGATCAGAATAATCATCAGCTAACGATGGGTTACAACGGATTTGTTGCAGGAATCGATGAATCAAAGCTTCCTTGGGGTAAAGATAAATCTCAACCCCTAGAGCATCAAAAATATGGCTACGTGGTACACTCTGAGGCCAATGCAATATTGCACTCCCCTACCAGCTTAGAACACTCCAGATGCTATGTGACACTTTTCCCATGCCATGAATGTGCAAAACTTCTGGCCAGCAGTAAGGTCAAAGAAGTTATTTATGTTTCTGATAAACACCAAGGAACTGAGAGTAACACCATAGCTAAAAAAATATTCGATTTAGCCAATATTAAGTATAGGCAATTGGTTCCAAGCAAAGAGCTTATTGGTAAAATGTCAGAGCATTTTTTAAATTCTTGCGAAGGCTAAAATGAAATCATTAATTACCAATAAAATAATCCAAAAATATGTTCTTATTTGGATTGTTTATTGGCTTGTAGTAGTTGGTTTAACAGTTGTTTATTTCAAACCAGCTGGTTACACGTTTCTTCAAAATAACCATGTCATAATTTCTTATTTTATTTTTATCACAATTATTGGTCACCTGATTTTTAGACGCCTAGGAGAGCAAGCTAAACTCAAGTCTCCTAAACTTCAACTACCTCTAACTGTTCTGAGTGGAGTTATTTTTGTCACGCTTTCAGTTGGAATGAAGCAGTTTTTCCCTTTGACTGTTGAGGGGAGCAAATTGATTGAAGATATGGGCTTTTTTTATCCTCTTCTCACATGGGGGACAGCACTAGGAAAACTCGCCGATATTATTTTCCAACAAACATTAATCGTGGCACTAGTTCTTTTTTTGAAAAAGCATTGCCGAAGACCACGTGAAGTTGTGGAAATTTTCACTTTGGTATTCTTTGTTCTTCACGTCCCCCTATTAATAAATTTTGGAATAATGGGGCTGATTTTTATTATCCCTTCGCTATTTGCAGGAGCCATTTTTTCCTACCTAATCACTTTCTACTCTTGGGGAGTTTTAGGCTCAATGCTAGTTCATCAATATTATTATATCTCGATGGCAATTATTCTAAGACTTTTATATAATCACTAAATATTCAAATTCATTGATAAACCTATATTAGTTCTGTCATCCCTAATATCTGTTGTAACAAATCGAATATTCGGTGAAATGGATACGTCTCGATTAAAGAAATAAGTCATTGCGAGTGTTTGCTGAAAGTCTCTATTTTCGATTTCACTTTGCCAACGCATACGATAATAAGAAGCAATATCCATAATGTATCTGAAAGAAATATTTCTTTTTAGGTAAAACTCTGTGGAAAGATTGGCCTTCAGCGTATCATCGGTTTGTCGAGTTGCCAGGGAGTAAACACGGCCCCCAATATTCACGCTAGTTTTATCATACTGAAAATTTTGATAGCTAATACTTGCGGCAATATAAAAGGCTTTATTGATTCTATAAGCTGTCGCGTGACTGAAAGAAAACGCTGAATGTAGTCCAAAGTCTCTATAAATCCCTCTCGTCACATACTGGTATTGGAAAAAGCTAACATTTTGAAAAGAGCCTAAATAATAAGTTTTAAAATAACTAAAAACTGGGTCATCAGCATCGACTTGCTGTCCATTAGCATCATAAGCTTCCTGATTTTTTTGATTTTCAGTTTCAATTGAATTATGAAAGGGAGTTGTTGAGTAGAGCCCCAGTTGAAGTGAAAAATTATCTGCCTTAGATGCCCTGTACTTAATCCCTAAGTTACCACTCATATCCACTAAACCTGGTTTTTCTTGAGCGTTTAATATATTCGGTCTCTCTGCTCCAAAAGGTTTTTCTAGCGATGCTCCTCGGTAAGTAAAACTAGAGTAAAGGCTATATTTCTTTAGTGAACCTGAGAGAGTTTTTAATGTGGGATTATCTAAAACTTCCTCTTTTTCCAGTTTATTTTTTTTAGGATCAATATTTGTTTGATTCTCTGTTTTTGCTAGACAGTAGTCTACTGTTGTTAATGTAAGTAGCATCAAAAATAATTTCATATTTGTCTCCAAGTGATTTTTAGTTTAATTAAAAAAGTTTAAAAAAGATGTCTGTGGTGCATGAACTTTATAAACATCCTCTTGCATAATAGAATTAGCAATTATTGCACTCCTCCAGGACATCAGACTTGTTTGAGGATCTGCGATCCCGTGCCCATGCCTACTGAAATTCATTGCAAAAATATTGTTGTGATTAAGCTTTGTTTTTAGCTTATAGTTCTCTTCAATTTCTAAGCGACCTTTTTGATCATAGCAAAATAGATCTTCTATCGGCGCTAAATATTTTGGAAGCTCAGACCTAAAGCCAGTCGCAAGGATAACGATATCAGCTTGAAGCCCCTCATTTTTTTGACTCAGTAAATTTTTAAGTGTGAGTCCATAGCCTCCGTCTATTTTTTTTACATCCGACAACCAACGCATGGGCATAATAGAACATTCAGGCGCATCACTACGATAGAATTTTTCTAAGTATAGTTCGTTATACAGTTCTTGTAGGTAGCAAGGAGTATTTCCATCACTTGCTAGAAGCAAATTCTCGGTAAATTGGTCTTTTAAACCTTGATCAAGATAATAAAACTGACTCACAAAATCTGGCGTGAAAATTTCATTAGTAAATGGCCCCTCATCAAGAGGTCTTAAATTATCTCTACCAGAGATTAGGCTAACTGATCGTGCTCTTCCTCTTTGGTTATTGAAAAGATTTCTGAATATTTCAACGCCAGTCTGCCCACCACCTACAATGAGAACTCTTTTGCCTTCGACTTTAAGGTTTTGAAGCTCTCTACTTTTAGCATGAAATACTTCATGCCCAACGAAAGGCTTCGCGCATTCGGGAATATTTTTCACAGGACCAGATGCGACACATATATCTTTAGCTAAGTATTTTTCTCCTCCGGATGCTTCTATAACAAATAAATCATTTTCAAACTTAACTTGATCGACTCTCGCATTGAAGCGGAGTTTTTCTCCCAGTTTTTCACTGGCCCAGCGACAATAAGCCTCAAATTCAATTCGAGTGACATTCTTTCTATCAGTATTTAAAAAATGATAAAACTGTCCGTTTTCAGCTAAGTAATTTAGGAAACTGTATTTATTAGTAGGATCAACAGGTGTCACTAAGTCTTTCAAGTAAGAAGTCTGCATTGAGGCATCTTTAAACATAAGCTCTTGGTGCCAACTAAACTCCGGCTTATTATCCAAGAATAAAACATTGGAATCATCCGGAAGCAGCGCTGCCAAACTCAAATTAAACGGTCCTATACCAATTCCAATCAAATCATATATTTTCATCTTAAACCTTCTGTATAAATAGGATTTTGTAATTTCTGCCCTAACATAGGCAAAGGACGATCAGCTGTTTCAGAGTAACCAATTTTAAATCTGACTTTGTTAACGAGTATCCGATCAAACTCCGGAGATAGAAGAACATTATCCTCCCCACTAAGTTCCGAAAGAGTTCGATTTATGATTAAATAAAAATCTTTCTCCTTCATCACACCTCTCTCCTCTAGTAGCCTTGAAAAATAACGAACAAAAGAGATGAAGTGACCAGTATATAGGTCATGGATAAGATGCTCTTTTGGAAGAATTGCCAGCGTTGAAAAGGCTGAGCAATTTCTATGGGGCGATTCCGTACTAAGCCTTAAGTCCCCCTGAAAGTCTTTGAGGATGACTCCTGTTGGAATATAGTCAGACAAAACCACAATAATATTTTGCCCATGAGCGACTAGTCCTAGACCATGCTCAGTTTGCAGATGAAATAGCGGAAATATGACATTAATTGTGTAGGCCTGTAGCCATTCATTCACAGTACAACGAGCTTCGCTGAAAATTTTCTCAATAAAAGATTCACCATTAATTTCTATCAACAAAGAAGCACATGACATGGCAATTTCATCGTCATCAATTTGCGATTCAACTGATTCCCTTATGACACCGCCAAAAAGCTCTCTGTACCTATAGGAACAGTTATCCAATTTTTGAAATTGCGGGTGCTTAACAGAAAAGGATTTTAATTCTCTTAGAACTCTAACAGAATTAAGTCTAGAGTCACTAGCACAGATATCAAATATCTTATTGGAAATGTCAGCTCCGGCTTCTATATATCTTTGAGGTATTCCTCGGACACATGAAGTATTCAGTATAGATAATGAAAGCTTCACATCATGATCAGAGCCACAAGATAATGTCCTAATCGAAGCTTGCGGCGTAAAATACTGTCCTTTCTCACCCAGGAAAACGATATCGCCTGACTCAATTAATTCCATAAATTGAATGCGAATATAGCGATCCCACTGCCACGGATGCACAGGCACGACTGTATATCCTTCTTGATACCCATTGATATAATGATAGGACAAAAAGTTTTCATATGAAAAAGTAGAATCACTTCCCTCAAGAAGAAAATCATCCTTAACCGCTAACCATACAAGTTTAAACTGCCCACCATATTCGGGAGAAAAATTTTCTAATTGGCTTACTCCCCAGCCGATTCGTCCTTTATTAAGAAGCAATTTGGGGTGGCCATCTAATAGTTGTTCTCTTCGTGAAAAGCTAATTTCCAATAGCTGATCAATGCTAAAATAATTTTTGAATTCAGCCAGCTTTAGATCGGCATAAAGTGTTTGATTTGCCTCTTCAATAAACTGGGCCAGAGTTTGGTCGTCCATACCTAAAATTTCATTCAAGTCCATAATGAAATCTAAGACACTTAATTTCTCACCTTCGTTTTTTTTAATACTTTCTGAGTTTATCCACAATTGCTTCCAAGCACTAACACTTGCCTTAAAAAAATAAGTATTATTAGACAGTTTTAAAATAAATTCATCACCAACTTTTTCAATTAGAAGCATATCTTCAAAATGTAATTCTTCGATAATTTTTGCCATTAACTTTCTAGTACTATATTCATACTTAAACATTAATGCCTCCTAATTCCTCAAAGAATTTATTTCTCGAACATCGTAGTAACGAAGCTTTTTTATGTGGAAAGCTAAAATCACGAACATATTCCCACCCCGGTAAACTCGCTGCAAATTTTTTGATCTTCTTATTATCACTTCTCGGCTCCCCCCAAATATTCTGTGTCCTCTCGTCTTGCAAAAATAAAAATCTACTTGCATGGAGCATAGATAAATAGACAAAACGAGTATTAAGAAAATTTCTTTCACCAATTAACAGATGGAGTCCTCTATCGAAGCACTGCGGTCTACAAAATGGAGCTATTCGGTCTTCAACTGCCCAGTAAAATTCAAAATATCCCACTCTCTTTCCATTTACTTTAAACAGCATTGGCTCTTGATAATGACTGTCTTTTAGTTTATTGATGTATCGATACAACTGATCTTTTGAGCCTTTCATTTCCCAAAACTCATCAACGAAATCTTGATTCTGCCACCTATAAAAAGCTTCATAATCTTCTTCAGATTCAAAATGAGTAAACTCTAGTTCGTAGTTACGGTACTGTGCTTTATAGGTAGCTTTACGATTCTCCCCGAAAGCTGGAAAATTTGATACTAAAGGGTTGTCGATTTTATTATAAATATCCCAAGGGTTTCCCATTGTATTTTCATTATGCCCCTCAATGCAGCAACGAAAATTTCCTTTCTGCCAAATATGACTACTTTCTAAAAGATATCTTTTGAAGGATTCCAGACCTTCTAATTTGATTAAATATTTACGGAATTGAGCTAAATAAATTCTCTCTTCAATTTCATTCCAGTTTGCTAATGCGCCAACAACACCGAAAACTGTATTTACAACAAAGTAATAACCAAAAACTTTGTTAAGATCGTCTAGGCTTAATATATTTTTCTTTAAGCTTTCAACATAGGGAATGCCAACTCCAAGCTCCTCTATTTTATCTATTAAAAATCCACTTCCTTGAAAGTCTCTATAATAGACCTTTGAAATAAAGCCTTCTGAATTTAGATCAACGATTATATTTTGAAGATGGGCTCCGAGAATAATTCCATGGCTTTTAATTAAGCTTAAAAAGCCGTCAACGACCTTATCAAGAAAATTCTCAAACCAAATAGTTTTGAATTGAATAATCTCATTATGGCAAGGGACATTGGACTCTAAGTACAAACTTAAATTTGAAGAGTAAGTATCCAGTCTTTTCTCACATAAATGACTAAGTAGCCTTGCCGTTTCAGGTATGTCTATATTTTCTCTAAACTGAACACAATATTCCTCTCTCTCATCCATTGTGACATAGAAAGGTTCTCTTATTAGCTCTAAAGCATGATCATTATTCACCCCATCCACGACTCGACAAACTTGCTCCCCTCTTATTAATTCTTCAAACCTCAAGTGCCTGATTGAATTTGTTAGTTCAACATCAAGAGAAAATTTCAACGCCCATGGAGCACCAGGACTTACAAGAGAGCGCATTGATGAAAGAACAGTCCATTCCTTTTTACCCATTTGATAATGATGTGCTAATTCAGGATATTCCATTTTGAGACGTTTAAATTGAAGTGGGTGCATCGGAAGATAGAAAGCCTCTGTTGGCTCGACTTCTAAATCAAAATGAACAAGATCTGAAACCTTTTTCCTGTATTCTGAAAAAGCAATTGAACTAGTAAAATGCTTTTCTGATAATCTTAACCAGACAAGTGTGATGCTATTTTCCTCTTCAGGTGAATACAGTTTTTTTTCACTATCACTAAGTCCCCCCTTATATTTGGGATAAGGATGAAACGGATGACCAAAAAGAAGTTGCGTCTCAGAACCTAGATAGCTATCAACCTTCGGTTGTTCTCGGTCTAAATCTTTTGCCAAATTCTTAGCGCTCTCGAAAACTTTATATTTAAACAATTCATGCTTTTTGCCAAAGAATTCGTCACATAATAGACTTACAAACTGAAAGTATGGCAAATGGGTAAAATGACCATCCTCAATAAGCCAACACTGCCCATAAATATGATTACCAGTCAGAGATTTTTTAATAATTTCAATCTCGAATTTATTACATATACCAACATACCTTTCACCTAGGATAATTCGGTCTGAATCAGCATAGTCTCTCAAAAAAGAATTTAAGAAAGCTCTATAAGAATCATTAACTATTGGCATACATAATTTCCTTTTTAATTACCGGTAGAAGTGCAAAAACATTTATAATTGCAAAGGTCCAAATTAATTGATTTTGAATTTGAAACTTTATTGAAAAGGCCATCGCGATTGCACCTAAGGCATTTCCCAAAATATGTAATGAATTTATTTCACTGGATAATATTTTATTATCTATATTTTTTTGACCTAAATAAGCTGAGTAGTGATGAGGAGTTAAGGCAACAAATAAACTAAAAAAGAATACAAAGATAAAAACATTCACTAAGTCTCCAACAAATGGAAGTGTCAGGGCGAGCGATATAAGCGCAATAATTAAAACTCTTGGATCATTCTGAAGTTTAAGTTTCATTAAAACGGTCTTGGACACGACAACTAAGAAAGACGAAAATAATAGAATATTAAGATAAGCCCCAAAACCATCCTTCCCCAAGGATTGGGTTTGAAACAAAATATAGGTTAAAACCATGGAGTTAAGTGCGGTAAAAATGATGGGAATATACCTGGCCACCAATTTAACTTCAATATGCCTCTCAAATTTGTAAGCACTGACTCTCGAAAAGATAAGAAAATTAACCAGTAAAACTAAAAATAATGTGAAGGAAAATTCAGCCCCTAAAAATACCATACTCAACAATGAAAAAAGGCGCCCTAGATTAATAATGACAGAATCAGATAGCTGCCCTACCCTAACTCCCTCTTTGTCGAAGGATATTGAGTTTTGTAAGGGGAGAACGAAACTTGCTAGCAATGCAAACGAAGCTCTGGACAGAACGAAATAGATAATAGAATTTGAATAAAAAATTGCGATCGCAATAAAACATGCGGCACTTAGCAACCCTATTCCCCCTAACAAATATAAAAAATTATGACTGCCCCTAGAGATGAAACTATGAGCATACTTGGTCATAAAAAAATAAACTAAAATTGAGAAACCATAAATTGAAAGTATATGACTCAAAGAAATTCCAGTTCGACTGTGAATTTCCCCCAAAGACCCCAACGTCATGATTTGATATGCGCCTAGAAAAAAGAGAATATGCTTAGGCTTGAGGTATATATGAAATTTTTTATTCTCTACTAATTTTGAACGTCTTTTTTTTGTTAAAAATATTTTATAGCCTGAGACGGGAATCAACAACACAAGAAAAGACATTAGTGTCCAAAGTAGTTTTCCTGCGATGCCGGCGAAATTACCAAAATGCAAAGGTTCAGATGCAATAAGAATGCGTAAATACCATGGAAGCTCTAATATTTTTTCCAGAGCACCATCGCTGGCATGGCTTACAGCTATAAGGCTCTCTCCATCTTTTTTAAACAAAGTGACAAACTTATCTGGTGGAGAAAATTCTGTATTGGGATAAGCAATAAAGTCTAACTCAAAATTTTTCAATCGATTTGAAGCTTCAAAGCCTTTTTGAAGTGACTCAACTGTGGCCACTTTTGTTTCATATACTTGCCGTGAATCTCCCACAAGCTTCTTAATAAAGACACCTATAATCGCACTATTAAATGAAAGCACCGCCCCCGTAAGGCTTAGAAGTAAAATCCAGGCCATCGTAAATTTTCCAATATTAATATGAGTGCTAAGGCGTTTCAGTTTATCTGTCTTGGCCCAGACAATTTTTTTATATTTGCTAATACTTTTAAATCCCAACATAACAGTCAGGGCGATAAATAATCCTATTAAACCGATTAAATATTTTCCCCACCCTGTCCACAATAGGTTTCGATGTAAATCAAGCAAAAATTGGCTAACGCCTGATTGCTTTACGGAAGTGACCTGCACTCCATTATGATCGAAGGCGAACCTAGTCGCTCCCTTGAAGGTTTTTAAACCTTGCTCTGTAGTTCTCGTTTGAATCAGTCCACTGTCATCGAGAAAAATTGCTAGTATTTTTTTATCGGGATTAAGCTCTCGGAGTTTCTGCTCTGTTATTTGAAATGATGATAGGGAAGCTTTGTGAACAACCTCATTATTTACTTCCCACAAGTCCTTCCAGACTAAGATGCTTCCAGTTATGCAAAGTAAGATCAGGTTCAATCCCAAGATGAGACCTAACCAGCGATGAATAGAGGAGATTATTTTTTGGTTCATATAAAAACAGTGGGGAAGCGTTGGCTAGACTCCCCCACTTATTACTAACGAATGACTCTGGTGAGAGTAAAATCTACACCAATCAATCCTGTTCCATTGTTACAAATTGAATTCGCTGAGTTTTCAGGGATCATGATAGTTACATGATGAGGATGTCCCCAGTACAAATAATCATTAAATTGAAGTTGCTCATCTAAAATTTGTTTTCCTACAAGGCAATTTGACTCAAGTGTCGGTGAATAAGCCTTAGACTGAAGTAGCTCAACCGTTCCTTTGTCATTGTCAGCAAAAAGAAGTGAGCTATAACGGCAAGTCACACCTTCTTCTTCAAATGTAGCAACGATCAGAACATTATCCAGAGTTCTGTCAGTTGAAAGTCTCTCAACTGTAAAATTCATCGCTGAATGACTTGTTGGTACAGAAACATAATCTCCAAATGCCTCACATAGGTATCCCTTATGTCCGGCCACCCATCTCTCTCCTGCCAATTCAAGATCTTGCTCCTGAGCTTGAGCAAAAACACTCATAAAACTTAAAGTTAATAACGCTATTAATTTCATTCAAACCCCTTTTAGTTTGTTTGGTTTAATAGGTTTGAATTAACACCCATTTGTTTGATATGTCAAACAGATGGGTGGTAAATAAAACTTGCACTAATTTCAATAATTTAAGATGGTAATTATTAAAGTTTTGAGGTGAGAAATATAAAGGGGCCATATTCATGGCCCCAAATGTGTGCTTTTTAATTATGTCTTAGATTAAGATCGTTTCAAGTTAAGAACTTCTTGTAACATCTTGTCTGCTGTTGTGATGGTTTTTGTGTTGGCCTGGAAGTTACGTTGAGCATTCATTAGGTTAATGAATTCATCCGCAATATCAACGTTTGAAAGCTCAATTGACTTGGCCATGATATCCCCTCTTCCGTCGATTCCAGGGTTACCCATTGCTGCTTGTCCAGACTTTCTCGTTTCTGCAAATAAGTTTTTTCCAAGCTTGAATAGACCTTCATTGTTTTCAAACTTTGCTATTGCAACCTGAGCTACGTTTCTCATAGTACCGTTATCATAAGCAGCCGTTAAAATCCCATCATCATTAAATGATAGAGAAGTTAGTGTCGCCGCTCTAAAACCGTCTTGAGTGTGCTTAGAGATAGTTGAACGAGAACCAAATTGAGTGATTGCTTGAGTTCCATCACCTTCTTCAGCGATTGACTTACCGAAATCAAACTCAATTGCTTGCCCAGGCTTAGCACCTTTATTGAAGTTAAAAGAAGATGACTCTACAACTTCTTGCTGAAGTTCACCTTCTGGAGTGAACTGAAGTTTACCTTTTGCCATTTCAACTAATGTACCTGGTTGGCCACCTTGAGCATCCTCTCCAGGAACTGTTGCATGGTACTCCCAAGTTCCATCTTGAACTTTGTTGAAGTATACAGTTACAAGTCTTTCAGTCCCTACATTATCGTAGATTACCATTGAGCTGTTAAAGTTAGAGGTCTTTTCTGGTTTCGTAATATCAAATTGTTGAATTTCAGCACGAGAGTCAAGGTTCATTGACATCGTTACTTTAGCAGTTGGTTTCGCTGGGATAGTTGTGTTTCCAAGAGTGATAGGTCCCATTTTTCTAGAGATCTCACCTTCATCATTAGCCTGGAAACCTTGAACTTCGTATCCATCACCATTGATTAGGTGTCCGTCTTTGTTAAAATGAAAAGAACCATCTCTTGTAAAGGCAGGTCCCTTCGGCGTTTTAACAGAGAAGAAACCATTTCCGTTAATTGCAAGGTCAGTGATACTTTCAGTTCTATTGATCGCACCTTGAGTAAACTTAGCCGTGACGTGAGCTAGTTTTGTACCAGAACCAATTTGGTCACCACCATCGATCCCTTTCAACGATTTTGAAAGAAGATCTTGAAACTCAGCTCTAGAACCTTTGAATCCAAACGTTCCTGCGTTAGCGATGTTGTCACCGATAACACTCATTGAGCTACCAGCAGCTTTAAGACCAGATACACCCGTGTTAAATGAAGATAAAATACCCATGCGCGTCCCTCCTAGACCTTGCAAAAATTTTGATCGAAGTTACTAAAGGAACTAAAGCCTTTAGTTGAAGGTTTCCGGAAAGGACCAACCTCTTTACTTCAACAATCTTTTAATTTACGAATACAGTAGAATCTATTTTAGTAAATACATTCTCTGTCATGCTCTCCTTATCGACAGCAGTTATTACTTTGTTATTTTGAACATCAACGATATACGCGGCTTTATCAGATACAACTAATGAGTTTTGGCTTCCTTTAGCTTTCAACCTATCAACTGCATTCTTCACTTTTGTATATTCGTCTCCGTTAAAATCAATCTTACGCTCGGCCAATCTTTTTACTGCGTGAGAACTTAAATTAATCCCACCGTGTAATGGTTTTGCCTCATCTAAATTTCCAAGTAATTTGGAAAATTCTGATTCTTGACCTTGCTTTGGTAGACGGTTTTCTGCGTCCACCTTTTTGTGTTGAGGTGTTTTGGTAACATTAGGAATAAGAATGTTGTTAATCGCTTTGCTCAATTCCTCTACCTTACTCGTCGTACACGCTTGTTATTCCAGTTGTCGGCTCACTTTCATAAGCTTTAAACTTTTCATTTCTATTTAAGTTTACTTTAGCTTGTTTATTGCTGGCAATAGGTAAATTTGTCGGTGCATTATTTGCCTGTAGCTCTTGCCCTTTTGGAGTTACTTGATCTAAAGTTGGTCCCTTAGGTCTGAGAGCTTGTTTCAGCGCTTCTTGGTTGTTAACTTCTGGTGCTCCTCTTGATCCTGGAACATGAAAGCTATCAACGTCTCTAAGAAAAACTTTTTTACCATCAACTTGTAAAACCGTTTCACCATTTTCAAAAAATACAGATTCAACTACACCTGTGTTTTTAGTTTTTACTTCCATAGGTTCTGAAAATTCATCCCAAGCAAAAACTTGTGTTTTATAATCACCGGCAGTTGCTTCAGACTGGTCCATTTGGTATCCGTCCCAAGTAAAAGTTTGATTTCCTCTACCAATATTTTCTTTCCAAACTTCCCCAACCATATTGTTGTTAGAATCAAAAATTCTCACTAAAACTTTCGAAGCTGGTTTAGGAAGTGCAAATAATACATCCGACTGAGTTCCAGGTCCTGCATGCTTTAAAGTTGATCCTGTAGTTACAACTTCTTTACCAAGAAAGCTTGCTCCATAGAATTTATCTTCAACTGCATCATTGCGTCCGAATTGGTCGAATTTTTTATTTAAGTTTGTTAATTGCTCTAATTGAGAAAACTGTGCAAGTTCCGCTGCCATTTTGTCTTGTTTCATCGGATCAAGTGGATCTTGATTTTTTAGCTGAGCAGAGAGAAGTTTAAGAAATTCATCTTTCCCTAATTTATTATGCTGCTTACCATCTACGACTAAATCGTTTTTAGGCTTATATCCAGTTACTTTGTTTAATAGTCTTTCTCTTTCGCGATCTGCGATTTCACGGTTGGTCTGAGATGGACCTCTGCTTGGTGCAGCTGCTATACCCACATTACGAAATTGCTGTCTTCTAGCATTTTCTTGTGGATTATATGGCTTTCCGATTTGCGGCATTAAGCTGCTTCCTTATTCCCGTAAAATTGATTCCAAAGTTTTTCTCTTCTTTGTTGATCAGCATCTCTTTGCCCTTGTTCAGATTGTCTCTGTCCACGATCAGCAAATTGTTGATCTCCCTTATTCATATTGTCTTGAGAAAAATCTTGTTGTGAATTATTTGAAGATGCAGCTGATTCAAGTTTAAAGTCTGCGACTTGAATACCTGCTCTATTTAGATTACCTAAAAGCTCGCTTTGATGAGCTTTAAAAAATTCTGCAGCTTCCGCTCCTCTAGTCGCAATTTGGATATTTAATTGCTCTGCCTTTGGATCAAGTTTTTGAACTAAAAGGTCTACTTGACCTAATTCTTTATGCTCAAAACTCATAGAAACTTCTGATTGATTATTTGCTTGAGCTTGCACCACGTAGTCTTGGATCTGACCAATTACTTTTTCAGTATCGCCAGCGTTTTGCATTTGACTCATATTAAAAACCTTTCCTGCTTGTGAAAGATTTGAATTTTGATTCATTTGTTGAGGGTTCAATCCATTTTGAGAGAAACGTTGAGAGTTCATCTCCATTTGAGAACCTAAATCCATTGCCTCAGACTTATTCTCACTCTTCTCATTATTTCCGGCGACCTTTGGTGCCATCATAGGGTTGATTTCTGAACTTTGATTTTTAATCATCGATTGTGAGCTAGACTTATATCCACCAGCAGATTTTCTGACCTTCATCTCTTGAAGAGAAACTAAGTCGTTTGACTGCATTCTTGGGTTTGCTACTGTCACCTTTGCGTTGGCATTCATAACCACAGGAGAACCCATTATTGCTGCCTGGTTGATATTATTCAAAGATGAATTTGTCGCTGGCTTTGCATATTTAGATGACTTCTGAATATCTAAAACTCTTGGAGTCGTAAAAATTGATTTCTTTTCAACAGGAGCTTCTGCCTTTGCAGCCATTTGATTCATTGACTGAATTGGAGTTCCTTGAGTTTTGGCCACTTGAGAAGCCATATTTGTTTGTTTAGGAAAAATCGACTTATGTCCAGTCTGCGCCACTTCAGGTTTAGCTACTTCAGGCTGATGCATCTGAGCTTTTATGGCCTGAGGCTTTTGACCAATGATACTATTGATATTATCAGTTTTAGGCTGGGCCATATTCTGAATATTTTTTGCAATAGGCTTTTTAGCAGATGAATTTAATTTAAGCTCTTTAGCAGGAGCTTCTTTATTTAACTGATTAGGCATTAACTTTGATTCAACCTGAGGAGCGCTTGCTTTTTCTTTTACAAGTAAGTCGGCCATCGCTTTTGGATCATGCCCTTTTTCAGCAGCATTTAAAACGTGATCAAAATTAATATTTTTGTACTTTGGATTTGCCTTAAGTGCAGCAATAGCTTTTGGATCTTTAGCAGACCCACCTAGTACATCAGCAAGACCTGTTTGGGTCTTCTTCGATGCTAGTGCTTTTGAATGTGCAGTGTTAAGTATGTTCAAATTAAAGTACTCCTTATACTTCAGTATCTTATTTTTGCATATTTAAGTATTGTTTTTGAAGCCGGGCAGAAACTTCCTTATCCATAAGATTAAAGATCTTAGATGCCTTTTGTGGAGGAATCTTCTCGATTAATTTCACGGAAATACTAGATTCCTGCACTGACAATAGGTCTGCGGCTTTTGCTGGCTTCATATTAGAAATCACATCTACCAATTGTTTAATTCGCATTTGCTCATTTCTTTTATTCTCATCCACGCAACCAATAATTTTTTCTTTGGTTTTATCAAATTCTTCAATTTTTTTAAGAAGAGACTGCTCTCCTAAAGCTATCTGTTCTTCTCTATTTTTTAGAATTTCTTCTTTATCTTTTAAGTCACGCTCTTTGGCCAAGAGCTCCTTTGATAGACTAGAAATAGATTTTTTCTTAATAAGATCAACCTGTCTATTTACTTCAGCTTCTACTTTTTTATCAAATTCTTCTTTGGTAAAAGTCTTTTTATCTTCGCTCTTCGCTCCTAAAAACACTAAAAGCATGAATAAAACAGCTATAATTTTTTTCACGATTATGCTTCCCTTTGTTTTCGATCAAACCAACTTAAAACACTTTCTTCAAGCTGCTCTGCCCTTTTCTTCTCTAAATTCTTTTTATATTCCTTGTGCTCTTTTTCTTTTAATTTTTCGATTACTTTGACATCAGCACGTTTACGGTTGAGTTCCAAATAAAGCCTTTCAACTTCCGACTCAAACATCTTAATTTGTGATTCTAAATAACCAAGATGCGCTCTTTTACCTTCAACAAAATAAGGGTGAAACCTTAACTCCTGACCATCAAGCCCACGTGCCAGCTCAGCTTCTTGAGCTTCATAAGCCTGGTCAATACCTGCATTATGCTCAGCTACCTGAGTTCGTAATTCGTTTATCTTTACGTTCACTCTTCCTATTTGCATTTTCACCTGATCTTCAGCAAGCTTACGCATTTTAAGAACAGCTTCTAATTTAAATTGAAAACCTTTTTTCATTATTCACCTTGTTGGAAATAGCCAGGATCAGCAGCAGTCTCACCTTTTCTAGCGATATCAACTAAGCGGTCATAGACCTCGTCAATTCCCTGTGACTCGCCTTCTTGTTGCCTCAGTAATTCAATAATATCGTCATAGATAATGATAGATTTATCTACTTTTGGATTGGTTCCACGAGCATAGGCACCAATATTAATGAGGTCTTCAGATTCTCTATAAGCCGCCATTAAGTCGCGAAGGTGAGAAGACACTATTTTATGCTCTCTCGTCACAACTTTATTCATAACCCTTGATACTGACTCTAAAACATCAATTGCTGGGTAATGATTTCGTGAAGCTAATTCTCGACTTAAAACAATATGCCCATCTGCAATGGCCCTTACAGCATCGGCGATAGGCTCATCCATATCTCCCCCCTCAACGAGAACAGTATAGATTCCTGTGATTGTGCCTGCATCTTTTTTTGTCCCCGCGCGCTCCATAAGCTTTGGAAGCTTAGCAAATACACTTGGACCATAACCTTTTTGTCCTGGTGGCTCTCCTGCACTCATACCAATTTCTCTATTGGCCATGGCAAAACGAGTGACTGAATCCATCATTAAAATTACATCTTGATTATCGTCTCTAAAATATTCTGCGATGGTGGTAGCAGTATATGCAGCCTTTGCACGTACTAATGCTGATGTATCTGAAGTGGCCACAACAATCACTGAACGCTTTAATCCTTCAGGTCCAAGATCAGATTCAATAAATTCAAGAACCTCTCTTCCCCTTTCTCCAATTAGCGCAATTACGTTAATATCAGCATTTGTATTTCGCGCAATCATCCCCATCAGCGTTGACTTACCAACCCCAGAACCGGCCATAATAGCAAGTCTTTGCCCCTTACCAGCAGTAATAAAAGCATTGATAGCATTAATTCCAGTATCTAGTTGTTGCCTGATTGTTGGACGCTCCAGCGGATTTAAAAATTGCCCATATATTGATCTAGATTCTGCTTGGCCTTTAATAGGACCTTTTCCATCAATCGGATTTCCTAAGTAATCTACGACTCGACCAAGCATTTCATGAGAGACTTTAATAGTGGTTGTAAGATCTCTTAAATAAATCTTCGTTTCAGAGTTAATACCTTCGATATCATCGTAAGGCATAACTTTACAGCGCTCTCCTTCGATTCCTACAACTTCGCCAAATGATCGAGTTCCCACTTGCGTGACAAACTCAACTCCGCAGCCGATTACCGCTCTGGGAAGAGTGGCTTCATAAAGGAGTCCCTGGCTAGAAGAAATTTTCCCAATATTTTGATAAGGCGTTCTAGACTCAAAATCCTTGTGAATTTGCCTAAAGTCTAATTTATTCTGCGCCATTTAAACCTACTACGCGAAATAGATCATCAAGCGCCTTGAATTGAGCTTGTAGAGATCCATCAATCACACAATTTTCAGTCTCTAGGATGATTCCGTTTTCTTGAAGATCTAAATCCACTTCCACTCTTGTGTTGGTTAGACGTCCTACTTTACGCTCAACGATTTTAATAATCTCAGGCATATATCCAAACGCTGATTCGTTAACATGAAGAACTAAGTTATTCTTTTGATTAATTTCATGAACTAACTTTTCAAGAAGCCTAGCAAGATAATATTTTTCATCAACTTCTTTTAAAACGATCCACTTGGTGAGACTTTTAATGATGTTATAAGCATCATCTTTACTGCTGGCTAGAACATCGTTAATTTGTTCTTGTGCCACGGCTATATGTTGAGTAAACTCTTCTAATTTTTCTTCAAGCTCTTTTTGCGCTTCATGATAGGCTTGCGCACGACCTTCCTCTAAACCTTTTTCTAGACCTTCTCTATAAGCGTCTTCTCGCAGTCGTCCTAGCTCGGCCTCAACCGCTCTCGCAACAGCTTGCTCATAGTCTTCTTGAGCTTGTCTCGTTAAACCTCTGTGATCTTTGACCTCGTCTAAGATCTTGAATGCAGTTTTACTAGCAGCTTCTCTTTCTTGGCGAATATCAATTTCAGAAATATTATTTTTGAAGGCTTGGACTTCATTTAAAGACTTCAACTCAAACTCGTTGATTTTTCCATCAGACTGGGCTTCAGGAATCAAAGATCTGAAGCTAAATTCTTGAATTTCGAGGTCATTATTTTTCATTACGCCCATATTAATTCCCTATTAAACGAAAGATTCTCCGTCACCACCGCGACTAATAACTGCTTTACCTTTACCTTCAAGGTCTTTAACCTGTTGAACAATTTCCTGTTGAGCTTTTTCAACATCAGAAAGTTTCGTAGGTCCAAGTGCCTCAAGATCTTCTTGTAGAAGCGTTGCCGCTCTATTTGACATATTTCCAAATAGCTTAGACTTGATTTCTTCAGGAGCAGTTTTAAGCGCCAGAGTAAGTTTTTGGTTATCAACGACTTTAAGAAGCTCTTGAATACCTTTATCATCAACAAAAACAAGGTCTTCGAAAACAAACATGAGCTTACGAATTTCTTCTGCAAGTTCAGGATCTTTTTCCTCAACTCTCGCCATAACATTTTTCTCGCTGTTTTTGTCCATCATATTGAGCATGTCAGCGATTGGCTCAACCCCACCAAGTTGTTGAGTATCAATGGATCCAAGCGTAGACAGTTCAGTTTTAAGAACATCATCTAATTGTGCGATTAGTTCTGGAGAAACGAAGTCTAAGTTTGCAACCCTCAGAACGACTTCTGCTTGTAGTCCTTCTGGAAGCTTCTTTAAAACCTCAACTTTTCTCTCTGTTGTAAGGTGAGCAATAATAAGAGCAATCGTTTGAGGATGTTCATTAATTAAAAAGTTAGCTAGAGTTCTCGTATCAACTAGTTCAAGAGACTCAAGCGTATTTGCAGTACCGACTTCCACGACTTGACCAAGAAGTTGTCTCGCTCTTTCTTCTCCTAGTGTACCTAAAATGAAGTCTCTACCTTTGTTTTCAGAGAATAGTAATTCCGCATCTTCATTAAGTGCAGAGTAGAATTCTTCTAGAACTCTTTTTACCATCCAGATAGGAGATTTTGTTAAGATCGCCATCTGATTGATTAATCTTTTCACATCGTTATCTTTCATATGCTTAAAGATCATCTTCGCCGGAGAAGGACCCAAGGCACTCATCAGAATCGCCGATTTGTCTAATCCGGTAAGAAGCGCGTACTCAACTTCTGGATCTAAGGTTTTCGGTGCATCAGCCACTTTATTTCTCCTATGCTATTTCTTTTGTATGCTCTTGAGAGTGGATCATCTCGTGCACAACCTGAGCAGCTTTGGCCGGGTTCGCTTCAACAAGTGATACAATTCTCTCTCTAATCATATTCCCTTCGATCTTCTCAGGGTTCATTTTGTCTTCAATCGTAGGAAGAGCATCTTCAAGTCCAGGTAACTTCTGGTTAGCTTGAATTTTTTCTAACTCTTCAATTGTCTTTGGTAGAAAGTCTTCAATTGACTCAACCGTATTTTCAGTAACCCATTGAATAAATGGTCTGATAACTACGAAGAAAAGTAATGAGATAAGTACACCGATCATCAAATACTTTGTCAGGTTTTTGATGATTTCTCTATTCTCTCTTTGACGTAAGATAGCTTCCGCCTCAGTTAGATCCTCTTTAGCAAATTCCATATTCTTAATAACAATTTGGTCCCCACGAGAAGGGTCGATTCCAATTGCACTCGCAACGATTGCT
>JAYZFM010000023.1:0-39806 GCA_036336775.1 Bdellovibrionota bacterium | reverse complement strand
ATGGCCCCCATCTAGGGGTCTTATACTTTTTATTTCAACAACTTACAGTACTTGATTTTTCTTCGTTTTTTACCGATCAGTAGATTGATGAAAAAGGGATTCTTCTTATCAATATTTTTTATTGCTTCAAATGCATTAGCTCAATGTCCAGCTGATTTGAGGTTGTTTGGACAAATTGTCAGCTTTGAGAGAGTGGACGGAGAAATAGTCCTTAAAGATCGCTTTGTTCCCATTGAAAATGATGACCTATCTGCTTATATGGGGGTGTATCAAAACCTCAAGGTTGAATCATCAGAAGTCATAAAATCACTTGAAATTGCTGACCAAAAATATCCTTTAAAGCCAAGTGAATCTAGTTTTGAAACAAAAAATTTAAGGCTTACGGGCTTAATAGAAAAACTAAGGCTTGAAGAAGTTACGATTAAATTTGAGCAAGCGAATGAAGAGAGTTGTGAAAAAACATTCATAGGAGTTTCCGGTGACTAAGAAACTTTTTTGTCTGACTCTTTCCTTTCTTTTTTGCTATATAGCGTGGGCTAAAACTCAAATCAGTCCACCTATCTGTAAAGACATTACTAGCGAGGAAGCTCCATTTTTTGTGAGTGATACTTATCGGCAAGGTATTTTAGAGTACGAAAATTTTAGAAGTTTTGATAACGCTCGCGAGATTGCAGGATTTATTCCTCGTGGTTCAATTGTTTATACTCCACCTGAGTTAATGGACGCAGATACCGAGCGCAGGAGAGTTCCCGTCAAAGTTTTAAATGTTAATAAGGAATTGAGTGAAACGGCTTCTAAAGCGAGAAATAATCCTGTTGGAAACTTTTTTAGAAGCTTATTTAGTCGTCAAAAAGGTGTAGATCAAGTGAAAGCCGGAGATATTGGCTATCTTGATAATAAAAGTTTAAAGCAAGCAGGTGAGTTTACTTTTTACCTCGAAAAAGATGCGCCTCTTTATAACACTCCAAGCGGAGTTCCTCTAAATGATAAAAAGATCAAACCTCGAATGGAGAACGATCAATATATGATAAGAAACTGCTGTTTTTTACTTCCAGAAATGGAGAAAGAGTATTGTTTTGATTTTCACTTATTTGATGTTCTTGATCAAAATAATGAGCTGGTTGAGACTACAGTTTTAAAGGGACTTGGATGTGGATTTTTTGGAAGCCTAGATGCGGTTCCTGATCAATTTGATGATGGGGTAGGCAGCATTTATAAATTGATGCTTGAAAATCCATCTGAGCAACTTGGAAAGCTCGGTATTGGTGATCTTGAATTATTTCGAAAGGATACTGCTTCGGGAAATATTCCTCTGGTAAAAATTCCGGTAGATGAGGAAACAGGATTTGGTCCGTTCAATATGAGAAAATATAATAGTGAACGAGGCTACACTGACAATTTTCTTCATCCCGTTTCTGCTTGCGCATTTTTGAGAGTAGCACAGCGCTGGGAGCAAATCTGTAATGAGCCCGGTTGTGAAATTCAATTTGGAAACACTTATATGCATGATGATTGGGGTCCACATAGTACCCATGATTCAGGTTATTGCATTGATATGCGACCGTTTCGAAAAGATAATGATGAAAGTATTGGCCATACGTATTGGTCTGCAGAATATGACTATGAAAAGAGTTTAAAATTTACCAAGCTTTTAATGGAAGCAGGTGCCCATATGGTAATTTTCGGTGACAGTAGAATTGCGGCTGCAACGAATAAAAAGTCCGTGAGAGATGAAGTAAGGCCAGGGGTTACTAATCCAAATAATTATTGGTGGAAGCATCGAATCCAAGACGATGATTCTGGTGTGCACAATAATCATTTCCATTTCTGCTTCGATCCTAAAGAGAAATTCGTCAATGATACTTGTGCAGGCGAGTTAGTTAAGGAAGAAAACCCCTAGAAGATCACCATATTTTTTTGTATGATCGCAATATGGAAAAACTATATATTGCTAGTGATCATGCTGCTTTCGAGCAAAAAGAAATCTTAAAAAATTATCTGTCTGAGCGTTTTGAAGTGGAAGACTTGGGGACTCATTCAAGTGAAAGTGTTCATTACCCTGAGTTCGGAAAAAAGATTGCTAATAAAGTTCTGGAAACTAATGGGAGAGGAATTGCTCTTTGTGGTTCTGGTATAGGGATTTCCATTCAAGTGAATAGGTTTAAAGGTATTCGAGGTGGACTTTGCAATGATGTGAATGATGCCAAAATGACTAAGCTTCATAATAACGCCAATATTCTTTGCTTGGCCGGACGTAAACATTCAGATGAACTTTTAAAAAATATGGTAGATGTATGGCTTTCAACTGAGTTTGAAGGTGGGAGGCATCAAACGCGAATAGATATGTTGGATGGTGAACTATGAGTTTTATAGGTTTTGGTGCATACAGAGTTAGTTACAAAGCAGACTCTCATAAAGAAGCTTTAGTTTACGCCCTTGATAGCGGAGTTCGTTTAATAGATACCTCTGCTAATTATACTGATGGTGATTCTGAAAAGCTTATCGGGGAAGTCATGAAAGACAGAAACCGAGAAGAGTTTCATATCATTTCTAAAGTTGGTTATATTCAAGGAACAAATCTTGAGACATATGGTGAACTAGAAATTCCAAAAGAAGAAATTTGTGATTTTGGCGAGCATATGAAGCATTGTATTCATCCCGCTTTTATAGAAGATCAAATCAAGAGGTCTCTAGAAAGACTTGGAATGGATTATATTGATACTTATCTTTTGCATAATCCAGAATATTACTTGAAGCAAGAAAAGAGCGATAAGAAAGAGTATTACCGAAGAATTAGAGTCGCGTTTGAGAAATTGGAAGAACTCGTTGAACGAGGACTGATTAGAGATTATGGAATTTCTTCGAATACTTTAGTTGATCCAAAAGAAGATCATACTTCAACCGATCTAGACGTGGTGTTTGGTGCGGCAAGAGATATGAGTGTCGATCATCATTTTAGATATATTCAATTTCCTTTTAATATTTTAGAAATGGGAGCAATAGAAAGGCAGTATGATGGTGAACATCTTATCGAGCATGCCCATACCCTTGGACTTAAAACAATTGCCAACAGACCTTTAAATAGTTTTTCAGAGCAAGGGTTACTTAGACTTGCAAAATATGTGGTGGATGATACTTATAAAGATCCTGCTAATGCAGAAAAGATTTTTAACGATTGTATTCAGCCTTTGGTTGTGAAATGGATCGAGGTGCGTGAATCAGATGATGATAAGCTTTTTGATCTTCCATTGATGAAGCAGATCTCCCAAATTTGGCATAAGCAAAATTCTAAAGATGCAGTTGATCAGGTTTTCTATCAATATTTCTATCCGTTTATCGCAAGAGTGTGGGGGAGTGATTTGAGTGTAAAAGACTCTCAACCTTTTTATGACCTACATGAACATGCTTTTGAATTTGCTAAACAGAATATGAATAATCGTGCAGACATGTTTGAAAATCAGGCCATCGATAAGGGGCTTCTTTTTGAAAGTGATCTTACATTGAGTCAAAAAGTCATAGAGAAGTATAAGACCTTTGGTATCGATCATATTCTTGTGGGGATGAAAGACAAATCATATGTTGATGATATGAAGATGTTTTTCTAATTGAGTAAATTTACTTTTTCTCTTCACCGTCAAATGCTTTAGGGAAGTTTCTCCAAGCACTCATTTTGTACCGGTAGCTGATCACATCAAATATGTTGGTGCTTGGTTCACTGCGGATTTCAGCGGCTTGAGTTGCCTGTTCAGCATATTTTTCGATATCAATAGGATTGCCTCTATTTGATCGTGATCTTTTCTTAAATGCAGCAAATGGACTAGAAGATTTTTTAGCGGATTTAATTTCACCACCACTTTTAAATTGCCTAGAACGAGTATTGTTTCTTCTTTGAACGGCTTTGTTATTTCCATCAGCGCTGGCAAGATCAGCACCTGCTGTCGCTCCTAGACTCATTGATTTTGGAAGGCTACTCGCACTTCCCTTGAGAGAAGCCAATCTAGCCGCAGCCGCTGCTGGAATTCCAAGCTTTGCAAAATCTCTCGCCTGCTTCTTTTGACTAGCAGTAATTTTAGATAGGTCATCAGGAACATATTTCTTTAATGCTTTTTGAGCGAGTGCTAAGTTTTTATTTGCAATACTATCGAGGTTCCCGCCTGCGATACCTGAAGATAAAGGCTTAATTCCGGCAAGTGGGTCTTTAAGCGCGATAGGGTTTAGACCAATATCAACTCCACCCATATTGATTTTACGGTCAATACAAGTATTGTTCTTTGCACACTGACAAGCTGTATCTAGCTTTCCGTTTGCATCAACACAGGGAACAGGATCGCCGGTTCCGTTGGCCCTATTTGCAAGAGCTTCAGGCAAACAATATTTTTTATAATTAACTGGATCGACTGAATAAGAGGAATTTTCATTACAAAAACAACTAGTATCAGTATATGGATTACAATCTCCTGCTTGAGGTAGATCTTTGGCCATTTGCGCCAGTAAGCCAGCTCTTTTACCGTGAACATTGGCTTTCTTCTTGTAAAATAGTGCAATCGCAGTTGAGCCAGCAAGTTTAGCATAGGCTTTCCAATCTCCTTGGTACTGAGCTTGTGCTACATAAGCCGTATAGCAGGCAGCCGATGCACCCCAAACATAGAACTGCATATTGGCGCCTTTTTTCATGCTCTTTTCATTCTCAGCTAGAGAATAAAAACCGGCTGCTTGTTTAGCTTCTGGTTTTGCGTTTTGATAGTTCTGCTGAGTTTTTTCATTTTGCATGGCCACCATTGCGGTGTTGACTGCTTCTCCGGCCATACCAATATAGCCGCAGTAATCAGGCTTTTCTTCAGTACTTTCTTTTCCTTCTATTTCTTCACCTTTAGCAAGGCTATCTTTTTCTGCCTGATTTAAAGTTCGCGTCTTGTCTTCGCCTTCAAATTCATAGAGTTTCTCGCCATTATCATTTAAATTGTTGGCGGTAAAAGTATTTCCCCCCATGACATTAAATAGGGCGTAGGCTTTAGTGATCGCTGGCATCATCGCTTCAAGTGTTCCCATCCCACCGTCAAAGGCCATGCTATTGTTGCGGCAGATATCTTTTTGTTTGCCGTCTTCATCAAAACACATTTCTCGGTACTCTTGGTCTGCCATCCCTTGGTGGATATAGTTTTGAGCCTTAGCCTCGTCTTCTGCGGTGAGGTTATTTTCAGTGGAATCATAAGCCGAGTCTTGAGCCTGAACTGAGAGTGTAATAAATAGTAGCGATATTAAAAATTTCATAAGCTTATTTTAGCATGAAGGTGTGTAAATTTGGGTATGGTCAAAAAATACCTCTGTGATATTAAGGGGTTAGGCGCAGTGTTCAAAAGCATAGTTGCAAATAAAAAAGGCATAATCTTGCCTTCAAAGGCTAAATTCGCTAAATTGAAAATATGTCAGATAAAAAGCAATCAATTTCTCATACGAATGAGAGTGAGCTTACTCACTCTATGGCCCATTACCTTTTAACTATCCACAAACTGAGGGAAGAAAAAGGCTATGCGAGGGTTACAGATATCGCTAAGGAATTAGGCCTAACAAAGGGTAGTGTTTCTACCGCTCTAAATAACCTAAAAAAGCGTGATTTAGTTGAGGAAGACGATAGCAAATTCTTATCTCTTTCTAAAAATGGACATGACCATGTTCATGCAATTTTATCTTCTAGAACCTTGATGTATTATTTTTTAAAGGATGTCCTCAATGTTTCAGATGATACTGCTCATAATGATTCATGCTTAGTAGAACACCTGCTAAGTTCTGAGACGAGAGAGAAGTTGTTTACTTTTATGAAGGAAGTTGCTCAAACAGATGCTTGCCTAAATCTCGAAACTGAACTGGAGCTCAATAAGTATAATTCACATGAGGAATTTACCCACGCTCAGAAAGGTGATAAATATCTCGAATGAAAAATTATTTCGAGATTTTAAGAGACGCCAAACCAGAATTTAAAAAAATAACGATCTTAATTTTAATTACGTATTTTTTTGTACTATTTAGTTATCCGCTTGTTCGCTCTGCAACTAGTGCAGTTTTTTATGAAGCTTACACATCTGCTGACTACTCGTTCGCAACATTTGTGGGAGTTATCGCTCTCATGGTCATCATATTTATCAATAATAAATTACAGGCCAAGATCGGAGTACATAAACTCTATCTTTGGACTGGAATTGCAACAGTCGTAACACTACTAGGGGCTTTTTTACTGTTCTTAAATGGTTTTAAGGAAATGGCCTTTGTTCTTTTTGCAACAAAAGAAGCGTATATAGTTTTACTTGTTCATACCTGCCTAGCTTTTGCTAATGCCTACTATTCAACCGATCAAATCAAACAACTGATTGGACCAATTGGGGCAATGGGAAGCATTGGCGGAATTGTTGGTGGACAAGTTACATCTGTGTTAGCGAAGTCGGTAGGGACAAATTTTGTTTTCTATTTATCGCTTGTGACAATTCTTATAACTGTTGCAATATTTTACTTAACTAGGCATACAAAGATTAAAGGGCTTGAACCTAATAAATCGATCACTCCAATTAAAGCGGTTAGAGGAGTGAAAAAATATGTTTTTCTTATTGCTGCCATTGTGTCGATATCACAATTTGTTATTTTTGTAGCAGACCTACAGTTTAACATTGTATTTGAGCAGATCGTTCAAGAAAAGAATGCAAGAACTGCTTATCTTGGAGATTTTTACTCAATTATTAATGGAGTATCACTTGTCCTACAATTTGTGGTGCTACCGGTGCTACTTCAACGTTTTAAAACACGCAGCATATTCATTGCTATTCCTCTATTGTATTTGGTGCTTATCATTTGCGGATTATCTATTGGAATAGGCACGCTAGTTATGATGGCCGGTGTTTTCATCATGATGAAAGGTACAGATTACTCAGTCTTTGCAGCTGTTAAGGAAGTCATGTACTCACCACTTCTCTCCCTACAGAAATTCGGTGCTAAATATATTACTGATATGTTCGTGTATAGATCAGCCAAGGCCCTAATCGCATTTGTAATGGCCCAGCTTATGATCAAAGACACGTCAACCCTCGCAATGATTCAATTTATTTGCCTGAGCTTGTGGATTTTCTGTATCTTTATATTATTTAAAGAACAAGAAAGACTTAAACACTAGGAGCTCTCATGTCCGCACTTTTAGACCCTTCCAACCTCCCTTTAGAGGCAATAGATTTTAATGCTATTAAGCCAGCTGATTTTTTACCAGCACTTGAGCAAGCGATCAAAGAAGCTAAAGAAAATCTTGAAAAGATTAAAAAAGTCGATAGTCCAAATTTCGAAAATGTAATTATTGCAGAAGAAACGAGTGCTGATCGACTAGATATGGTGACAAATATTTTTTATGCTCTTCACTCAGCTCACTGTACGGAGGAGATTTCTGCCATTGCTGAAGAATTCAATCAAAAGCTTACTGAATATTCTTCTGATGTAAGCCTTGATGCGGATTTATTTGCGAAAGTTAAAGCGGTTTATGATCAAAAGGACAGTTTAAAGCTTACTAAAGAGCAAGCGACCGTCTTGGAAAACTCATATTTAGGTTTCACACGAAATGGTGCTCTTTTAAATGAAGAAGAAAAAGAGAAACTTCGTGGAATTGATCAAAAAATGTCCCAGCTTACTTTAAAGTTCTCTGAAAACGTAAGAAAAGGTACCAATGCTTTCGTGCTTTGGATCAAAGACGAGAGTGACCTAAAGGGAATGCCTGAAGGGATTATCGAAGCAGCCAAAGAAACTGCAAAAGCGAGAGGTGGAGAGACTGAGTGGGCTTTCACTCTCGATTATCCGTCATTCGGTCCATTCATGCAGTACTGCCAAAATAGAGAACTCCGTAAGAAAATGTACGAAGCTTCGAATATGAAAACTTACGGAGGGGAATTTGATAATAGAGATATTATTTTAGACATAATCAAAACCCGAAAAGAGCGTTCAACTCTTCTTGGTTACACTGATCATCCTAGTTATATTCTTGAGCGTCGTATGGCCGGATCTTCTGAAAGAGTAATGGAGTTTATTAAAGACATTACTGAAAAAGCGAAAGCTCATGCCAAAGCTGATTATCAAAAAATTAAGGACATTAAAAAAGAGCTAACTGGTGATGATGACCTGAGAGTTTATGATACTTCCATGTATGCTGAGATTTTGAAAAAACGTGAATTAGACTTTGATGATGAAGAGCTAAGACCTTACTTCAAGCTGGAAAATGTTTTAGATGGAATCTTTCAAGTGGCCAATAAACTTTATGGGTTAACTTTCAAAAAGAGAGAAGATCTTCCCAAATATCATCAAGATGTGATGGTTTATGAGGTAACTAATACTGCAGGAGAGTTTGTCTCGCTTTACTATGCAGACTTTTTCCCACGCGCGGAAAAGAGACCTGGGGCGTGGATGACGGTATTTAGAAATGCGGGACTTCAATTTGGTGAAGTGAAAAGACCATTTGTTATGAATGTTTGTAATTTCACCAAACCGACAGGAAGTAAGCCTTCACTTCTGACCTTGAATGAAGTGTTAACTCTGTTTCATGAGTTTGGTCATGGCCTTCATGGGATGCTGGCAAAATCGACTTACAAGTCAGTAGCTGGAACTAATGTTCATTGGGATTTTGTAGAGCTTCCAAGCCAGATTATGGAGAACTGGGTTTTAGAAAAAGAGTGTCTGGATCTTTTTGCGGTTCATTTTGAAACCGGAGAGAAAATTCCAACCGATCTAGTTGAGAAAATTAAAAAGTCTCAGCAGTTTTTAGAGGGAATGGGAACTATGAGGCAGATGTCTTTTGCAAATATTGATATGCAATGGCATATGGTAGATCCGTATACTGTAACTGATATACAAGACTTCGAAACTAAACATATGGATGCTTATTCCTTTTTACCTAAAGAGGGGATCGGTGCCTTCTCAACTAGCTTTGGGCATATCTTTGCTGGTGGGTATTCTGCTGGATATTACTCATATAAATGGGCTGAAGTTTTAGACGCTGATGCGTTTGCCTTTTTTAAAGAAAAAGGAATATTTAATAAAGAAGTGGCAGACCGCTTTAGAGAAAATATTCTTGAAGCCGGAGGATCAGAAGATCCTATGGAGCTTTATAAAAGATTTCGTGGAAGAGAACCTGAAGTAGATGCATTACTTCAACGTGGTGGGCTCCTCTAACGTTTCTGTTGGGACTTCTTCTCCTCGTGCCGTCACTTTAGGGATGAGGAGAATATCACCCACGCGTAAGTTAGGCTGAATATCTCCATTAGCCTGAGTTCTTCTTAGTAGCCAGAAAGGTAAGTTAAATCGTTCTAGAATGGCACTTAAATTATCCCCACGCTTTACCAAATATTTTTCTTCGTTTTGCACTAAGAACTGTTCGTAAAAATCTTCTTGAATAGAGAGGTGAAATTCATTTCTTTGACTTTTAAAATCAGAAACCTGTTCAGTGAAAATTTTAACTTTAACTTTTTGTCCTAACCTTATAGAAGAGTTTCTGCCCATTTGATTTAGGTCCCTAATCACTTGAGTGGGAACTTTAGCCCATTCAGCATAGTGTCCCAGGGTCTCTTCTGTCTCGACAGTTATTTCATAGATATCTTGAGAGATAAACGTAAGGTCTAATTTGTAGCTGGAAAGGTTAAGGAGATTATTTTCTTTAGCAACTTCAACTGGATCAACTTTTGGAGCCTCATTTTCTTCACTGAAAATTGAATTTGCAAAATCCCTAAAGCGTTGAGTGATGCTCTTACTTGGAAGATCAACTCTAGGCACTTCTTTTATTTCCACGGGAGCCACAATTGTTTCCACTGGAGCATCATCAATTTTAGACACTTTATCCAGGTTATTAAGTGGTTTTTCTAATACTTTCTTTTTGATTTCAGGCACAGCAATGACAACTTGTGTTTCCTCTCCCGGAATTTTTATTTTCATCCCTGGGTAAATTCGCCTAGGATCAGTCATTTGATTAAATTGGATAATCTTTCCTATATCCATTTTATATAGACGAGAAATAGTGTAGAGAGAATCTCCTCTGGAAACAATATGAACTTTATCTAACTCCATTTCTGATTTAGGAATTTCAAGTTGAGCAAGCTTTTGAGAAAAATCTCGTAACTGATTAGGTGTAGTTTTTGGTATTTGTAGCTCTAAACCTTTAGGGAGAAAGAGCGGGCTTCGATAGGCAATATGGCGTATTGCTGGGTTATATTGTCTAAGCAGACTCTGAGGCATCTCTAAGGTTTTGGTTAGATGCTTAATCTGAAAACTCTTTGGGAGTTTAATTGTCGAATACTCAAACTTTTCAGGCATATGAAAACTTGGAAAATATTTTTCAGGACTTTCAGAGATTTCTACCGTGGCCATAAATGTTGCATAGAAATTTTTTGAAGCAAATCCAAATCGTCTGCCTTCATATCCCTCAATTATTTTAGCGATATCTTTTGTTCCTAGTTTGGCTACCGCGCGCTCCATACTTCTTGCCCCATGGTTATAGGCGGTAAGTGCCAAAGGCCAGCTCTGTAGTTTTCGGTAATTGGCCTGCAAAAGTCTCGCGGCTGCATCAGTCGCTTTGAGGGGATCACGTCTTTCATCGATAATATAACTAACCTTGAGACCAAATCTCTTCGCTGTCGCTCGCATAAACTGCCAGATACCTGCAGCTCCAACTTTTGAATAAGCTTCATAATTAAAAGAGCTTTCTACATGGGGGAGATATACTAGCTCGTTAGGAAGTCCATATTTTTTGAAAGTAGCTTTAATAAAATCCATATATTTATAAGAACGAACAAGTCCTTTATAGTACCGATCTTTCAATCCTGCTTGAAGTCGTATATTTCGAATCATAGATTTTAGTTTTGTTTCTGTCTTGTCTTCAACTAGACTTACTATTCTCATCTCTTCGTCATTTAGATTTTTGAACTTCTTTTTAAGAATTGATTTTAGGTGAGAAATAATTTTTCTTTTTTCGGTTTTTATTTTACTGATTCTGGCCCTGCGTCCGTTTGGAAGAGAAATTTTAGTATAATAAAAACTTAAATCATCTGCATCATGGATTAGTCCCTCATTAGAATTGACTTCTGTATAGATTCTTTTCCAGAAATTAATTCGAGTCCTTAGAGGCTCATGGGTAGGAAAGTTCTCACTTGCATGAGTGATATTGAGAAAAAAGATAAAAAATAGGATCAATCGCATTTTTTTATTTTAACCCAGTACTCTTCTAATGTTGAGGTCGGAAGATTTTCCATCTCATAACCATCTTGTTTAACTAAGTCTTCGACTTTATTAATCCGTTTGATGAATTTTTTATTGGCAGCTTTTAGGGCCTCTTCTGGAGAAAATCCCATATGCCTAGATAGTTGAGCGACAGAAAAGAGTAAATCTCCAATTTCTTCAAAAGCTTTTTCAGAGTGCGGATCTTTTTGAATTTCCTCTTTTACTTCCACTAGTTCTTCGTCAACTTTAGCGATGACGTCTTCTATTTTATCCCAGTCGAAATTAACGGCCTGTGATTTAGCGCCGATTTTGTCACTGGCGTGAAGAGCCGGAGAGTAAGCATCTTCCATACGAATATGGTACTCATTCTGCTGCTCCTGTGCCTTAATCTTTTTCCACGTATCTTTTATTTCTTTCTCGTCAATTTTATTTGTGGCACCCTTTTCGAATACATGAGGATGTCTTCTAATCATTTTATCGGCTAGAGTTTTGGCCACATCTTCAATTGTGAAGTGTTTATCATCAGTAGCTAGTTGAGAGTGTAGGAAAACTTGCAAGAGAATATCACCCAACTCTTCTTCCATCTTCTTCGTATCTTCCATCTCTACTGCATAGACATATTCATAACTTTCTTCAATTAAATATTTGAGTAGTGAGGTATGAGTTTGCTTTAGATCCCAAGGGCAACCCTCCTCTGGATCTCGTAGTTTTGCAATAACTGATATAGCACGTTCTAGTTGGGGATAATCCATTTGAACTCCTTTTAAACCTATATTACGATAAAACAGATGAATGCGAAAACTTTTGAATTAGTTCTTAACTTTGAAGATGAAATAGCTAGCGGGAAAGTAGACCCGCAGTCCCTCGATTATTTAAAAGATGTTTTTACTTCCTTTTTGAAGGAGGAACTAAGTATTAAAA
Organism: Bdellovibrionota bacterium; assembly: GCA_036336775.1. GTDB lineage: Bacteria > Bdellovibrionota > Bacteriovoracia > Bacteriovoracales > Bacteriovoracaceae. Next base: position 27,656 of record JAYZFM010000023.1, on the reverse strand, counting down.
CTCAGCTACCTTGTGAGCTAAATCTCAACTTGATGCTAGTCGATGCCCAAAAAATTAAAGAGATCAATAATGAGTATCGTCAAAAAAACAAAGAGCCGGACGTTCTTAGCTTTCCTGGACAAGATAATATTCGAGCTGGAGAGTATGAGTTTCAATTTCCAGAGGAAGAGCTAGGGGATATTATTGTCTGTTCGGAAGTTTGCCAGCGACAAGCTGATGAATTTAGTTTGAGTTTTATCGAGGAATTTCTTCATCTAACTGTTCACGGATTTCTTCATGTTTGTGGTTATGATCACGAAATAAGCGATGAGGAAGAAGTATTAATGGAAGGTTTGGAAGAAAGATTATTGCTGAAAATTAAAGAAAAAAGAAGCCGGGACTAAGCCCGGCCATAATATTAAAGTTGTGATTGAAGTGTATTAAATAGGTCTACTCGTCCACCAGAAATCATTTTCTCTTTAAATTTATCCACTGGAGTTACTGAATCCATAAGTGATTTCTTTAACTCTATTGGGCTCAATTCAGGGAAGTGACTTAGGACTTCAGCCGCTACACCAACAGTTGTTGGAGTTGCCATTGATGTACCAGACATAGAGCTATAACGGTTTCCTGGAACAGTTGAGAAAACACTTGAACCTGGAGCTGCAATATCAACAGTTCTTTTTCCGTAGTTTGAGAAACTTGATAAGCTCCCACCGCTAGTAGTTGAAGCTACAACTAATAGAAAGTCTGAATCAAAAGATGCTGGGTACTTAGGGCTTCTATCATTATCAGATGACTCGTTTCCTGCTGCTGCAACAACTAGAACTCCATAAGTTTGTCCGATGTGATCGATTGTTTCGTTAACAATCATTCCACCTTCGTTATGAGTTTTTCCAAACGAACAGTTGATTAGTTTAGCACCATGCTTAGCTGCATATAAAAAAGACTCTACAACATCTACATCAGTCTCATCACTGCTATTTGGTACAGTTCTGATCGCCATGATTTTAACTCTTGAAGCGATCCCGGCAATACCAACACCATTATTTTGAACAGCACCGATTGTTCCTGAAACATGTGTTCCATGAGAGTGAGTGTCCATTGGGTCACCAGTCGCAACACCATTAACTCTATCTAGGGTATCAATACCGTGAACATCGTCGATGTATCCATTATTGTCATCATCAATTCCGTTACCTGGAATCTCACCTTCATTAACCCACATATTACCTTTTAGGTCTTCGTGGTTATAATCAACACCAGTGTCGACAACAGCAACAATGATCTCTTCTTTCTCGATATTAAGTGGAGCTAGATAAGATTTGTTAACAGAAACACCGTTTTCTGAACCATCCTTAAAACTCCAAATTCTATCTACCTGAGGATCATTGAAAGCATTGAAGTTTTCGAAACTTGGAAGTTCTTTTGAAACTTCAGGACTTGGAAGTTTAGAACCACCCGCATAGTAGTTTTTTTCAGTCATAACAACTTGGCTTTCGATAGCTTTTGCTAGTTTTGAAGCATTCGTTGTTTCAAGCACGTAAAAATTCTTAAAAAGGTGTTTAGCATTTTTAATTAATTCGTGTTTTGGTAATTGGTCTTTGATTTGCACAAATAATCTTGTTTCGTCTACACGAGGAGTAGAAGCGAAAGCGATATTTGCTACCATCATGGCTGCGATTAGCATTTTCATATATGTATTCTCCTTGCAATTTAGCGGAGTCATTCTTTCAAGTATTATCAAAGACGACAACTTTTAGTTTCTTACATGATGCGGTGTTATTGTCCTTTTAGCATTTGTTAAGAAAGAGAGTAATTCTGGCTAGTTGGCCAATTTTTGTCTAGATTTTTAACAGGAAAGAATTACACTGATTTGGCCGTATTAAGCCTTTATCGTGCTCAAAATGCTAATATTAAGAAAACTTTGCCCAAAAGTCGGCAGGACATATTTAGGATAAGATTGAATAAATTATGATGAAAAAATCGACAAAATTGCTATTCACTTCTGCGTTAGTTTTCGGGGTAACCGAATTTGCTAAGGCTGATTACAATTTGTCTACAAACTTCAATCCTGGCTCTAAGCTTAAAGAGCAGGAGTCTATTTTAACCGGTGACTTTGGAATAAGAACTAATGAACTAGTAGAAGATGTAGGTGAGGTAGTAGGAAACCGCTATTTTGGTGACTTAAATTTAACTTATAAATCTTATAACGGTTCCTCTTCTAAGGTTTTTGACCTTAGTTCTAGAGTTAATGATCAGCAGAAGCTGATGTACTCTCTCAAAGAAGCAAAAATTGAATTTAATCGAGCGAATACAAGCTTAGTTCTAGGTCGTACAATTTTAGATTGGTCACATGTAGATCAAAATTGGGGACTTGGAAGATTAAATAATCGTGTGAATTTTGATTATTTCGAACCTGGGCAAGAAGGTTTAACTGGAATCCTTTGGGAACAGAAGTTTAAAAACGGATTCAGCTATAGTTTATTTGGATCAGTGGTTTACGTCCCAGAGATGAACCCAAGTATTGAAATAAATGAAGAAGAAAAAAGCTTAAGTTGTAAAAACCCATGGTGTGACGTTCCTGCCTCTTCGACGGAATTTGAAGGTAAGGATGTGCCAATCTATTACACCGTTAACTATCCTGAGATTGCTGATGTTGTTTTTAGGTACACGGCAGGTTTGAAATTAGGTTATGAAAAAAATTGGTTTTCCATGAATGCATTTTTTATGAGAAAGCCTGAGAACAATATCTCAATTGCGGCTGAAGTAGTTGCTGAATCAGATCTATCGGCTATTAATGTTGAAGCGACACCACAGTTTTATTACCATAATATCGCTGGTGGAAATATTGAAATTAAATTTTCGGATGAACTAAAAGCTTATGGTTCTGCAATTAGTATTAACCCAAATAATGTACCGGATGGTTCTCAACCGTTTATCCAGTACACAGGTTTAAAACCGAATAAGAAAAAAGAAGAATACCTCAGTGGTGGACTTCTTTATAGCGATGGGGACTTTAAGGGTCACGTCGGTTATATCGCGCGTGTTAGTGAGTTTGATAAGGAAAATGACATTTTGGTCGATTTACCAAGATGGAATCAAGCCGTTCACGTTGCTTTAAGTAAAAATTTAACAAGGAAGTTATTCGTCGGATTAGATTACAAATTCGATATGCTCACGGAAGATCGCTTAACTATGTTCAATACGAGCTATAGTTTCGGTCCTAGTGTCATTGCAAGTCTTGGCGTTAACATTATTGGTACTGATCCTAAACAAGAGTCATTCTGGTCTAAATTCGAGAATAACGACTCTGTCTATAGCTCTTTGAAATATAAATTTTAAAGTTAGCTGTAGGATAAATTTATGAAAAACACATTCTTGATGATTTCACTGATAGTGACTCAATTTGTTTTGAGTTCATGTGGTGACTTGTACTCAAAGAAAGTTAAAGAAAAAGAAGTCGACCAATTTGCCACTTGTAAACTCGATACAGAATCAATTGCAAATGTGATGACCCAAAATATTGAAGGTGATTTAAATTGTCTTCGTTCAAACTTAAAATTTTTCATCGAAATTGTTAAAACTGATAGACCAGGATTCTTGTCGCAAGAGCGTCTAGAAGACTATATCAAAACAAATATGGAAGATGTTGATCAAGTGACACTCGATGCACTTGATGGGATCTTTGATATTAACACACTTTTATTCGGTGATGATGTCGGCTACATCTCTAAAAAGAACGTTGATAACTTAGTTGATGTGCTAAAGCAATTTAACAAACTCGTTGTCGATAACAAGATTTATGAGTACTTCACTAGTGATGAGACGGTTAGCTTTAAAGAACATAATTATAGAAAATCAGTCATTTACTCAACTCTAATGCAGTTAAAAGAAGTTCTAAATAAGTATATTGTTCCAAACAATAGAGCGATTAAAGTCGCCGAGTTTGTGGATAAGTTTAGAAATTTAGAGAATCAAGAATTAGTTAAAAATATTGAGAGTGTTCTTTTTATTAAAAAAGCTTTTATGGGAGGAGATCAAATTCATCTGTCTTCGAAAGAGCTTTTTAGATTTATTGATTTAATGGGTAACGCAGGAAAAATAACTTACGATTTTGTTAACCTTCCTTCTGTCGCAACAAAAGCGGATGAAGATATCGAAGTGTTAAGAATATTGAAAGAGGACTTGTTGACCGTTTATAACTCGTTTCATTTCAAAGATAATCCTAATGAGCCAATCGTAAACTTTAACCAAATTAAAAATTTGGTTCAACAATTTTTGCCTGAGTACGCTAAGTACTTCAAATATAAGTCGACAATTTTAAAGGTAAAGGAAGTCTTTCTTGGATCAAACAGTGAGACTTTCACTGCTCAAGAGATTCTTACTCTTATTTATGATGTAGCCTATAAGAATGTGGCCAAAGGCGTGTTTATTTATAATGCCTATGATTTCAATGAAACTCTTTTAAATTCAGATATGCCAGTCGTAAATGATTTTAATAATCTGGCGCCATTAATGTCCAATTCAATGGATAAAACTTTTGCTGAGCTATTTAATCGAATCTCAAAATCCCAATCGAAATCTGAAGACTTAAGTTCTAGAGGTTATAAGTACTTTCATGGATCAAATTATGTTCCACTCTTTGACTATAGTTTTCAACGAAACCCAAGAGGTATGTTCGAGGTTGCTCTTTATGAGTACATAAGTGAAAAAACATTTGCAGCCTACGGCTCAGAGGACTCAACAGCTGTTGGTGACTATGTAATGAGTTTAGAGCAGATGGAAGTCTTATTGGAAGACCTATCGGAATTCTTTGTGGGTGAAGGTTTTATAATTGAAGGTCGGACAAAATCGACGGCAGAAACCATCACTTTGATTTCAACTCTTTTTCACCCTTCATCTAATGGTGACGGACGAATTGAAATTAATGAATTTGTAGAATTCGTAGTTACAATGACTTCATCTTTGAAGTTAGCAACAGATATGCAAGAAGAGCTTCAAAAAAAATGTGGAGTTGAAGGTTATTCTAAAATTCATCCAGGTTGCTACCGTCTTGAGATGAAGAACTTTTTAGAGGCTTCTGTCGATAAATCTGATAAAGAATCTTCAGCTAAGACCAGAAAAGATTTTCTGCCTGGAATGTATAACTATATTAACGCTCAGACCGTTTCAACTTTTGATACTTTTATTAGGTCAGCAGCCAAATTTAGCCGAACCTGCACCCATTTTGAAGATGGAACAGAAGTACCTATGAGTAGCGGTGATTTCATCGTGTCATGGGGAGGTTTTTTAGCGGTCGAGCAATCGATCTTAACTTTTGATATCAATAAAACTGGAATATTAGAGCCAAGAGAAGTTTTAACAGCTTATGGTGTTTATAAATCGGCTATCGAGGCGTTGATTCCAGTTGAATTTATGAAAAGATACTCTTATGGAATTTTTCAATACATGATTCGATACCAAAGAGTTCCTGATATTCCAGATATTACTGGGGTCAGATCTTTTTTCAGAGCACTACGAGAAGGAAGTCATCTCGTTCAGTTTCTAGTAAGGCCTCAAAGATATAAAAGATCTTCTGCTGATAGAATGACTTTTGCCAAAGTACTTGAAATTATTGCAAAAAATTCTCCTTCTAAAAAAGAGAATCCATTTGATTGTGAGCAGTTAAGAGACGAGCAAACTCAAGTGATCCAAGACAGCTTTAATACCAATCTCGTTCCACAGATCGAGGCTCAATTTGCACCTATGGGAGCAGACGAAGAAGTTATTTTGATTATGGGGGGAGGAAATCAGGTTCCTCAATCAACAGATCAACTCCCTGACGATATTAGACAGTTGCTTCTCGCACAGTCTAAAGATGTGGCGGGTATTCAGCAACAGCAAATGCAGGCGCAGCAACAGATGCAGCAGCAAAATGACATGGATGTGAGCGATCAAAGACTGAGAGGTCTAACTCCTCAGCAAGTCCAGCAGTTTCGTAGGCAAGAGCAACAACAAATCCAACAGCAGTATTAGACAACCAATTCTCACTCATGTAATTTATTAGCATGAGTGAGAGTGATAAAATCAAATTGAATGAATATCGATCTGAAGTCGCCGATATGCGTGCAATCCTAGAGCACGTACGGAGGTCACTTTGAAGTTGATCGTAAACAACAACGTCTAAATGAAATTGCAGACTTAGAAGCCTTGGAAGGCTTTTGGGAAGATGCCAATAACGCCGCAAAAATTCAAAAAGAAAAATCTGTTTTAAGTCAGGCCGTTCAGAAGTTTGAAAAGGTTGCTACGATCTTTGATGACTTTGATGCTCTTTGTGAGTTTGTAGATGAAGGTGATGACGCAAGTATTGCAGAAGCAATGGGGCTATTCGAAGAACTAAAGCCTGCACTTGAACAAGCTGAGCAACAATCATTATTGAGTGAAGAAACAGATCCTAATAACGCAATCGTTTCAATTAATGCTGGAGCGGGGGGAACTGAATCTTGCGACTGGGCAAGTATGCTTCATCGAATGCTTACGAGATGGGCAGAGCAAAATGGATATAAAGTGGCAGTGATGGATCACCAATCTGGTGATAGTGCCGGCCTTAAGTCAGTTACTTTTATGGTTAATGGTGATTTTGCTTATGGAAACTTGAAGTCTGAGACAGGTATTCATCGTTTGGTGAGAATTTCTCCATTTGATTCAAATGCGAGAAGGCACACATCATTTGCCTCGGTTTTTGTCTCTCCTGAAATTGATGATTCAATAGAAATTGATATCCAAGATAAAGACATTAGAATTGACGTTTACCGCTCTGGAGGAGCTGGTGGGCAATCGGTTAACACAACTGACTCTGCGGTTCGAATTACTCACCATCCTTCTGGTATTGTAGTAACTTGTCAGAACGAAAGAAGTCAGCTGCAAAATAAAGAAACCGCTTTTAAAATTCTTCGCTCAAGACTTTATGAAAAAGCGATGGAAGAAAAACGAGCTGAGGCTGCCGAAGTTGAAGCTGGAAAAAAAGAGATTGGTTGGGGCTCCCAGATTAGGTCTTATGTATTGCACCCTTATAAGATGGTTAAAGATCATAGGACAAATTTCGAATCAGGAAACGCAGAAAAGGTTCTAGACGGTGACCTGGATGGGTTTATGAAGTCGTATCTGCAGTGGCGGGCCATTGATGCGACTGAAAATTAAATACGAATTTGTGACATTGATTATGGCCGGGCTTGGAGTATTGGTGGGTTTATACCTACCAGATCTGGCGCTAAGTCTTGAGTTTATTGGTAAAATCTTTATTCATCTTTTAAAGATGTTAATTATTCCATTGGTTGTTACTTCCGTCTTTTTGGCGATCGCAAATCTAAAAGGATCAGCTCTAAAAAAACTAGGCACAGCAACTGCAGGTTACTACTTTTTAACCAGCGCTCTTGCAGCTCTCGTTGGAATAAGTATCGCAAACCTTTTTAATTTTAAAGCTGCCGATGGTTTTTCATTTAAACATTTTGATCCTAGTAAGCTTGCTAATGTTTCGTTTGGTGATTTAGCAGCGAGCTTTTTTTCTGGAAATTTCTTTAATGCTTTATCTGAGGGAAATATTGTTCAAATTGTTGTCTTCACCTTAATTGTAGGAATGGCTTCGCTAAGAATAGATGTGCAAAAGCGCAAAACACTTGTGGAGTTTTCAGAGGCTGTGCAAGATCTTATGGGGCAGGTGATCGCATGGATCGTGAAGGTTGCACCTATTGGAATTTTCTCCCTTATCGCAGCGATCGTAGTTAAAACTGAAACGGATGTTTTTCAGGGACTTGGCTCTCTATTTCTCGCCATCACATTAGCGGCTTTAATCCATTCTATTATAACCCTTCCTGCTTTGGGATTTTTACTTGCTAAGATCAACCCAATTAAATTTTTATATCAAGTAAAAGAGGCGGTGCTACTGGCTTTCACCACTGCTAGTTCTGCAGCTGCGTTGCCAATTTCTCAGAAGGTACTGGTAAAAAATGCTAAGGTCTCTAGTGATACTGCGGGATTTGTTCTGCCTTTAGGCGCCACGCTTAATATGGATGGTTCGGCTTTATACCAAGCATTAGTGATCATTTTCTTAGGTGAGTACTCTGGGATGGATCTAACTGTCTATCAGCAAAGTTTGATCTTTATTTTTGTAATGACTTCAGCAGCTGGTACCGCAGGGATTCCTGGAGGTGGACTCATGATGGTTGGTGCTGTGATGCAAATGACGGGTATTCCTCTGGAATTGATTGGTATTTATCTTCTTGTGGATCGTTTTTGGGACTATCCAATCACCGCCATCAATGTTTGGGGAGATTTAATTGGAGCCAAGACTTTAGATAAATTTATCCGGACTTAGTGCGCTGCCTCAGTCTTTACGACATGGGTCAGTAAGTATATAACAAGCTTTTAATATCCATAAAATATAAGGTTTTGAGAATGAGAGAAAAGTATATTTCGCAGTGGGAAAAACAGTTTAACGAGCAAATGAAAGTCAGGCTTGAAAAACGTGACAAAATGAAAGCCGCGGAGTCTCATCCTTATAAACATGGAGTTAAGCCAACAGCTACAGCAGCCGAGCTAATTGCAAAATACAGTGAAATGGCAAAAGAAGATATCGGTGAAACACCGGTGTATGAATTAGTTGGTAGAGCAATGCTGGTTCGTGACTTCGGAAAAGCTGCTTTTATTCAAGTTGATGACGGAAAAGATCGTTTCCAGTTCTATGTAAAGAAGAACGTTACAAGTGAAGGTGGTTTCGCTGACTATAAATTATGTGATTACGGTGACATGATTTGGGCAAAAGGAACTGTTTTTAAAACCAATAAAGGGGAACTTTCATTAGAGGCTCAAGACTTTAAAGTTGTTTCTAAGTCTATTCGTCCACTTCCAGAGAAATTTCACGGATTAACTGACCAAGAATTAAAATATCGTATGCGTTACGTAGATATGATTATGTCTCGTGAATCGCGTGAGAAACTTAAAACACGCTCTCGTATCGTAAGATATATCCGCGAATTCTTCTACCAAGATGACTGGTTAGAGGTAGAGACTCCGATGATGCACTCAGTGGCAGGTGGAGCAGCAGCGAAGCCGTTTTTAACTCATCATAATGCCCTTGATATGGAACTTTTCATGAGAATTGCTCCTGAGCTTCATTTAAAGAGACTTGTGGTTGGTGGGTACGATAAAGTTTTTGAGATGAATAGATGCTTTAGAAATGAAGGTCTATCACTTAAGCATAACCCTGAGTTCACTTCTGTTGAGTTCTATGCTGCTTGGCAAACTTATGAAGATCTAATGGACTTCACTGAAAAGCTAATGCATGGACTAGCAAAAGACGTTATTGGTTCAGCTAAAATAACTTGGGGAGAAAACGAAATCGATTTCGCTTCACCTTTTAGAAGATTACCTATGCGTGATGCAGTTGTGGAGTACACTTCTCTTTCAAGGGAAGACCTTGAGAGTAAAGAGAAAATGATTGCCCTTCTTAAAGGTAAGTCAGATCTAGAAATTGATCCGAAAAAACTTGATGGGCTAAGTGTTCACAAGCTTATGGTTCTTTGTTTTGAAGAATTTGTTGAAGGTAAGCTCATTCAGCCAACTTTTATCACTGAATATCCAACTGAAGTTTCTCCACTATCTCGAAGAAACGACGAAAACCCTGATTATGTTGATCGTTTTGAACTATTCATTAACGGATGGGAAATTGCCAATGGTTTCAACGAGCTTAACGATCCAACAGATCAACTAGGTCGTTTTGCTGATCAAGCGGTTCTTAAAGACGGGGGAGATGATGAAGCTTGTGATCCTGACTATGACTACGTTCGTGCGCTAGAATATGGAATGGCTCCAACTGCAGGAGAAGGGATCGGTATTGATAGATTAGTTATGATTTTAACTAACTCGCAAACAATTAGAGACGTCATTCTTTTCCCATTACTAAAAAAAGAAACCTTCTTTGAAGCAAAAGAAAGTGAATGACTAAACTTCCTCTGATTTCTTTATTCCAGATTATTTTGGATAAAAAATCAGCGCTTAGATTTTTAATCGGGACTATTTTTAGCCTAGCTTTCTCTATTGCAGTTATTCTATCTACTATTGGTTTGATGGATGGCTATAGTGTCTCTCTTAAGAGGGCATTGGCACAAAGTAATGGTGACCTTAAATTTAAGGCTCGTGATGGGTTCTATTCACTCGAAGGTATCGAGGATAAGCTTAATCAAGATAAATCCGTAGAAATTTCATCGCATATTTTGCAGATCGAAGCATTTGCTCTGGCCAATAAACAGAGTAAAGGTGTTTTGGTTAAAGGAATTGAACCGAAAAGCTTCCGCCAAGTAACTGGACTAGATGTACCATTAAGAAAAAATTCCAATGATATGGAAGGTGTTATTGTTGGTGTTCAATTTGCCAAAAAGTTTGATCTTAAAATTGGTGATAATGTGGTCTTAGCTTTTAACTCGAAAAAAGCGAGAGAGCTTGGAAGTGCTTCATTAGTTCAGTTTGAAATTCAAGGAATCCTTCGTCATGGGATTTTTGAAAAAGATATGCGATTCATGTACATGCATCGTGAGAAACTACAAAAAATTCTAGACTTGAGAAACTTCACTGTTAATGAAGGACTTATCAAAGTCGTTGATGGCCTTTCTTTGGAAGAGACGCAAAGGAGTCTTCAGAAAAAATACGACAGAGATTTTTTTGTGAGTACTTATTGGGCAGAACATGAAGTGCTTTTAGACGCTGTTGAGATTGAAAGAGACACAATAAGCATTGCACTTCAGTTAATCGTTCTAGTTAGTGTCATCAATATTATTGCATTCATGGTCTTTATTTCTGAAATTAAATCTCAAGACATTTTTATGTTAAGAGCATTGGGGCTAAGCTTAAAATCTTTCAAGAAGTTTTGGTATTGTATGCTCTCCTGTATCTGGGTTGTATCCTGTGTGTTTTCCGTTCTTTTGATCTTTATTTTAGATAAAGGAATTTTACAAATGTCGATATTTCAACTTCCAGGCGATATCTACAAGCTCAGTCAGCTGAATATTTTACTTAAAATTGACGACTATCTATTGGTCTTCGGACTATCATTAATCTGGGTTTTCACTGTAGGATTTATTACTGTTAAACGCATGAGTTCAAAATCGTTATTAAGTGGTTTGAGAGAGGAATTTAGTTAATGTTAGTTGAGTTGAAAGACATCCAAAAAAAATATGGAAATGCTGAAATATTAAAAGGAATTAACTTAAATATTGAAGCAGGGCAAAATCATGTTATCCAAGGAACTTCCGGTTCTGGTAAATCGACTCTTCTCTATATATTAGGATCTCTGGAGAGACCTGACGCGGGGAGTGTTTTTTTAGAAGGCAGAGATACGACAAAACTCAACGATGAACAACTCAGTGAGTTAAGAAATCGCTTTATTGGTTTTGTGTTTCAGTTTCACTTTCTTCTGCCTTCGATGAATTGTCTTCAGAACACGCTTCTTCCGGCTAAAATAGCTGGAATTAAAGAAGCCGAAGTGAAAAAAAGAATTCTAAAGTACGCGGAGATGCTCAATATCTCACATTGTTTGAAAAAATATCCTTATCAGATCTCAGGGGGAGAGCAGCAAAGAGTTAATATTATCAGGGCTATTTCTCTCAATCCTAAATTAATTCTGTGCGATGAGCCAACTGGAAACCTAGACACGAAAAATACTGCAATTGTTATATCTCTACTTAAAAATTTGGCCTCTGAAATTGACTCCACTCTTGTCGTTGTGACGCATGACAACTCAGTTGCTGAAAGTTTTGAACACAAAATAACCATTGAAGATGGTCAGATTATTGGCTAAAATCACGAGGTTAGTTAACTACAAGGTCACTAGATGATTAGATTTTTATACCTATTTTCAATGGCGTTTCTCTCGTTTTGTCTTGAGGCAAACACTAATTTGGGAAAGCATGATTCACTGTTTGTGGTAGATGATATTCGCGTAGAAGGTGCGAAAAAAGTTGAACCGGAAGCTATTTTAGAAAAACTAAAAGTTAAAAAAGGGATGACCCTAGATAATTATATGCTTCGTGATGACATAAAAGACATCTACAGCATGAAGTATTTTGAGTCAGTTGAGGCTCATAAAGTTTCAGAAAAAGGTAAAGAAATTCTACTTATTAAAGTTGTAGAGAAGCCGATTATTTCTAAAATTCTTTTTGAAGGAAATGACGAAGTCTCTGGCGATGACCTTAAAGAGCAAATCAAAACCAAAGAATATAATATCCTCGATGTTAATACGATCAAGTCTGATATTGTTACTCTTCAAAAATTCTACGAAGAGAAAGGTTATTACCTTGCGAATATCACTTATGACCTTCAAAAGAACGAATTCAACGGTCTAGACCTAGTGTTTAGAGTTAAAGAATTTGATAAAGTTATGGTGAAAAAGATCATGTTTCTTGGAAATAATGATCTGAAAGACGAAGAATTGAAGTCGATCATGGCCACGCAAGAAGAGGGGTACTTTTCGGTTTTAAGTGGGTCCGGAAGTTTCAAAGATTTCTTTTTCAAAACAGATGTAGAGAAATTGAAATACTACTACAAGTCTAAAGGTTATTTGCAAATCAATATTGCAAACCCAATCATCACTGTTTCTGAAGATAAAAAGTGGATTTTCATTACTGTGGATATTAAGGAAGGGCCTAAGTATTCAGTAAATAATATATTCTTTAATGGAGAACTTCTTTTCACTGAAAATGAAATGAGAAAGAAAATCGAACTTGTTTCTGGAGAAATCTATTCGGAAGAGGTTCTTAGGAAAGATATTCAAAGTCTAACTGAAATGTATCAGGATAAAGGTTACGCTTTTGCCAACGTATTAAGAAGACTTCAGATTGTGCCTGGTGAAAATAAAGTTGATATTCATTACTCTTTCGAAAAAGGTAAAATTGCCTATTTTGGAAAAATCATTGTTAAGGGTAACACCAAAACGAGAGATAAAGTTGTAAGAAGAGAACTTCGTATTCATGAAGGGATGAAATACTCTGGAAGTAAGCTGCGTATTTCAAAAGAAAACGTAAATCGTCTGGGGTTCTTTGAGCAAGGAAGTGTTATCTTTAACACTGTCTCACCTAAAGGAAAGGACAATGTCCTTGATGTTGAGATCTCTGTAAAAGAAAGACAAACTGGTCAAATTTCTCTTGGTGCTGGTTACTCGACGGCCACTAACGGATTCTTCCAAGCAAGTATTGCTCAGAATAACTTCAGAGGCCTGGGACAAAACTTAAACCTAAACGTTTCTTGGTCTGAAATCCAACAAACATACAACCTTGGTTTTACTGAACCATATTTTATGGATACTCAGTGGACTGCAGGTGCAGATGTGTATAGAACTCAAAATGGTCTGATCACTTCTTTTAGTTCAGAAAGGTACGGGGGAGATATTAGAGTTGGTTATCCAATCTTTGAATACACCAGACTTTTTATGACTTTAAGACATGAAGTGACAAAAATTTCAAACGTTCGAAATCCAAGTATCGACCTGGATATTGAAAATGGTACTGCTGCAACGATTAGGACTTCGCTACGTTATGATAAAAGAAATAACGTTTTTGAACCGACTGGCGGACACTTCGTGAATTTATCTTTTGAATATGCTGGTTTTTATGGTGATCAAGAATGGGCGAAAGCTTCTCTTGATACTCGTTGGTACAAGCCGGTTTATGAAGACCTAATTCTTAGAACACGCTTAAAAGTTGATCAACTCATGAGGACGACTGATAGACCTCTACCTCGTTCTGAAAAGTTTCAAATGGGTGGTTCAAGAAATATGAGGGGTTATAACTTTGAAGATATTGGTCCTCAACAGACTTTTACGGATGAAGAAACTGGGAATCCTCGTCAGTTTAATATTGGTGGGCAGTTCTCTGTTCTTGCGCAAATTGAATTTGAACAGCCTCTTGTTAGAGATGCGGGTCTTAAATGGGTTGTTTTCTATGATGTAGGGAACGTTTACTTAGAAGAGTTAGATACGGATAATCTTGTATTAAGACAAGACTATGGATATGGATTTAGATGGTTTTCGCCGATTGGGGTACTTAGATTTGAATTTGGTTACCCAATTGATCCACCAGAAGGTGTTTCAGGTCAGCAATTCCATTTTGATATTGGACAATTATTTTAAGGAGGATAGATATGCGTAATCTATTAGTAATAATGTTAGCTTTCACCGTTTCTGCAGCTAAAGCAGAAATTAAAGTCGGGATTGTAAATATTCAAAAAATTATCTCTTCGATTGAAGAAGGGAAGTCTGTAAATAAGACTCTAGAAAAGTCTTTCAAATCTAAGCAAAAAGTTCTTAAAGATGAAGAAGAGAGTATTAAGAAATTAATTACAAATCTTCAAAAGCAAGACGCTGTTCTTTCAGATGCTGCCAAAGCGAAGAAAGCTCAGGAAATAAATGAAAAAAGAAAAACTGCAGCAGAGAAGATGAGACAGTTTCAAGCTGAGATTCAAAAACAAGAAGCTGAGCTTAAGAAGCCAATCCTTGATAAGTTGAAGCCAGTTATTGATGATGTGTCAAAAGCTGAAAAGGTTTCTCTAACTTTTGAAATTAGTGCATCTCCACCGATTTATGCTGCTGAAAAAATTGATCTAACTGAAAAAATTATCAAAGCATACGACAAAAAACATTCAAAATAATGTTAGTAGAGAAATTGGGAGATATTGAAACTTCTTTCCAAGTTAGGATAGGAGAAGTCAAAGGGCTAGAGATAGACTCTATCTCCCATTTTTCTGAGCCCAAGCCTCGAACATTTGTCTTCGCTAAAAAATCTAAAATTTTAAAAGAGCTTGAGAATCTAGAATTTTCTGATGTGGCCATCGTAATACAAGAAGATCTATGGTCAAAGCTTGACGAGAGTGAAGTTCAGAAAATAGAAAACAAGTACAGCTGGTGTGCAACGGTTCAAAACGTTGACTATGCTATCTCAAAGCTTTCAAAGCCATTTTACGATGCCAAATTTTCCGATCTCAACTATATGGTAGATGGGCGGCAAATGGGTACTACTGAAATAGATCCAGATGCTGAGATCGCTCAAAATGTTTTTATCGGTGAGCATTGTAAGATCGGTGCGTATGTTAAGATTATGCCAGGTTGTGTGATATTACCTCACGTGGAAATTGGCGATCATACTATAGTTTATCCAAACGTAAATATTTATCCATTTACTAAAATTGGAAGTCATTGTCGTATACACAGCGGTACCGTGATTGGGACTGACGGATTTGGCTATAACTTTTTTGATGGAGCTCATCAAAAAGTTTGGCATATCGGTGGTGTCGAAATCGGAAACGATGTTGAAATTGGTTGTAATACTATGATTGATGCTGGAACTTTTTCTCCGACTCGAATTGGTGATTCGACTAGAGTTGATAATGATGTTCAGCTATCACATAACGTACAAGTAGGAAGACATAATATTATCTGTGGAAAGACTGGCCTTGCGGGAAGTGTGACCACTGAAGATTATTGTGCCTTCGGTGCAGGGGCAGGCGTTGCTCCTTCTGCATATTTAGAGCAGGGATCACAAGTGGCGGCTCGAGCTGTCGTGAGTGAAAACGCTAGAGTGCCTAAGGGGTCCGTTATGGCAGGTCATCCTGCAAGACCTTTAAAAGAGTGGTTAAAAACTCAAGCAACCTTAAGAGGGTTAGCAAAAAAGTAGGTTTTATATGTTAATGGATAAAGATGCTGTAGTAGGATTTTTACCTCATCGTCCCCCGTTTCTTTTTATTGATTCAGTAAAAGAAGTTTCTCCGGCACAAGCTGTGTTAGATGATCCTGAAACAGCTGATACACGAAAGTTAGTGGGAACAAAAGTAATCAGTGAATTCGAGGTTAGAAGTGATCTTGAAATTTTAGCAGGACATTTTCCTGGTAATCCAATTCTTCCGGGTGTCGTTCAGATAGAAATGATGGCGCAATGTTCAGCTTTCACTTCGCTTGCTTTGAAATCTTTGAATAAAGAAAAAGTAAAAGTAGAAACGCTTCTTATTAGTGTTGAAAAATCCAAGTTTAGAAAACCAATTCTCCCAGGCATGAAATTAGAAATTCACGCACAGATGTCTAAATGTCGCGGTAATATTGCTAGCTACGAGTGCTTTATCAATTGTAATGGTGAAAAAGTATCTGAAGCAGCATTTCTTGCAAAGCTTGAGGTTGTGACAAAGTAAAAGGAAATATATGACAACTAGAATTCATCCTACGGCAATTATTGAAGAGGGTGCAGTTATCGGTGAGAACTGTACTGTTGGGCCGTATAGTATTATTGGACCGAATGTTAAAATTGGAAATAACTGTAATATCAAATCTCATGTTCTTATAGAAGGTCATACGACGATAGGAAATGATAATGAGATTCATCAATTTTGCTCTCTTGGAGTTCCACCTCAAGATAGAAGTTATAAAGGTCAGCCAACTGAAACGATTATTGGAGACGGGAACCTTTTCAGAGAAAACTGTACTGTTCATAGAGCGACAATTAAAGACGATTTAAAAACGGTCGTAGGAAATAACGGCTATTTTATGACTGGAGTTCATTTTGCTCACGATTGTAAAATTGGAAATAATGTTACTCTTGCCAATGGAACCATGTGTGCTGGTCATGTGAAAATTGGGGATTATGTACAGATGGGTGGTGCTTGTGGAGTCACTCCTTTTTGTAATATTGGAAACGGTGTATTTATCGGAGCTGCTAGTGCCATTGATAAAGATATCCCTCATTACTGCACGGCTTTTGGGAATAGAATTAAGCTTAAAGGTGTAAATATCATCGGTATGAAACGAAGAGGTTTCGAAAAATCTGAAATTTCAGAGGTCGTAGATTTTTATCGAATGATGGAAGCTTCTGCGCTTTCACCAAGAGCATTTATTAACCATCCAGAAAATATGGAAGAGTATCAAGGTAATAAAATAATTGCTGATATTTCCGAATTTATTTTGGCCAGTGAAATTGGTCTTCCGACATTTATGTCTTAATTAAAAACTTAGGAGTAAACCTATGTCAAAAGTAAAAGTTGCAGTTATTGGACACGGTCATTTGGGCAAATGGCACACTCAAAAAGCTCAGGCGCTTGAATCATCTGAACTTGTGGCCATTGTTGAACCTTATAACCAAGAAGAGGTAAAAGCCCTTTATCCTGGTGTTCAAGTTGTTTCAAAAGTTGAAGAGGTGATGGAGCAAATTGATGCTGTTGTTATTGTAACTCCAACATCGACTCATTTCGAACTTGTAAAGCAAAGCTTGGAAGCAGGAAAGCATGTGTTTTGTGAAAAGCCACTTTGTTCTACTTTTGAACAAGCAAGCTCATTAAAAGAACTAGTATCTGGAAAGAAACTTCAGGTAGGTCATAGTGAAAGATGTCACAAGGCGTGGGAAACTGTAAAACCCCAAATAGCGGCGATCAAAGGTAAGAGAACTTTTAAGATTAACCGTTATGCTCCTTTTAAAGGAAGGGCGACCGATGTAGATGTTGTTCAGGACTTAATGATTCATGATATTGATTTGATGCTTTTCTTGTTAGGCAAAAAGCCTACTTCAGTAAGCTCAATAGGTCATAAAGTGAGAACTGATAAATGGGATCATGTGACAAGCCACTTCTATTTTGCGGATGGCGACCAAGCGATAATCACTTCAGGAAGAAACCATGTTAAAGAGGTTAGGGAACTTGAAGTTATGTCGGCAGATGGCTGCATTCATGTTGATCTTTTTACTAATGAAATTGCCGTTGGAACGAATTCTCAATTTGAAGATGGAAGTTTTGTTAAAACTGAGTCTTATGAAAAAAGAGATCATCTTTTTATTGAGCAAGAAAGCTTTTATCAAGCAATATTAGAAAATAAAGATGTGATGGTTAACTACGATGATGGAGTTGCCGCCGTTTATTTTGTTACCAAAGTTCTTGAGAGTTTAGAGAAGGCAGAGCAGATTGAAATCTAGTTGCCTTGTTATTGCAGGAGAAAAGTCTGGCGAAGATCATGCTATGACTTTTCTTCCTGAGCTGATGAAACTTTCTCCTCAAACAGAATTCTATGGAGTTGGGGGAGAAAGACTTGAAAAGCTTGGTATGCAGCTCATCTACCATTTGAAAGATTTTTCCGGAATAGGAATATCTGAGGTTCTTAGTAAAATCCCATTTTATTATAAGGCACTCGATCATCTTCTTGAAGAAGTCGATAAGAGGAATACAAAAACGGCCATACTTATTGATTTTCAGGGCTTCAATATGAAGCTTGCAAAAAAGCTTAAGGCTCGTGGGGTTGAAGTTCTTTATTATGTGGCACCTCAAGCTTGGGTCTGGAAACCGTGGAGAGCTAAGGCTTTAAAGAAAAACGTACACACTCTTTTTACGATTATTCCATTTGAGAAAAAATGGTTTTTTGATCGTGGAGTTAAGCAAGTCAAAGGGGTAATCCATCCTCTGATGATTGAATATGGTGAGAGATTAAATTCAGTTAAGCAAAAAAACTTCTCTGATATAAAGAATAGACCAATTCGTCTGTTATTGCTCCCTGGTAGTCGAAATGTAGAGGTGTCAAAACTTCTGCCTATCTTTGCAAAAGGGGTAGAGCTCATTCAGGAAGCTGATTTTAAAATTGAATTAGGTATAGTTAAATCTGAGTCCGTGAGAACTGAACATTACGATGTGAATTTACCGTTTTCAAATGAATGGAAGTCAGATGAGCTTCCCACTGCACTTGAATGGGCAGATATTTGTATTGCAGCCAGTGGAACGGTGACTCTGGCCACCGGGCTTTTTGGAGTTCCAACAATTGTGCTCTATCAAGTTTCTCTTTTTACTGAGTTCGTACTGAGTTTGCTTGTTCCTTATGATGGACCGGCAAGTTTGACTAATATCGTTCATGAAAAAATGGTATTTCCGGAGTTGATTCAATATCAAGCGGACAGGTATGGCATCTTTAAGCATTTTAAAAGATGGATGCAAAATGAAGAAGAATATAATCATGTGGCGCAAGAATTGATGAAAACCAAAGACTATTTGACTGGTGATGACTTCTCTGTGCCTGAGTATATGGCACAGGTTTTAAACAAGAATTCCTAAACTCTAAAAGCAGTGATAAAATAATCGAATGAAAAGTAATTTTCTTAAACAAACATTTCTCTATCCTCTTTCCCAGGTTTGGGAATCGGCATACCGAGTTCGTAGAATGTTCTACGAATATGGAATTGTAAAAAAGGACTATTATAAAGTTCCTATTATTTCTATCGGTAATGTGACTTTTGGGGGAACAGGGAAAACTCCTATGATCATCTGGCTTACTAAAAAACTGGAAAGCTATGGTGTGAGCTTGTTTGTTCTCACTCGAGGATACAAAGGTAAGATGGAACATAGTTCTGGAGTCATCCGAGGTGGTCAGCGTTTTTTAACAAACCCTTTGGAGTATGGCGATGAACCACTTTTAATCGCTAAGAATATGACTAAAGGTGCAGTTGTAATAGGAAAGAGACGTTCTCAAAATTTGAAGCGCTATTTCCCTCATTATCAGCCAGACGCCGTTTTATTAGATGATGGATTTCAACACCTAAAATTGTATAGGTCATTTAATATCGTATTGTTTGATGCGCTTTTACCACTTGAATCATACAAGGTTGCACCAATGGGGTATTTGCGTGAAGGATTAACGGCCCTCAAGGATGCAGATGCAATTTTGATTAGCCGAGCGGACCAAGCTAGCGAAGAAAAACTAGAATCACTGCTAAGTTTGTTATCAAATTATCATCAAAAAGATCTACCGATTGGAAAATTTGGTTATGCGCCTACAGGACTTTTTAATTGTTTTGATAAGAAAGTAAAAGAGATGAGCGAGCTCGAGGGAAGGAATGTTGTTGCTGTTACTGCGATTGCTTCACCAGAGTCTTTTTATCATCTACTTGAGTCCCATGGGGCCACAATTGTAAAAAAAATGGTCTATCCGGATCACCACTTTTTCTCTCATCAGGATATTAACGACATTCTACTGGAGAGTGTGAAGGAAAATGCCCTCATCGTTTCCAGTGAGAAGGACATGGTTAAAATCAAAAAAGTCACCAAAGATGCTCGAATTCTCTCTGTTCAGATTGAAGTTAAGTTCTTGAGTGGTGAAACTGAGCTTCTTAGTCGGATTAAGTCTATTCTCAATCTTGATTATGCCTAGAAAACCTTTAAAATGAACTAGTGAAATTAATTTATCTGGTATCTGTAGTTATTCTTAGTTCTTGTTCTTCATTCTCATGGAGAGAATTCTTTACTGGGGATAACAACTCCGAAAAAAGAAATAAAACATTAATGAAAGATTTTGAAGTTGATCAGAATCTTCAAAAAAAGTTTGAGGTGAAGGAAGTTGAGCCTGCGAATCCAACACCAGAACCTCTGGTCAAACAACCAGTTCCTTCAGTTGATGAAAAAAAAGAAACAGAAACGACCAATATAAAAACTCAAGAACCTGTTAGGACTATAGAGCGACCAAAGCCTGTCGCTCGTAAATTAGTAAAACAACCAGAGGTTAAAGAAAACCAAAAAGTAGAAACTAAAACAAAGAATAAGGTTAAGTCACCTCAGGAAATAAATTATCCAGACGAATTTCCGCAGAGGTTAAAAGATTTCGATAAAGATTCAGCAAAATATTGGGGAGACTTTAAACCGACTTTGTACACTGGTGAAAAGACAGTGTTAAATATTACCTATATGGGTATCAATACAGGTAAAATCACCATCAGTACGAAGAGTCCTAGCATGATAGGTAAAGAGCCCGTGTACCACTTGCATGCGAGGGTTAAGACTTCTAGTTATTATTCCTATCTCTATGAAGTCGATGACTATTGCGACTCACTTGTTAGGCAGTCAGATTTTCTTCCTCGGAAATTCTCATTGATTCAACGAGAGAGTGGACAGAATATCGATGACCTTCAGCTTTTTGATTTAGAAAGTTTCAAAACAATTTCGCTCTATAAGAGAGAGACTAAGAAGAAGACTAAAAAGAAAAAGAAGATGAAGCCCGTGCCTCGCTATTTTCAAGATCCTCTATCTATTGTGTATTTTATAAGGGGTCTTCCGATGGAAAAAGAAGCAACCTACAGAATACCTGTTTCCAATCAAGGAGATGTTGAGGAGTTCACTGTTAAAACTGGTAAAAAAGACACTATTTCCACTGAGATTGGAGAGTATGAAGCCTATCTGTTGGAAATTGAAACGAAGGCCAAGGGTAAAACTATAAAGGGTGGCCAGATGAAGTTTTGGTACTCAGCTGACTCAAAAAAAATATTCTTAAAATTTGAAGCAGAAATTAAAATAGGATCTATAAAAGGTGAGATCGAAAGCTATGAGCCCTAATGCCTAGAGAAAAGATAATCCTTCAAGATTTCAGTGTGCTTTTAGTGTGCACCTCGAGAAAATGGTCTACCATTGAGAGGCGTATTCTGTTTGATTGTATATTCTTAAGAGATATAGGGTGTAACCCTGTTTTGTTTTGCCTCAAAAATTCCCAGCTTGATAGAGAATCAGAAAAAGAAGACATAAAAAAAATCTATATCAATAACTATCGATTTAATCTTCCCTTTGATATTCGATTCTTTTTCGAATTAAACAAACATATCAACGAAAATTCCTACGATATTGTTCATTGTTATTCTCTTATGTCGACTTGGATGGCTGCTCTGATACTAAAGAGAAAGCTGAAAATACCACTTTTTTTCACGCTCAACCAAAACATTAACTCGATCTATCACAATATGGTCGCGAAGTGGCTTTTAAGGCGAGTCGATTATATTTTTACTCTCTCCGATGAGATCCAGGATTTTGTGGGGGAAACGTTTAGTATTCAAACCTATAAGATAAAAAACCTAGGCGGGGGAATTGAGTTTAGTCAAAGAGAGGAGAATTCTGAAAAACCCGAAAAAATTGGCTGCGTTATTAATAATATGGCTGAGCTAGGTAGGCTTCGCTATATGGTTAAAGTTTTTCGAGTGTTGAAAAATCATAACTCCGAGAAATATCTCGATTTAACTTTAAGCCTATTTCTTGGGCCTAGGATTTATCAAAAAGATCGTGCCAAGAAAGTTTTAAAGGAACTAGATTACGAGTTCTATGAAGGGGATATTTTTCTTTATCAACTAGAAACCAAAATGGAAGAGCTCAAGAAAATAGATGTTTTTGTCGGCTTAGCTTTTGACGAGCCGCTCAATGATTTTGAGATAATTTCTTTAATTAATGGGAAGCCGGTTCTTTTTCCTCGCACAGCCATGCGTCAAAGCTTGCTGTATAAATATCGCTGGATTGGTGAGTCTTATTTTGAAAATGATATCCGAGAAGCGAGAACGAAGCTGACAAAGGTTTTAGATAATCACCCGATTTACTGCAATGCGCTCAAAGATTACTCAGAGAAAATTCTTGAAACTCATGGCCTTGAAACCTACGCTGATACCTTTCAATTTTGCTATGAAAACGCCTATGCGAAAAGGCATAGAGAGCCTCAAAAGAAGGCTTCTGGCGGTTGACATAAATCTTTGAAAAGACTATAAAAACTCCTCATATCTGCAGTTGCGGATTTATCGTAAATTAAAAGGTGGACAATTATTATGTCAACAACAATGGAAATCCCTGCATGGGCAAAGGGAATCGAATTTGAACAAGATGGAGCGGAGGATGCAAAAAAAGAAACTGCATTTGAAACCCTTCTTAAAGAATCAAGCTCAAAAAGTTTTACTGAGGGCGAGGTTTACAAAGGTAAAGTTATCAATATCACTGATGACTATGTAACTGTTGATATCGGTTACAAGCAAGAAGGTTTAGTTCTTGCAAAAGAATTCCGTAACTACGACGGAAGCTTAAAAATTGCTAACGGAGACACAATCGAAGTTTATCTTGAAAAACTTGAGTCTCACTTAGGGAACCTTGTTCTTTCAAAGGACAAAGCTGAGATCCTTTCTGCTTGGGATAAAATTTCTGAAGCATGTGAAAAAGGTGATCCAGTACAAGGTACTGTTATCTCTAAAGTTAAAGGTGGTCTATCTGTTGATATCGGTGTTAAGGCTTTCTTACCAGGATCTCAAATTGACATCAGACCTACTAAAAATCTTGATAAGTTCATTGGTAAAACAATGGAATTCAAAGTTATCAAGTTTAACAAAAAACGTGGAAACATAGTTCTATCTCGTAGAGCTATCCTAGCTGAAGAGAGAGGAAAACTAAGAGACGAAACTCTTGGTCAAATCCAAGAAGGAATGATTGTTAAAGGTATCGTTAAAAATATCACTGATTACGGTGCATTTATCGACCTTGGTGGTGTTGATGGTCTACTTCACATCACAGATATGTCTTGGGGAAGAGTTAAGCATCCATCTAACTTACTTGGTGTAGGTGATGAAATTAACGTTAAAATCCTTAAGTATGACTCTTCTAAAGAAAGAGTTTCTCTAGGTCTTAAACAAGTTCAACCAAACCCTTGGGAATCTGCAAAAGATGTTTATATCCCAGGAACAAAAGTTGAAGGTGAAATCGTTTCTGTTAAAGACTACGGAATTTTCGTAGAGCTTAAAGATGGAATCGAAGGACTTGTTCACGTATCTGAAGTTTCATGGACTAACCCTAAAGGACCTATCAAAGGTTTCAATGTAGGTGATAACCTTGAAGCTCAAGTTCTTGAAGTAGATGTTGAAAACAAGAGAATTTCTCTTGGTGTTAAGCAACTTCAAGACAATCCTTGGAATGCACTTGCTAGCAAGTATCCAGTAGGAAAAGAAGTTGAAGGAACAATCAAAGCAATCGTTGATTTTGGTGTTTTCGTTGACCTTGGGGAAGACGTTGATGCTCTAATTCACGTTTCTGACGTTTCTTGGACTAAGAAAAACATCAATCCAAACAATGAATTTAAAGTTGGAGATAAAGTAAAAGCTGCAGTTCTAATCGTTGACGCTGACAACTCTAAATTCTGTCTAGGGATTAAGCAACTTGAGGAAGATCCTTGGAAGAAAATCGATGAGAGACTTCCAGTTGGTTCAGTTGTAGAAGGTGAAGTAGTTAGAGTAACTGACTTTGGAGCTTTCGTTGAACTTGAAACAGGAATCGAAGGTTTAATCCATATTTCTGAGCTTTCTGAAGAGAGAGTTGAGAAGCCAGAAGACGTTGTAAAAGTTGGTGATAGAGTTAAAGCAAGAGTTATGTCTATCGATAAGAATGAGAAGAAAATTGCTCTTTCTAAGAAAAATGCTGAGAATGCAGATATTGCAGACTACAAGCAAGATGAGACAGCTACAACTTCTGCACTAGCTGAGAAACTGAAAGGTTTCAACGTTAAAGAGTAGATTTACGTGATGTAAATCTGCCGCCAAATCCGGGTGCTAGTAGCACCGGAGCCGAAGCGGATGCAAGGCGAACAGGATTTGGTGAATCGGCTAAATAGAAGCCGGAAAATCTATTCAAAAAACAAAATTTGGGGCCTCGTATAGAGGCCCTTTTTTTTTGCATTTTCAGTACTCCATGCTAGAAGACTTCAGGAGTACAAATATGTCTAGAGTATTAAAGCTAATTCTTGTATCGAACCTGGTAATTCTAAATGCCTTTGCGATTAGGCCACAGTACTTCAAATCTAGAGTATTAAAAACTGCAGCATCGAAAGCTTCATCGAATATAGATATACTCAAACAAAAACTAGACCTTGATCTGAAGATGTCTTCAGGACTAGTTAGTGTTAAGCAAGTTGTTGAGTTTGAAACAATAACTGCATCACTTCATGTGAATCTAGATGCAGGTATGGATTTAAGTTTGACGAATTTAATATTGAATTCTGTTCCTGCAAATTATAACCATAGTGGATCAGTACTTACCATCATTGGACCATTTGAATCGAATCAGGTTTCTAAGCTTGAAATTGAATATACATTTAATTTAAATTCCAACGCAGCTTTTACGGTTATGAAGTCGCAGGGAAAAATTTGGCAAGCGAGCAGTTTTGTTCAACCATCTAAGGCCCGTGAGTGGTTTGTAACCAACGACCGACCAAGTGATAAGTTTCAATTAGAGATTAGCGCTTATATTGACGAAGGCTTCTCTGTTATGAGTAATGGTACTGATGTTGGGGCCAACGATGTTGAAGTACCTTTTAAAAATCACTTTTCATACAGCTTAAATGAGCCAATTCCATCTTATTTGGTAAGTCTTGCCATTGGTGAATTTCACAAAGTTTCGTACCCTTTTGGGGCAATAAATATGAGCTATTGGGTGGATGAGTTTGCTTACACTGAAGACCTAGCATTTTTTTACGAAACAGATCAAATGATGAGTTTCCTGGAATCAAAGCTCACGCCTTATCCTTTCGAGAAGTATAATATCACTGCTGTCCGCACTATGGATGGCGGAGGAATGGAGCACACGACAACAACCACGCTCTCGAGTGAAGCCGTATTTAGTCACTATGGTCGAGTGACCTCACTACATGAGTTAGCTCATCACTGGTTTGGGGATACTGTAACTTGTGAAAACTGGGATGATGTTTGGCTTAATGAGAGCTTCGCAACTTTTATGGAGCTTTCATATATTGAAGCAGCTGATGGCAAAGAAGCTTATTTGGATGAACTTCAAGGTCAAAGAGAAGTTTACCTGAATTCTGAGGAAGTAAACGGAACACTTGGTCCAATTATCAATTTTGAAACCACACCTGAGCAAAAGATCTTTAGTGAGTACGGTATTGTTACTTATTATAAAGGAAGTATCGTCCTTAATTATTTGAAAGAAACTCTGGGAGAGAAAATCTTTTTCCAAGCTTTAGGGCATTATATTAATAATCCAAATCTAAGACATAATGTGGCCAAAACAAGGGATTTGAAGAAACATTTGGAAGCCGAGTCTGACCGTGATCTGACTAATTTTTTTCAAGAATTTATCTACCGAAAGGGGCGACCTGAATTATTAATTGAGGAAGTCTCCAGTGGACGCTTTAAAATAACTCAAACCTCATTTGAAGACATAGGTCTTTTTCATTTGGATATACCGGTAGTTCAAGGTGGTCGCAAAATTTCAATTTCTAGCGACAAGAAAGAAAGTGATCTATCATTCGTGTTACCTCATGCTAATCTCATCTACTTTGATCCAGACCAAGTCATTCCTGGAGTTGTGAAGATTCGGTATCAAAAGAGCAGCGCGAGTTCACTACTTATGCAAAAGTCTACCAGCTATAGGTATGCAAAAAGAGTGCTTGAAGAGTTAGAGTTTGATGAGTCTGAGTGGAGAAACTTATGGGTATTTTCTTCTTTGAGGGGGCTATCGACGGCACACGCACTTCTTTTATATGGAGTGAAGAAGTTTAAGGTCGGTGCGGATGACTTGCTTTCTGCGATTGAAAATACCAAAGAAATGGCCGAAAAAAGAGACCTTATAGGTGCTTTATCTACCTTAGAATTAAGCGATTCTGAAAAGAATAGGCTTATCAGAGTCATAGAGAATGCTTTTAGCGCTAAAGAAAATGCAAGATTTATCCTCTCTCCACTTATGAGACTGGCGAATGCTCAAAAAATAGACCTTGCTGGCTTCTCAAATAACCATATTGGTTTTTATGAAAAGACAGACGGTGCAATGCTTTTTAAAGAGCTTCTCCATAATATTGTCATCAATCATCCATCAACGGATATTGGCCAACTTACGAAGTATCTTGTTCATCCATTTAATAAAGTTAGACGCCGATCAGCTCAAGTCTTTAGTGAGTATAAAACTGAGGTAGTAACAATTGCCCTCGGTGAGAGCTTACTTCAGTCCAATAAATTTTTAGATTATACATCTCAAGACGACTATATAATCTCATCATTTTTTAAAGCGCTAGAGTCGCATCACTCCGATCTTGCTAAAGAGTACTTAGTTCGTTTTAAAAACTCTAATGGCTTTTCTAGACAGCAAATAGAGCAAGCGGAGAAGATCTTATCGAATTGGTAACTACCTAAAAATACTTCTGCATAAACCTGCCTAAAAATTAGACACTAGTGCTAAAGATTACACGTCTCCTATCTATTTTTCTTGAAATCTAGAATGATAAAGAAAACACCCAAGGAGAAGTAAGAAAATGGACCAATTGAAGTTCGACGATTTGTATGTCTTTTTAAAGCAAGAACTAGTGAGAAAGAAAACTGAACTCACGACAGAGAAAAGCTTTTATTTAAATGGACTTAGAGTACTAGATACACTGTCACGTATTGAAAGAGTGCGTTGGGAACGTGAATCTAAAAGATATCAAATTAAGCTTGAGTGTACCTTCAATGAACTACTAGAGCTTTTCCAAATGGACATTATTAAAAATTTAAGAGCCGCTTAAATAGGAGACTATTAATGAAAATGCAGCATAAATTACTATTAGGACTAACAATTTTTGGTCAAATTAATTTAAGTATGGCCGGAAATTACTGTGCAGGTATTCGTGGAAACGGAGAACTAGCTCCAGCTCACTGGGGAAGTATGGCCCGTATCATTGAGAATAAAGGTTTACCTGAATCAGTCGCCGGTGGTAGTTCCGCTGCAATAACTTTATTTCTATTGGACGGTGTTTCAAGAAATGAGACAGTCAATAAAGACTCTGAAGAAGTAAAAAGAAATAAGCAAGCCTTAATGCTGAAATCATTTGTCCCGCATATTTTATATCTAATCAACGAAGATGCAAAAGCGCC
>JAYZFM010000022.1:0-26351 GCA_036336775.1 Bdellovibrionota bacterium | reverse complement strand
TAAAGAGTTGGCGTTACAAATCACTGATGTTTTTAAGCAAATATCTCACCACGCGAAATTGAGAATTAGATCTTTAGTAACCAGCAAAAATTTAAAGCAACAAGGCTTTGAAGTTTTAGTGACAACTCCATCTAAGCTATCAGTAGCGTTAAAGAAAAAAGAACTCTCATTCAGAGATCTTCGTTATTTAGTTTTTGATGAAGCTGATCAGCTCTTCGATATGGGATTTAAACGAGATATCGAAGGGATCATTAAATTTGTCGAATTTGATGAAGTCGATATTCATTTCTTTTCAGCTACAATGCCGGTTGATGTTGAAACATTCTTAAAAGAAAAATTCAGAAAGAAAAACTTAGAGATGATTCAACTTGGATCGGCTCATAAAACTCAACAGAGAATTGAAACTTTCAATCTTTTTATTCAACCAGAAGAAAAGCTAGCAGCTCTTGAGGCGTTTATAAAAAGGACTGCACAAGGTCGTGGTATTGTATTCGTGAATCAAAAGAATCAAGTTGAAGAAGTGAATAAGTTTTTGTTGGAGAGACTTCCTACATTGAAGTTCAAAATTCTTCATGGTGACCTGCCAGAAAAACTTAGGATCTCGAATATAAAATCTTTTATGCAAAAAAAGTCGCATATTCTTGTGGCATCTGATGTTGCAGCAAGAGGGATGGATATTAAAGATCTTGATTGGGTTTTAAATTTTGGACTGCCGAAATCTCCGATCTATTACCTTCACCGTTGTGGACGAACTGGTCGTGCCGGGCGCGAGGGGAGAGTTTATAATTTCGTTACAAGTTTTGATAGTAAGCTTATTTCACAGATCAATCAGTCCATCCGTGAGCAAAGTCATATGGATATAGGTCTTATTTCAGATAAGACGACGAAGAAAAAGACTTCGAAAAAAGTTCAACGGCCAAAGAAAACCAAGCGTTTAAAGGTGACTAAGAGAACTAGACATTGAATTAGGCCATGAGTCTTTGTATGATTGACTCATGAGAATACTAATCGCTGGTGCAACAGGTTTTGTCGGTCAATTTTTATGTCACTCACTTACAAAAGGGCATGAGGTTTATGCTCTCACTCGTAGTGTTGAGAAGGCGAAGGATATCATTCCAGGAACTACTCCTGTACACTGGCCCGACATTAATTCAAGTTTTGAACTTCCTCATACTCACTTTGACGTGGTGATAAATCTACTTGGTGAAAATATCGCCGGAGGCCGCTGGACTGAAGAACGTAAAAAAGCTTTATTCGATTCAAGAATCACGGGAACAAAAAATCTTTTTAAGCAATTAAAGTCAGCGCAAGTGGACTGTTATATTCAAAGTTCTGCTGTAGGGTTCTTTGGTAACACCGGAGATAACCTGGTTACTGAAGACTCTGTTGCCGGAGAGGGATTCTTAGCGAAAATTTGTCAAAGCTGGGAAGGGGAAGCCTTGATGCATCAAGATCAATATAAGCGTTCTGCGATTTTGAGGTTTGGTGTGGTTCTAGGTCCGAATGGGGGAGCACTTGATAAGATGCTTCCGGCATTTAAATTAGGAATTGCAGGAAGGCTTGGTGACGGCAAACAGTATATGCCATGGATTCATGTGGACGATATTGTCCGGATTGTAGAGAAATTGATCTCTGATAAGAGCACCCAAGGAATTTTTAATGTGGTGGCTCCGGAAAGAGTGACTAATACCGAGTTTACCAAGACATTGGGGAGAGTGCTGGGTAGACCTACCATTTTACCAGCTCCAGAATTTGCGATAAAGCTAGCTCTAGGAGAGATGAGCCAAGTTCTATTAGAGGGACAGAATGTCGAACCAGAGCATTTAAGACATATAGGCTATGAGTTTAAGTATCCTAAATTAAAAGAAGCGCTCGATTCAGTTGTTTCATAAACCTTTCTCCGCTAAAATAAAGTATGCGTTTGATACTACTTTTTAGCGTTCTTTTATCATGTGACTCTAGGCCACCTAATTATGGCCCTATTGAGCTTAAGGAGATGGCGAAGTTAGGAGATCCTAATTTAGAGGTTAGAGTTCCGAAAGATTTTTCTGAGCAATTAGTTGATTGTTCTGCGTATACTCCGCCTTGTAGGTACGGTCTTATAGTAAAGGTACGCAATGTAGAGATGCGCCCCCTTTATTATGATGATCAGGATAAGGCCTTAAAAGCTGCTAAGCGTATCAGAGGTTATGTGTCTCGAAATTGGGTGTTTGATGATGTAGCAGGGGAGCCTGTTTTAGAGGATTTTGTTAAAGAATACCTACATGCCGTTAAGGCTGAATAAGAAAATTCGTTAGCTTTTCTGAAAAATGCCTCACTTTATCCATCCACTGCTTTTTATCATCAATTGATAACTCAGAGTATTTCTCTAAGTTTTGTTCGAAAAGAACAATCCATCTTCCAATCTCTCCTCGTTTTATTCCAAGGCCTTTATGCACGCCTAATAGATCGAAGGGAAGTAGAGAGCGATCAGAGATCTGTTGGTTAATTTGCAAATTCCAAAACTGTGCAATTCTTGGGATATGTTCTTCAAAGTTTTCAATGAAACGAAAATGGTATCCAATCATAAAGTCTTTCTTTGCTACGTCGTAAAATGATTGAATGATTCTTAAAATCAATTCTTCTTTCATTGAAGAACTTTTTGTGCTTTCACTCTAAATTGCTCACGTTTCGTAAAACCTAAATCAATAAGTTCTCCCGCAACTTTTTTCTCTCCTAAATAATGAAGACGGTGAAGCTGATTCTTTTCAAAGAATTTTAAAATCGCAAGTTGATGACCTGCCAAATCGGAAATCTCCGAAAAAATAATATCGTAAAAAGCGTTACCTGATCTTCCTTCAAAAAAGAAAACCATCGCTAACACTTTATCTTTGTTTTCGACAGTTAAATATTCAATGGGACATCCTAGCTCTAGATAAGTTTGAACTTTTGTTTCTGACTTCCAATTTTTGTATTGGTCTGAACCTTCAGTTTTATAAGCAAATGCTTCTTTGAAATGCTCATAGTCCCCGAGGCTATTGGCCTGTATTTCTTTCCAAGCCGATCGAATATCTTTTTGTGAGTTACTTGAAAGGCTTTGCATATAATCTTGATAACTATCTCGATTTTTTACTAATGATTCAGCTACGAAATCAGATGAACTTTCTTGCGTCAGTTTAGTGAGGTCTGTATACGCGGATGAGAACAGAAGCTCTTGTTCTTTCACATCTTCTCGTTGCTGGTACTCTTCAAAGATACTTTGAGCCTTAGGGCAAGCGTGTTGGATATACTGAGGGTCAAAAATTATTCCTTCTTTCAAGCATCCTGGCATGGACCAATTAAGAGTGGCCATCTCGAGCGGTTTTTTCTTAAACCTTGAGAAAAAGCTTTTTTTCGATTTATCTTTTTCAATATTAATATTTATTTGAGCAAACCCAATCGGAGCGTTAGTTTTTTGTCCAAAAAATAAATAGTAAGCGAAATGAGTACTATCATCAGCTTTTTGTTCATTTTGTTTGATCATTTCAAAGCTTGGAACGCAGTCTGATAAAAGCTTTTCAAGATCAGGTATAAACTCAGGGTCAATATCTGCTGCAGAATTATATTTTTGAGTGATTATCATTTTTCATCCTTAAAGCTTTCACCACAGTATGGGCAAAAGAGCCAAAACTGTTTATCAAGAGACGTTTTACAAGAAGAGCAAATATAGGGAGCAACAAGTTCATCAACCGATTCACCTAATGCAAATAGATCTTTTTTCATCGCTCTATAAGTTTGTTCACTTGCTCGCCACGAACCAGGATAAATTTTACTGGGAAGAAATTGTCCGTGGGGAACCGAGTTATCTACTTTGATATCAATTTTATATGTTTCAGGTGCATCGGTATCAAACTCCGCACGCCCTGCTAGGTTTCTAAAAGTTTTTATTTTCTCTAGAGCTTTTTGAGCTTCCCGCTCGTTTTGTCTATTCATACTATTTTAAAATTTCTCCGACACATTTAATGTCGATTAATGACTTTTTATCCACTTCGATAAGGACACCAGTTGCTAGTGTTATGGCCCAAGCATTATCAGTATTATTGGCTGAGGTCGCAGTCCAAAAAACATCTGTGTCAGCAATATTTAAACTAACCATGGCATGTCCATTGATATCAGCTTGTAAAAAATCATTTCTAGTCGGTAGGCGCCAAGTGATTTCACTGTCTGAAAATAGGTCTAAATCACCACAACTTGCAGCTGAAGCATTACCACTGGCCTTATTCCAAGCTGCGCGGTCTACTGTTTGTGACCATACAAGGCCAGTTCTTTCATCAATCCAAACCTGATAGTCCGGGTTTTGGTGATTAGCGACTAATGACCAATTGCCTTCACCAGCAATTCCATTTTCCTGACCGCTCCACATATGGCGTCCATTATTCTTTTTTAAGCAGTCATTGATTCTAGCTTTAATTGTTTTTAGATTGTCATCTATTCCACACTCGCTGGTCGGAGTTAGTGCTTTCAGTGCTTCACTAGTATTATCTCTTTCCGCGATAGGGATTGAGCGGTATTCATTTTCATTTAAAATACTTTGAGAGAGTTCATTTCTGATTTGAGTATAGGATTTCTGTTCAGCTCCACGAGTTCTGGAAATTTGTGAAGGCTGAAGATCAACAAATTCACCCTTTATAGTAGGAGTACTGGTGTTGGTATTATCTCGATCTCCGTTTGGTTTTTCACGACCACCATTTTTTGCGGATTCGGTACATGCTCCAAATAAGACTATTAGCGTTAAAATACTAAGGTTTTTCATCATCTAAATCTCCATAATTAGCTGATATCACTATATTTAAACAGATGTCGTACCTTTTTGTAAAACTTTCACCAAGGTGCAAAATTTAATCGGTTAAGTATTTGAAAATTAGTTTGTTCGTGCTATAAAGCGGTGCTATGTCTATGCTGAATATTAACGCTATATATCGAACTACTGAAGGTGAAGGAATCCATGTGGGAATCCCGCAGGTTTTCGTGCGTTTTCAAGGTTGTACTATTGGCTGCTTAAATTGTGACAGTAAAGAGACCTGGGACTTCGATGGAAGTCTTAAAAGTCTGGATGAAGTCTTGGCCGCAGTTGAAAAAGAATCCAATCTTGGACATTTCAGGGTTAAGCGTGTGTCAATCACCGGTGGAGATCCATTTCATCCAAAACACGAAAAAGGTGTATTGGAACTTGCTCGAGCACTGAAGAAAAAAGGTTTTTATATCAATGTAGAAGCTGCGGGAACGAGAGTTGTTGACGGTATCTTCGATATAATTGACTTTATTAGCTTTGATTTTAAAACTCCATCTACTGGAGTGAAGACTTCCGAAAAATTACTAGAAAGACTTCTTACTCAATACGGAACAAAATCTCAGATAAAATCTGTTATTGCAGATAAAAAAGATTTTGAATTTGTTTACGATACCTTTTTTAGATTAGGTCAGGACAGTGTTGCTCCTTGGGTGTTAACTCCATGTTATGAGCCTCACGAAGATTTTCCAAAAGAGCGCTTTATAAATATTCTTAAATGGAATGAAGAGTTTGGTGGGCCATTTAGAGTCATTGGACAACAACACAAATGGATTCACGGACCTAACGAGCGCAACGTCTAATTGATGCAACAAAAGTCGCCGCAAACAAATTTACAATTGCTGTGGCTTGCAATGCTTGGCTCTACTTTTAGTTTTTATGCCATTGTTAATTTTGGAAATCTTAATTTAGGTGAGCCTTCTATATTTGATCCCGATTTAAAATATGTCCTTATAGCTGCGACCTTATTCTCGATCGCAGGTTCACTTTTTACGAGAAGAGTCTTTCACTCAAGTAATAAGCAAGAGAAGAAGGTGGCGATGTATATTGTAAGCCTTGCTTTGAGTGAAACAATTACTGTTTTCGCTTTTACAGCGTTCACCGTTCTTAGAAATGAATTACTTGCAAATATTCTATTTGCAGTCGCCGCAGGAATGATTGCCCTAAATCGTCCAGTAAGAAATTGATTTAAGTCTTTAAATTCACGTTTGTAATAAAGAATAATTAATAAGATAAATACTTAAAATAATTCGATTCTTTCCGAAAAGATAAGTATGAGTCTTAATGGGAAGATTACTTTATTTGTTATTCTAAGTTGTTTGATTACTGGGATCATCGTCAGTTCTTATAGCTTTTTTTTAAGTGAATCCTACTTACTACAATCAAAAATTCTTGAAGAAGAAAATAATATTAAAATTTTTGCTGAAAGTGTACGCACTAATTTAGATGAACTTGAAAATGATGTGAGGTTTTTAGCATCAACTCCTCCTGTCGAGGGGATCTTGCGTGCAAACGACAATAATGGAATTGACCCAGTCGATAATTCAACTGGTGCACTCTGGAAAAATAGACTTTCTATTATATTTAGAGAAATGCTCTATGCGAAAGAACGCTATATTCAGATCCGCTATGTTGGAATTGAAAATGGTGGTGACGAAATTCTTAGAGTGGAGAGAAAAAAGCTTAAGGTATTTCGCGAAAAAGACATAAACCTGCAAAATAAAATCAATGAGAGCTATTATAAGGGAGTTCTTCAAACCGATCCAGGGAATGTGTACTTTTCAGAGTTTTCACTTAATAGAGAATTTGGAAAAATTGTTCATCCATTGCAGATGGTAATACGTGCTGCGTATCCGATTTATCGTAATCACAAAGAGCCATTTGGATTTGTCATCATTAATGAGAATTACAATTCTATTTTTAGTGGGATTAATGTTTTTTCAGAAAAAGGCGTGGAGTTTTTTATCCTCAATAAGGATCGAGAAGTCTTAGTCAATTCTACCACCAAAGATGATAGTATTGCGAAGTTTACTGATAAGTCGGAAAACCTTGAAACTTCCAATCTTGCTCAGAAGAAAATCGCTGATTTAAATGAAAAACTAACTTGGGGAAAAACAGAAACTAATATTGCGGATATAGCCAAAGATGGGGAATTTTACTACTTAAAGAAGAAAATTTTCTACAATCCAACGAACCCAAATCAATACCTCACAATTTTTATGAGACTGGATAAAGCGTTCTTAAAAGAGAGGATTGAAGCGGACTTAGTTCGTACTGGTTTACTATTGTTATTTCTACTCGGATTTGCAGTCGGGATTGCCTTTATTTTCTCTAAGCGCTTAGTCGCTCCAATTAAAAAATTAATGGATATTACTCAAAATATTTCGGTTGGAGGGAAAATCGATTTCTCTGAGTTACATGTTAACTCTAGTGACGAGATTGGGACTTTAACCAATACGATGCTAAAACTTTCAAAAGATATTCTTTCGAAAAATCATCAATTGGAATCTCAAAAAAATGCCCTAGATAGTTTTGCCATTGTAGCCGAAACAGATCTTCGAGGAAAGATCACTTATGTGAACAATAAATTTATTGAAATATCAAAGTTCTCAAAAGCGGAATTGATCGGACAAGATCATCGAATTATTAACTCTGGATATCATCCAAAAGAATTCTTTGAGAAAATGTGGCGTACCATTACGAGTGGTCATGTTTGGCGAGGCGAAGTTAAAAATAAGGCCAAAGATGGCACCTATTACTGGGTGGATACAACCATTTTTCCTATTCTTGATGAGCATAATAAACTCAATAAATATGTAGCGATCCGCTATGATGTAACTGAGAGAAAGCAATTTGAGGACGACCTTGTCTTGGCTGCGGAGACGACTCAGAAGGCAATTGAAGTCAAATCTACTTTCTTGGCCAATATGAGCCATGAAATAAGAACTCCACTCAATGGTATTCTTGGCTTTACTTCACTTTTAATGGATCAAGAATTAAAAGACGAAGCAAGAGAGCAAGTAGAGTATATCAAATCATGTAGTGAAGGGTTACTTACTATAATTAATGATATTCTCGATATCTCCAAGATGGAAGCTGGAAAATTTCATATTGAAAATACGGAAATGAATTTACGAGATGAAGTTGAAACTTCTCTTCGAATATTTGATACTACTAGTTCTCGTAAAAAAATTTCTATTCTTACCAATATCGATTCAAATGTACCTCTTTGGGTAGAAGGTGATCCTACTAGAACGAGACAACTTCTTGTTAATTTGATTGGAAACGCATTGAAGTTTTCATTTGAGGGCGGTGTGATCGATTTGCAAATAAGTTGTGAGCGCAGATCTAATGATGAATGCAAGCTTCTTTTTTCTATTAAAGATAATGGGATTGGAATTTCAAAAGATGCTCAAGAACGGCTTTTTAGTTCTTTTGAGCAGGCAGATATTAGCACAACTAGAAAATTTGGTGGGACTGGACTCGGATTGAGTATTTGTAAAAAACTGACCCAGTTAATGGGTGGAGATATTTGGGTTGAATCATCCTTAGGAGAAGGTGCTACTTTTTACTTTTCAATTTTAACAAAAGAACTGGAAAAAAGTGAAAAATCTCCAGAGGCCGGAGTTGAATTAGCTGGAGAAACTCAATTTGATTTTAATGTTTTGGTTGTGGATGATAACCAACTTAACCAAAAAATTGCCATTGGTTTTCTTAAGAAATTTGGAATCACAAATATTCAAACAGCTGTCGATGGTAGAAGAGCGCTAGAGGTCTTAAAAGAAAACCCGGAGATTAATTTGGTTTTTATGGATATACAAATGCCTGTTATGGACGGGCTAGATGCTACCAAGGCGATTCGAAACGAATTGAAACTTGATATTCCTATTATTGGATTGTCTGCCAACGCATTTGAGGAAGACCGTATGAAGGCCATTGAAAACGGAATGAATGGCTATTTGGCCAAGCCGGTAGACAAAGCAAAACTTTACGAATGTTTGGCTTCCCTTGCCGGTCGTGACGAAATTAAAAAAGCTAGTTAACGAGTACAATAACCTTCAAGCACCATACATGATCTTGAGTAAGCAATCACTGTCCACCAATTTTCAGTTAGCTTAGCGTCCATAATAAAACGCTTTTCACCGCACATATTCGCTACCGCCGTTTCGATTAATCTCTTGGCATTTTTCTCTGCATTTTGAGCGAAGAACACTTGGTCTGTACAAATTTCTTTGCTTACTCTTTGAGCGCGCAATAGTTTTGGGGATATTGGAGCTTCGTAATTATCAATTTTATAATTGTACTTATCGATGACATGATAGGTTTGATATTTTTGCGTACAGGCCACAGCAAAAATGCTTAAAAATATGAGTTTTAAATTTTTCAAATTTTACTTCCTTTAATCTTTAGTATTAAGGTCGCCCAACCAGCAATGAAACATACACCACCAATGGGAACAATCATTGCCATCGCCTTTATTCCCGTAACGGCATAGAGGTAGCAGTTAAAACTAAAAAGAAGAATCCCTGCACTTAAAAAGAGCACTGGCATCTTCAGTTGGATTTGTTGAAAAAGATGTTGCATGCATCCCAAAATTAAAAGTCCTAGGGCATGGTAAAAATGGTAGCGAACTCCTGTTTCAAAAGTTTTTAAAGCTTTTTCGCTCAAAGTTTTTTCTAGCCCGTGAGCTCCAAAAGCTCCAATTGCAACGGCAAGCACCAAGAAGGTGCTCGCAATTAATAATATTTTTTTGGCAGTCATTTATTTCCTTATAAGGCATTTGTTAAAATTGTTTTGATTTTGCTTCCATCAATATCGCCATTTTCTCCCAGGTTAACAGGGATATGGGCACGAACTGATTCAACGATTGCATCGATATCATTTTCTTTTATATCATAAGCTCCAAGTCTTGTTGGAACTCCTAGGGAGTTGAAAAAATCTTCAGTCATAAGTATGGCCTGTTCGATTCTCTCATCGGGAGTTTTTCCTTCAATCCCCCAAACTCTAGATGCGTATTGAAGTAGCTTTTGTTGTTTTTGCTCTTTTTGAACTCTAAGTAAACTTGGCATCACGATGGCCAGCGTTCTACCGTGATCGACACCATGAAGAGCTGTTAGCTCGTGACCAATCATATGAGTGGCCCAATCGTGAACGACACCACTTCCAATTAATCCATTTAAGGCCATGGTCGCACTCCACATAAAATTCGCTCTAGAGGCATAGTCATCTTTTACATGGATGACCTTAGGACCTTCTTGGATAAGAGTTTGAAGAATACCTTCCGCCATTCGGTCTTGTAGTGGGGTATTGATATCTTTCGTTAAGTACTGTTCTAAAACGTGTACAAAGGCATCGACAATTCCGTTACCTAGTTGTCTTTCTGGAAGTGAGAAAGTTACTTCTGGGTCTAGAATAGAAAACTTAGGATACATTCTTGGGTCCCCCATAAATCCAAGTTTCACTTTTCCACGAGAGATTACTGATCCCGTGTTCATTTCACTACCTGTAGCAGGAAGGGTTAAAACAGTTCCAAGAGGAGTCGCTCCTTGAAGTTTTTGTCTCTCAGACAGAAGCTTCCAAGGATCGTCATTATGATGAATCGCGGCTGAGATGAATTTAGTTCCATCTATAACTGAACCTCCACCCACTGCAAGTAGGTAAGTAATATTATTTTCTTTTGCCAATTCAACAGCTTTCATTAAGGTGTCGTACTGAGGATTTGGTTCTATTCCGCCAAATTCCATAACACTATGTTCGCTCAGGGCTACTTTAACTTGGTCGTAGACTCCGTTCTTTTTGATAGAACCACCGCCATAAGTGATAAGAACTTTTTCATCACGTCCGATAAGTTCGCTTAGTTTAGCAATTTGTCCTTTACCAAAAACAATATGCACAGGATTAAAATATTCAAAGTTATTCATGTCATCTCCCTTTGAGAAAAAAAGTTTTTGTTTTGTTTTTCATGGCCTGATTGACCGTTAAATTTTGTCCCGTTGAACGTCCCGATTGGAAAGCTTCTGCATGGGAGGAACCCGACGTGGAGGTACTGGAGAGTCTTCTATGAGCTAGCCTCATCCTCTCATCAAGTTTTGATTTTAAAACGATTAGCTGCCTTGATTCTTCAGGCCTAAATTCTTGGGTGAGCATTTTTTGCTCATAGCCCTTCGCGATCCCCAAGAAAAAAGCGTTCTTTGCTCTGGCGCCTTTGAGGTTTGTTTGTTTCTTCCAAAGTCTCTCAAATTCTTCATTCAAAAAGCCGGCAACATATTCTGCAAGCTCAATATTCTCTAGGCTTCCAGATACTTCCAGTTGAACTTGTTTTTGACCGTATATAAAAACCGGACCAACTAAAAAATGCTTGAGGATATCGTAGATAGCAGAAAGCTTGGCATTTCGTTTTGGTGAGCTAAGCACTGTTTTACTGTATAAGGTCCAATCTGATTCCTCAAGGCTAGAGAGATTATGCTTTAAGAGTAATTGATTTGCCTTTAGAGTTGCTAGTTCTGCCTCATGAGGATTATCACTTTCGGCAAGCTTGAGTAAATTTTTGACCTTATTGAGGAGCTTATCCTTTCTTTCAAACTCGTATTTAAGTTCTTGATGGTCAAGGTTGAAGCTTGCACTCTTAACTTCATCAGACCAGCCATAGCGCTCGCAGATGGCCTGAAAATGTGGTCCGTGAGGCGTTTCATTAGTGAGGTTGAGAATATGGCATAAATAGTGAGCCACTTCATGGCGTATCACATCCCTTAGGACTTGATCTTTTGCCGCATACATAAGCTTTATATTGAGAGCAATTTGATAGGTGTGTGGATCAAACCAGCCCCATTCTCGGTCACTTGAGATCACTACGATATGGATAGGAAAGCTATAGCGTCCACTGATAAAGCGGCTTCTTTTCACCTCGAAACCTATCTCATTAGCAAGAATGTCTTTTAGAATTTTTTCCGCTTTTTTAGCGAAGCTCAATGTGGTTTCATTGAAGATTTTCATCGCCGACAGCTTAGCTTTTCTCCCGTGAAAAGTCTCTTAATCCTTGTCAAAAACGGTATGAAGTTTTTACAATTTGCGTTGTGCCAAAATAGGGAGGGGTGTATATTACGCGCGAATTTTTAATTGAGGGTTTTATGAAGGCTTTAACCACCTTATTTCTAGTACTTATATCTCTGTCTAACTCGGCTTTTGCCATCAGTGAAATCTACTCGCGAGTGTGTAGTTATAGCTTTACTGAAGGGCCAACTGTTAGGATGGCATCAGGTCAGATAGTTACCAGATGTATCGATCCAAAGACCATCATAGATGAATACCCAACGTCTCCCACTAAAAACTGCAAGAATGGATTTGCTGATGGAGTGATTATCGAAGGCACAGGTGAGTTCGATGAAAAAGTTTGCAT
This sequence comes from Bdellovibrionota bacterium, assembly GCA_036336775.1. GTDB lineage: Bacteria > Bdellovibrionota > Bacteriovoracia > Bacteriovoracales > Bacteriovoracaceae. The sequence goes on along the minus strand of JAYZFM010000022.1, from coordinate 14,148 downwards.
TAGGATCAGCTCGATTGGTGAAATCTATGAAACTGCAGCTGATTTTGGCTGTATAAAAGGCTTTCGTTCAGACAACGTAAAGATTTATCTTAACCCAAGATTTCCTTCAAAATTTTGCGTTAGAGGTCACTAAAATAAAATATCGAGTGGATCAAAAACACTCATGTAGAAGGCACTAAAGTTCTCTCTTTTAACTTTTTGTTCTTCTCGGCGCCAATGATGAAGATTTTTCGCCGTATAACCATAACCCCATTGATATGAAGTTAAATTTGATTGAGTCTCAAAGATTTTAGCTTTGGGGTAACGCTCATAATTGGTGATAAACTCTTCCATCAAATGCTCAGCTTTTTTTCGGATGCGTTTAGCTTTCTGAATATTACTCTTCATATTAGAAAGCATTCCTTTTCTGACCATAAGGGCGTGTTCAAGCCGTAGGTAGGTTATAGTCAGCATTGTTTTAATCTCTGGATTCTTAATATTTTCTACCGAAGGCTTGTCGTTGATAGCGTTAGCGAGTCTATAGATCTGGTTTTCTACTTGAGACTTCTCTTCCATCAAATCTTTTATAAGTATTCTCTTATGAATCTTATGCTCAGGGAATAACTCATCTCCCATATTCTGAAATGTAATTATAGAAGTGAGTTTATTTTGAGTGAAATGCTTATTCTGAAAATCAATATGCTTCTGAAACCCCTTCGGATCTTCTCCGAGAAGTTTAGCTCCAATTAGTGGGTCAAACTTATATTCAAGGTTGTTGAGGAGAGCCACTGTCCAGTCAAAGAGCCAGTATCCATTTTCCTGGCCTGTTGTGAAAGTGAGTTGACCTTCGATATTATTCTTATGAATAAAGCTCATATCCTCTGCTCGCGCCCTTAGGTACTCCGTGAAATAAAGCGGAAGACCAATATCCATAGCAATGAAATAGGATGTTTCAGGATAAAACCAAGTCCTTCTCTTTTCATTTTGCTCTAGCATGAAATCTCGCATTTTTGAGAAGTTCTTATTGCCATACATAGGAGCATTTTCATCATTTAAACTATAATAAAATACCGTGTGCGGTAGTATTCCCACTTCATTATCAGCATGGGCCGGTAGAAAATTGTAGTTGCCATATTTTTTATTTCTTTGATTCGTTGAAATATGAACCTTAGTCATGACCTTTACATTTTTCTTTTTAGTAACTTTGGCAATTTGATTCAGCCATTTTAGGGTCCTATCATAATTAACAGGTGTAAATTCACTCGTACCCGTCTCAATATTTAGGTAGCTGATGTCTATGTTTTCTAAAAGGTTTGCAAGATTTCGCGCTATTTCCCTGCGGCTAATATCATCTGAAAATGAACCCAGTATAGAGACTAGCTTAAAGCTATTTTGTTGGTGAAAGGCAAGGCCTAAGGCAAGTCCTGCGTGAATACCAAAAGACTTTGCTAATTTGAATGGCTCTTTAAGTTTTTTGTAGATTTCTTCACTCGGCATTCGCAAAAGGCTTAGGTCAAATATGTTTTGCTGATTTCGAGCTAGCCATCTAATTGTGTCTATTGCAATCTCAGGTGAATCTTGGAGAAAGCCATGAACCCATTCATTAGGGTGTAAAGTATGAAAATGAAAACCACGATATTTAAGCGCAGGTTTCCATTCAAATTTTTTCCCACAATATTTTGTCAGTTCTTCTTTTTCTGGGGATATCTGCCAGCGAGGGTGGGGGAATAAAAAACCTAATTTTTGAAGAGCATAGTAAAAAGTAGAACTCCATTCCTTACTAAGAGAGTAGATTTTGAGCTTTACGCGCCCTCCATTGCAAGTAACTTTAGCGTAATCACCATACTCGTAAATATGATCATAACTGATATAACCTGTGAGGTTGGCTTTCTTTAAAATAATATTTAAATCACGAGTGATCGTATCTTCAAGGGCACTAATACTTCTAAGATTATCAAGACTCCATACAGGGAGTGAGATGAGTAACAATAGGGGAATGAGTTTAAGTTTGACCATAACTAATTATAGGTCGGAAAAGGCCGCCAGGCTAGCTGGCGGCATAGGATTTATTCTTCTCTCGAAGCAATTTTTGATTTAAAAAATTCGCGGTTCATTCTTGCGATATTTGATAGGTTAATCCCTTTTGGACAGCTTGCTTCACATTCAGCATGGTTAGAACAGTTTCCAAATGAAAGTTCATCCATTGTTTTAACCATGTTAGCAACTCTCTTCTCAGCTTCAGGCTTTCCTTGCGGAAGTAGGCTTAGGTGAGAAACTTTAGCTGAGACAAAAAGCATTGCACTTGCGTTCGGACAACTTGCTACACAAGCTCCACAGCCAATACAAGTTGCTGCATCCATTGCAAGGTCTGCTGCTTCTTTAGGCACAAGTACGTTACTTGCATCAGGTGCATTTCCAGTATTAACTGAAACATAACCACCTGAAGCGATGACTTTATCAAAAGCTGAGCGGTCAACCACTAAGTCTTTAACAACTGGGAATGCCCTTGCTCTCCAAGGCTCGATTACAATAGTATCTCCATCACTGAATGATCTCATATGAAGCTGACAAGTTGTTGTTTCAGTTTCTGGTCCGTGAGCCTGACCGTTAATCATACAACCACAGCTTCCACAAATACCTTCACGACAATCACTATCAAAAGCCACAGGCTCTTTTCCGTCGCGAACAAGTTTAATATTAAGAAGATCAAGCATTTCAAGGAAAGAGGAGTCCTGAGATACACCACTTAGGGTATGTTCTTCAAAACGACCTGAGTCTTTTCTATCTTTTTGTCTCCAAATCTTTAGGTGAACAGTTATTTCTTTACTACTCATGGTAACTCCTATTTATAACTTCTTTGAGTTAGAGGTACGTGCTCGAAAGATAGTTCCTCTCTATGTCTAACTGGATCTACGTCATCTCCCTTAAATTCCCAAACAGCTGAGTGAGCAAAATTCTCATCATCTCTTAAGGCTTCATTTTCAGGAGTTTGGCTTTCTTCTCTAAAGTGACCACCACATGACTCTTTACGCTCAAGAGCGTCTCTTGCCATAAGTTCACCGAGTTCTAAGAAGTCTGCAACTCTTCCAGCTTTTTCCAGTTCGTTGTTTAACTCTTCACCTGTTCCTGGAACTCTTAGGTCTTCCCAGAACTCTTTTTTCAGTTGTTTAATTTCTGAAATAGCTTTCTTTAGACCTTCTTCGTTTCTACTCATTCCAACGTACTCCCACATAATTTTTCCAAGGGAGCGGTGGAATTCATCAGCAGAACGTGTTCCGTTGATGCTCAAAAATTTCTTTAAACGAGCATTAACTTCGTCTTCACATTTTTGAAACTCTGGGTGAGTTGTATCAACTTTCTTTAAGTCGTTGCTACCAAAGTAGTGACCTAATGTGTATGGGATAACAAAATAACCATCCGCTAGACCCTGCATAAGCGCTGATGCTCCAAGTCTGTTAGCACCGTGATCAGAGAAGTTAGCTTCACCAAGAACATGAAGTCCTGGAATCGTACTTTGTAAGTTATAATCAACCCATAAACCACCCATCGTGTAGTGAACAGCCGGGTATATTCTCATCGGTTGCTCGTATGGAGATTCCGCTGTAATTCTTTGATACATTTCGAATAGGTTTCCGTACTTAGCTGCAATTGTATCTCTACCGTCGCGCTTAATAGCATCGCTAAAGTCTAGATAAACTGCAATTCCTGTATCACCAACTCCTTTACCCTCATCAACTCTAAACTTTGCCTGTCTAGAAGCAACGTCTCTCGGTACAAGGTTTCCGAAAGAAGGGTAGATTCTCTCTAAGTAGTAATCTCTTTCTTCCTGTGGAATATCATTCGGATGTCTTTTATCGTTTGCATCTTTTGGAACCCAAACACGACCATCATTTCGTAGTGACTCTGACATAAGAGTTAGTTTTGATTGATGATCACCTGATTGAGGAATACAAGTAGGGTGAATTTGAGTGAAACAAGGGTTCGCAAATCCAGCGCCTTTTTTATAAGCTTTCCAAGCTGCTCCAACGTTACATCCCATTGCATTTGTAGATAAGAAGTATACGTTTCCATATCCACCAGAAGCTAAGATAACTGCATCAGCAACATGTCTTTCAACATCACCAGTTACAAGATCTCTTGCGATAACTCCTCTGGCCTTACCATCGATGATTACGATGTCTAAGATTTCTCTTCTTGGATACATTTGAACTTTACCAGCTCCAACTTGTCTCATCATTGATTGGTACGCACCAATTAGAAGTTGTTGACCAGTTTGTCCTTTGGCATAGAAAGTTCTAGAAACTTGAGCACCACCAAATGACCTGTTGGTTAAGTATCCACCGTACTCTCTAGCAAATGGAACACCTTGAGCCACACATTGGTCAATAATATGTCCAGAAACTTGAGCTAGCCTATAAACGTTAGCTTCTCTCGCTCTATAGTCTCCACCTTTAACAGTGTCGTAGAAAAGTCTCCAAGTAGAGTCACCATCATTTTGATAGTTCTTGTTAGCGTTGATACCACCTTGTGCTGCAATCGAGTGAGCACGGCGTGGAGAATCTTGGTAGCAGAATGCTTTTACATTGTATCCAAGTTCGGCAAGAGAAGCAGAAGCAGACGCTCCAGCAAGCCCTGTCCCAACAACGATAACACTATATTTTCTTTTGTTCGCAGGGTTAACCAATTTACTTTTAAACTTATGGTTCTCCCATTTTTGTTGAATCGGTCCTTCAGGAATTTTAGGATCTAAATTAAAACTCATTACAATCTCCTAATTTTGAAAGTGGCAAAAAATGGCCAAGCTTGAAAATCCAATCGCTACGAAAACTCCGTAGGCCATAGATATAGTTTGTATCGCAGGTGTATACTTTGGATGATTAAGACCCCAAGTTTGAAACATAGATTGAAATCCATGACTTGTGTGTAGTCCTAAACAAAGCATCGCAAATACATACCAAGCTACATAAAGAGGGTTTGCAAAATACTCTACAACAGTTTTGTAAAGATCTCTCATCGCCACACCATCAACAGTTGTGTCGTAGTTCGTCCCAAATTTGAAGTTTAGTAAGTGGATGATAATGAAAGCTAAAAGAACTAAACCTGTGTAAGGCATTGTACTTGAAGCAAGCGTTTCTCCACGTCCTGTTTTTACCTTCGTAAAATAAGACTTAGGTCTCGCAGCCATGTTTTCAAGTTTTAGTAATACCGCTAAAACAACGTGACCTAGAAACATACCAGCAAGGGCAGCCTCTGCAACATAAATTAGTGGATTACTAGTTAGCTTGTAAGCGTAAACATTAAATGCATCTGCGCCAACTAGGATTAAAAAGTTTCCTGCCAGGTGAGTGAGTGTAAACCCAATCAAGCCAAATCCTGTCAGGGCCATAATCTGTTTTTTACCAATTGATGAGGTAAAATAATTATGGGTCGTCATCATTAGAAACTCCCTTTAATTAATAGGTTTTATGTTGGAAATTGTACCTTAAATAGGTGATACTTGTCATTTATAAAAGCTTTAATCTCAAAGACTTATAAGCAGTGCCCAAGGAATGTAATGCAATTATCCAACTCTTTTCCTCAAGAACACTTTATCCGTCTCAAAGGATTGGACCCTCACTTTACAGGAAGAATCACCTTGTACCGCGGCATGAGTGGCTTCGATATTGAAATTGATATCGTACAAAGCGAGTCTGGTAAGATCTATAACCATGTGAAGAGTTTATATAATCAAGAAGATCCACGTGATGCATTAGATTCTGCTGTGCAACACCTAAAAGATTATCTTGTTTCAAAAAAGTAATAAAATCAGTAAAATAAACAAGATATGAGTCAAGCAATCCTAATTTCTGACAACGAAGTTATCAATTCATTATACGAAGTGAACCTGCGCGCATATGTAGGAACTAATGTAACGATCAAAAGAAACGTGAGAGATGCAATGCAGCTGATTGATCTTTCTCCTAATATTGATGCCATAATATGCTTTAAAGAATTAAATGATGCGAACTCAGGCATAGAGAAAATGTTGGAATTCCTCGCTGCTAAAGACCATCGTGTGCCGGTGATCATACTCGGTGAACCTTCAAAAAAAATAGATAAGACGCTAGTTGTAAAAAATAAATATGACATTAAACAGGTTCTGCAATCGATGGCAAAGATCTTAGAGATCACGGCTAAAGAAATGGCCAGTCGTGAAGTTCCTGATTTTTTTCCCATTCCACTTCGGATGTTTTCTCAGCTATCAAAAAGCCATTGTGATATTTATTATCGAGTTGAAGAAGGTGATTTTCAATTTAGGTACTTCAAAATTGTTGAAGCTAACCAACCCATTGGTGAGACGCTAGAGAAATATGTGAAAGAGGGTGTCGCCAGTTTATATGTGCCGGCAGGTGAGAGGCTTCGTTTTATCAATAAAGCTTCATCGGTTGTTGTGCAAGAACTTGAGCGTGATGATTTAACCGTAGAAGAGCGAAGTGAAGTCACAAGACAAGTCATGAACGTCGTTGCGGAAGAAATTCTGGAGAGTGAAGAGATTTCAGATGAAATGGCGAATATTTCTAAGGCTGGAATTAAGTCCATTCAAAGGCTTACGAAAGAGATGCCTAAGATCAAAAATCTTCTTAAAATGCTTATCGAAAATCCTGGTGACTACTGTTACAAGCATGCTGTATTAGCTTCATATATTGCTCGTCAAATTATTGAGAAAATTTCTTGGGGAAGTGAAGAGCAGGCCAATAAAGTGACTTTCGCATTTTTCTTTCATGATATTTATTTAGTTCCTATTTATAGAAAATACCCAGATGCTCAATCAGAAGAAGATCTTTTATTTCGAGATGATGTGACTGAAGAAGAAAAACAAATCGTTCTTGATCATGCGAAGCTTGCAGGGCAATTGGTAAAAACATTTCCACGCTGTCCGATTGGGGCTGACATGATTGTGACTCAACATCATGGTATGACTAGTGGACAAGGTTTTGCGGTAAATTTTAAAGATGATATTTCTCCGCTATCAAAGATTATGATTATCTCAGAAGAAGTTTGCACCAATATCTTACAAGAATATGATAATGCTGGAAGTAGAATCCGTGTGAACAAAGAGGCGATAGCGACTCATTTACATGAACGCTTTAGAAATCACACCTATAAAAAAATTATCGCTGCATTTGAAGAAGCCAATTTATAAATTATTTTAAACGGACTTCGCTGATCGCATGATTCACCACATCTCTAAAATGCCCTCCAGTATAGGTTTTGAGCATTGGCTTAGTAATTTTTTGCAATAAGATATCAGTTAACTTCTCTCCATCAATTTCTGCAGCAATATGTTGTGAAACATTAAATACTGCTGAGATTTGAGTTAACCTTGAAGACGAAGGTCGGTTCGGAAAACCTTTTCTATTAGGAAGTTCGTGATGAGCTTCAATAATATAATCAATATCCGGAAAATTACTAAATTGTTTGGCGAACTCAGCAGCCTTTGTCGGGTGCTGTTTGTATTCTTCTATATCACGAGGGTCATGACCTCGAATGTATTCACTCTTTAAAGAATTAGCTTTGGCCATCGTCTCATCTGGAAGAGTGATGTCTTGTAGGAGTGAGCATACAACCAATTTCATTTTGGTGGTATTCGACTCCCAACCAATTTTATGGGCGATCGATTGAGAAATTAAAGCCGTTAATAAACTTTTACTCGCAATTCCTTGATAGAAAGTAGGGTAGCTTTTTAAAATATTCCTCAGATTAATTTGAGTTTTAAATTGATCTAAAATAGTTTCAGAAATGGAGTTGGTTAAAAGTAGAACCGTTTCAGTTACTCCAAGAGCAAGGATGTATTGATGCAGAATCGTAATCGCTCTTAGCAGTAATAAATATATTCCCTTATCACTGGCCTTGGAGAGCTTAAGTGCCTTCAGGCATTTTTTCGATTCGTCTTCCAAATATTTAATCTGATCATCTTTTTTGATGTAGAGATATTTAACATTCTTTTTAGAGTACTTAGCTAGAGTTGCATGTGTATATGCTTTATCGGCACTGATAATTTTAATATAGGACTTTAATGTAATCGCTAAATATAGATCGTAGGGAAATTTATCATAGAGAAATAAAGAGCGAATCTTCATAGGAAGAAAGTCGTCTGGATTAACTTCTTGAATCGACTCTTCGAACTCTTCTTGTTTTGCCCAATCTAGACCTTTGTTGATTAAATCTTTTAGATCTACCGCAAAGTCGGAGCGAGATGTCGGCTTTAAAAGGGTGTCATTTTTATCATGAGAAAAATTTAAGTCATCTGAAACCATATCTTTGATCATGGCCTCACGACCCAAAAAGATAAGTGGTCTTGCACCAGTCATATCGATCAGATTTAAACCAAGGGCATTAACATCTGTTCTTGTATCAAAATCAAGAATAAAGAGGGCAAATGGACCGTCAACTTGGGCGTAGTTCATCGCTTGCTCTGGGTTTGCGGCTACGAGCACTTCGATTTTATTATTGAATGCAGCCACCATTTTCTTAACCGTTTCGGCTTCCTCTGGTTGCTCAGAATAAAGAAGTATTTTCAAATTAATTTCCTTTGTTCTATTATAACATGGAATTAAAAATGCGGATCGGTTTATGGATTTAAAAAGTAAATATAAAGAACAGCTATTGAGTTTTATACCAGTCGTTTCGGCGATGGAAGTGGATATTATTGACATCGGTATGCGACAAATAAAGCTCTCAGCACCGCTCAACACCAATATAAACTATGAAGGAACCGCGTTTGGAGGCAGTCTAAACACTCTGTGTATTCTTTCTGGTTATTTATTAGTACATCACCTAATGATTTCAAATGGATTAGAAATAGACTCTTTGGTGATTCAAGATAGTCAGATAAAATATAAAAAACCTGTTAATAAAAACTTTTTTGCGACTGCAACTGTTGATGAGGAAGAAATGGATAGGTTTTTTAAACTTTTGAAAAGAAAAAATACTGGTCGAATTAAGATTCAGTCTTCAATTTCGATTTCTTCTTCAACTGGAGTCGGAGCAAGTATAAGTTCTGCGCTTGTTGATTTTTCTGCAAGGTTTGTTGCTTCCGCTAAACCTAAATCCATATAAGTTTTCAGAAAACCAACATGATTTTGTAGGATGATGAAATGCGATTGGTTGGCGTTATTGCATTGAAATTTACCATCCTCGTCTATCAAACTCACATTTGGATTATTGATATAACTTACGAGACCGAATAATTTGTCTTTTCCATCTTTCTCTTTAAATAAAGGACCGCCACTATCGCCTGGACATGGGTGTTCATTTTTAGGGCCTGGGGTTGTGACGAGCATATAGTTCTCATCAACTAGTTTTGTGTAGCTTTGCTTTAGTTCACCAGTTCTCAGAGTTCCAAGTTTTCCATTTTCATTCATCCCATAGCCATAGAAGGTAAGTTTGCTGGGAGTTAGGTCACCAAAATAAATATCTGGTTCAATAAAGCTATCTGTCGTTGGATAGATAGGTATCAGAGCTAGTTCTTCTGAAAGTAAAATAGAGTTCTTGATTACATTGTTATGATAGACTTTAGCGTAGTACCTAACATCTTGTCCCTGCTGATTTTTATCCCAGTAATAGACAGTAAAGCTACCGTTAGAACGTAAGTCTTTAAAGCAATGAGAAACCGTTAAAATATAATTCCTATGAATACGGATTCCACTACAAGTATTAGTCGAATTTGAAGACATCCCAAAAGCCGAACCTCTACTATTTAAAGATCTCGTCTTAATGGAAAGTTCTGCAATGTATTTATTGTCAACACTAACCCCGTTTCGGACGGCGAGCACTTGAGAGGAGAGTAGGGTGAAAAGAATAATTAGGCTCGCTTTCATAGGGCGGGTTCTACCAAACTGAGAATTTATTGCAACTAAGTATGAAAAAATGTTTAATATTCTCATGAAAAAAGTCAGTATTTTTATCGCTATTTTAGCTGTTTTAACCCTAAGTCATTATTTTTACAGAGTTTATTCTTCAGAGCGAAGATTAGAATTTTCCGTGGAAATGGGGGGGATCAGCTGGCCTAAGGGAACGATCTATAAAGATCATGGAGAAGGTGTTATTGAACTTGAATTGGCAGATGAGATGGATTTCTCAGAGGGAACCTGGCCTGCCGGAACGAAGGTGCATATTAAAAACAACGTGATTGAAGGGTTAGAAGTTTTTAGTCCTTTTGAGTTTGCTCAATTCAAATTCCTGCAGCAAGCAAAAATCGCTTTTATTGAAGGCCAACAGAAAATAGAACATGTGATTGAACTTAGTTCACCTAAAAAGATAGATGGAGTTGAACTTGCCTCTGGCTGCTTAGTTCACTTTAAAGACTTTGTGCTACTTCGAACAAAATGTCCTAATGAAGATTATTTATTTTTTAAAAGAAAGATCTCCCTTCCTGAAGTAAATCTCCAAGAAGGGAAATAAGTTATAAAGTTTTAAGGGCCAGCTTCACGGCTTGATAAGCGTTTACACGGCCGGCACCGAAATAATATTGGTCGCCAATTTTGTCACATGAATTGATCATAATTTCTTCTACCTCATCTGGGGTAAGACTTGGATTAACTGAAAAAATTAGCGCCGCCACGGCAGATGCAATTGGGGCAGAGTAGGAAGTTCCGCTACCTCTTCTATAAGGAGCACTCCCTTGATTGTGGGTGAGGTAAGTCGTAGTAGAAAACATATTATGTCCCGGTGCTACTAAGTCGACGAAATACCCATAATTTGATCCACCAACTTTATTGTCACTTGTTCGGTAGGTCCAGCGCGTATCGTATGAGTTAGTTGCACCAACGGCTAACACATTTTTATGATCAGGCCAGCTTGATCTGTTTTGACCTTGATTTCCAGCTGAGTAAACCAAAAGAGCGCCTTTTCTTCTGGCATACTTACCAGCTGATTCAACGCTGCTGCTTTGAACTCCAGTGAAACTAACATTAATAACTCTTGCCCCTGCGTTCGCGGCATAACGGATACAGTCGGTAATTGTCCTCATAGAAGTACTGCCATTTTCATCAGTGATTCTTAGAGGAAGTATTTTAACTTCAGGAGCAACACCAGCTCCACCGAGGGCGTTATCTGCTGTCGCAGCGATTAGTCCTGCGACAAAAGTACCATGTGAGGTAACTGGATTGGCATCATTATCACGATCCACAAAGTCCCATCCTTTTGCTAGCACTCTTCCTTTTAGATCTTCATGATCTTTTTCTACACCTGAGTCACAGACAGCGACAATGGTTTCACTGAGACCTTGGGTCGTATCCCATGCTCTTAGTGTTTCAATTTTTCGGTGCTGCCATTGAGTATTGAAGTTAGGGTCATTCTTTAAATCGAATTCACCGGTGTCTCTTAAATCATTTGTTTCGATGGTATTGTACTCAACAAACTCGTACTTGCCTGAGTCGATCATCTTTTGCTTGATATCTGCGATATCAGCTTTATTGTGTGGGCGATAAACTTGAATTTCAGATAGATCTTTTGATTTTAAAAACGATTCTTTAACTTGATAAAGTAGCTCGCCAGTATGTTTTGGTGCATTGGCAAAAGCGGGGATTGAGGTAACTAGAAGTAGTCCTGTAAGAAGTTTCATAAACAAATCCTTTGTTCGTAAAACATAATTATATCAAAGGGAATGAGTCGCGTGGCGTTAATTGCCTATACAGGGATTAGTAGGGCCTATAGACTTACGTAGTGAATTTCTACGTTAAAATAATAATCCGCGTGCTCACAATCACCACTATCGTTGTCACCAGTGGTCACAAAGCTGAAGTTTAGATCCCCACGATCAGTAGACTGATCAAGTTTTAGGGCACCCATCTTTATAATGTCTTCTTTTGGAATATCGAGTTTAATACTCCCAGTAGTTTCAGTTCTAGGTACAGCACATCTTTCACCGTAATTTTCATCAGAGCTAGAAATTCCCTGGCAGAATCTTGGTGCTAGGTTTTGACCGTAATTTAGATTATATAAATCGTTAACGGAATTTTCTCTATCCATCCACTTGAACTCAACCAGACCTTGGTCATTCACTTTAAGACCTTCTTGAGCATATTGACTGTAAGACGAATTAGTAGAGTAGTTAGTACTCATCAATAAAACATAATCATTTAAAAGGAGAAAGATCTCATCATCGTACTTCATATCTTGAGTTGGAAAATCAAAATCGATATCACAAATCACACTATTATCTGGAAGAATAACTCCTGAATCTTGGCGAAGATAAGCGCGAACTCTGTTGTTTTGTCTTGGCCCATTTCCAGCAGCATTAATTTCCCACACATTGTTTGAAGCTGTATTATCGTTAAATTCACAATCTCTAGTTCTTGGAAAAAATAATTGTTCTGATTTTCTTAAGACACGGCTTTCTTCTTGGGCACGTTCACATATACTCTTTACCTGTTCCACAACATCGTCATCGTCGACGGGATCTTGGATTACAATTGGGTCTTCAACCTCTTCTTCAGGCACTTCTTGAACAGGATCCACAACGATCTCAGGGGCCATTTCACCGTAGTCAGTCTCTGTTTGAGGCGGGCGACAGCTAGAAAACATCAAAATGAACATACACATCACAGATAGCTTTTTCATATAGTTAGTTTACGGCATAAAAAGAACATTAATTTATGCCATATTTACTAATTCAATAAAATTAAGAGCTTGCCCGACTTTTTTGCTCGGAAAGCTTAAAGAAATCGCCTCAAAGAGTAGGCGGAATTCTTTTGTAAAACTAACGTAAAAGCCCTGTTGAATTCCCCTTTATCGTGCAGGAGCCTTTAAAATTAATATGAGACCAGGGGGAACTATGGGTAAAGTAAATTGGGCAACAGATATCAAACCTTATCAAAAGCCGGATCACAAAAAGAGTTATTGGCAAATCATCAACAGCTTAAGTTTGTATATAGGTTTTTGGTTTCTTGCTTATCAGGCATATCAAGTTTCAGCATGGCTTTTAATTCCAGTCGCACTTTTCAGTCAGCTGGTTTTCCTAAGACTTTTTATCATCTTACATGATTGTGGGCATGGCTCGTTTTTTAAAGATAAAAAAAGAAGAACTTTTTGGGGAACATTTTTTGGTATCCTAACTTTTACTCCATACGAGCAATGGACAGCTGAACATGCCGACCATCATAAGCATTCAGGAAACCTAGATCATAGAGGTCGTGGGGATGTTTGGACTTTGACTGTTGAAGAATATGAAAAGGCGTCAGCTGCGAAAAAATTTCTTTATCATATTTATCGTTTTCCTCCTTTTATGCTGATCTTTGGTGGAATCTATAACTTTATTATAATGCACAGATTTACGACGAGACAGGATAAAGCAAAACAAAGAAATAGCGTCTACATCACTAATGTTGGAATTGTTCTCATGGGGTTAATTGTGAGTGCACTCACCACATTTGAATTCTATGCTATTTTTCAATTCTTCGTTGTCGTCTTTGGTGGTCTTTTCGGAATTGGATTGTTTTACGTTCAACATCAATTCGAAGGGGTTTATTGGAAACGTGGAAAAGAATGGGATTACGAAGAAGCAGCTCTTCATGGTTGTACTTATTTAAAACTTCCTAAAATCGTTCAATGGGCTTCAGGTAATATTGGATTTCATCATATTCACCACCTTAGTCCGATGATTCCTAACTATGAACTTGAGAATTGTTATAACGCTCAAAAGGTATTTCAAATCCCTCAAGTAACGATCACATGGAAAGATCTAGTGAAGTGCTTCAGTCTTCATTTATACGATGAGGAAAATGAGGAGCTTTTAACCTTTAAACAAGCTAAGGCTTTAAATTCGACCCCAGTTATGATTTATTAGGAGATAAATTAAGGGGGAGTTATTCTGGCCACAAGGTTTCTATTTCATCCGATCTCAGTCTTTGTCGTTACACTGGTCGCGATCGGTGGGGCATTTGTCCTTTTTATACGTTCATACTTACAAGTCAGTGATGCACTCTCAAATTTCGTTTTAAAATACAATGTAGACCCAAGTCGCTTTTTCGATATGCAAACTTGGGTTCTTATTCTTTTGATTTCAATTCTCATGGTGGGAATCATTTTTGGGGTTCTCCTGATTTTTATTTATTACCAAAAACTAATTAAGCTCTATCGTTTTCAGCAAAACTTTATCAATGGATTTACCCATGAATTGAAGACTCC
>JAYZFM010000021.1:0-22001 GCA_036336775.1 Bdellovibrionota bacterium | reverse complement strand
ATATTCCGTAAAATAGTCATTACAAATACCGTATGTATACCCATTAAACCCTTTTATTCTTGCTCCTGTATCATCAATAAAGACTCTACTCTGTTTTTTAAGTGCACTTTCTTTTGCTGAAGCTAAATCATCTTTAAAATCAACACCGGAGCTATTTAGAAGCCTACAAAGCGTTCCTGCACTCATTTCAATTCCCCAATCAGATAGCATTGAAAGAATCTTATTATGAGGTGTTCTACATTTATAAAATTGATAGATTACAAAAGTTCGAAGTTGTGGACCAAACTCTGAACCTTTAAACCCATCAGGAATTACTCCCTCAATAACTCTTCCTAAAGATTCTGACCAATAACGATGAACCACAAATTTAATGTTTCTGCGCTCAATCTTCATCTCTTGGATAACAACCTCTCTAGTTCCTACTTTTTTAGCATCAGATGGAAGTTCATCTTTATCCACATCAAGCTCAACTGTCTCATCGATTTCAAATTCAGACTTTTTTGATCTCTTTTTATGAGGTTTTTTCTTTTTTGGATTTAAATCTTTATTGGTATTCGCAGGCTTGATCTTAGGTTTGGATTTTTCTCCCTTTAACCGGAGGATTTCATCGCGAAGCTGTCCAACTGTTTCTTCCAACTCAGCATTTTTTATCTTTTCGTCTAAAAGGCTTTCAGCGGTCTCGACAAGCTTTTCTTTTAATTTGCCCTTTTTCCAACCTTTTATAAAACCTCGTGTAAGATTTTTTAATTCATCGAATCCCATACAGGTATTTTGACAAAAAACTCATAGATGGCCAAATAAAATAAATGACATAGGGCCGTAGATTTAGAATTAGATATTGACTCAACAGTTTATTGAGCAGTTACGATTTTATAGATTTACTTTAAAGCGCGATACGGATTGAATCTAATAGGTCACGTTCTTCTTCTTTTAGCTCTAAAATCGTACTTTTATCTAATATATAGACCTTAGAGCCAGCAGTTATCGTGGCGGTGTATTTTAAAGGATAGTTTCTTAACAGCTCATTGACTCCAAAGGTCTGGCCTGGCTTTAGTTTGTGGTGAATTTTCTTTCTTTTGGTAAATATAATTTCACCTTCGATGAGTAAAAAACCCACATGAGGGATTTGACCTTCATATATAAGGTCTTGCTGGCTTTGATAAAGCTTGGGGCATAGGTATACCTCAAGTTTTTTCAATTGCTCTGGTTGAATCGTCTCAATATCTAAAGTCTTACTCATAAATAAATACTAAATGAAATTAAATAACTTTAATCTAAGCTAAATCAGGAAATTACCAAAAATTAGTAAGTGATATTAGCAAAATCTAGAAGGCCCGGCTCATCAAGAATATAGATCACTTTACCTTTTTGCTCGATAAAGCCTTCTTGTTTAAGCTCTGACATAAACCTAATGAGCGTTTCAGACGCTGTTCCAATGATTGATGCCATTTCTTCTCTGGTCAATTTGATATTTAGGCGAATCTTACCGTCTTCTTCAACACCGTGGCTCTCTTTTAAAAGAAG
This sequence comes from Bdellovibrionota bacterium, assembly GCA_036336775.1. Lineage (GTDB taxonomy): Bacteria > Bdellovibrionota > Bacteriovoracia > Bacteriovoracales > Bacteriovoracaceae. The sequence goes on along the minus strand of JAYZFM010000021.1, from coordinate 20,477 downwards.
AAGAAGTTCCGCTAATCTTTCGCGTACATTTTTTTGATAAAAAGATGAAATTCTTTTTTCTGCCGCACCTAAATCTCTGCCTAATTTCGCAATCAAATTGCAGGCCACAGAAGGGGACTGCTCAACTAATTTTAAGATGTATTTTTTATCTAAAAAACACACGGTACAGTCTTCAACGGCAGTAGCGGTAGCATTATAAAATTGGTCAGTAAAAATACTTCTATGCCCAAGTACATCACCGGCACTTGCGATTCTCACAATCGATTCTTTGCCATCTTCGCCGACTTGAGTAACTTTGATATTTCCCGTACTCACGCAGTACATCCCGTAAGGAGGGTTACCCTGAACGAAAAGTGTTTGACCTTTTTTGTAGGAATTTACTACCTTATGATCACTAACATCATGTAAGGCCATGCCTTCTAATTGACAAAAAATCCCTTGTCCTTTGGAAGGACAGTTTTCACATTCTAGCTTGTTAGAGGCTTTGCTCATGTTTTACTCCTACTTATATCAGCTAATTCTACTATATTTCAGGATTTGGATATAAAACATGATTCATCTCAGGTTTGTTGTACAATACTATAACTACTTAACTTATAGTATAATATCATTAATAATTGAATTGAAATGAAACTAAATATTGTTTACATCGGAAAAGACGATAAGTACTGGAAAAGATTGAAGGATCTTTTCCAAAAGTCATACAAAGACTGGGAGTTTAGCTTCCAGAGTATGCATCATGACGATTTTCCAAATTTCCAATCACTTTTTATCAAACTCTATGAGGAGCGACCTCAAATCATTTATATCGATTATAGTTCAGACCCAGATCAAGGAATTGGCCTGGCAAAGCTTCTGACCCGCAACGAAGAAATGCGGTTGGTTTCAGTCGTTGGTCTATTTGATTATGAGTCTAAAGAATTAATAGACAGGTCAATCAATGCCTCAGTTCGGTTAAATCATATTAAATGCCTAGAAATTGAAGATGTTATTTTCGATCCGATTTCACTTTTGGATGTAGAACTGACCGATACCAGTGAACTTATTCGAAGTGCTGAGATGGGGAAATTCGAGTTCTACCAACCACTGCGCGTGGGCTTTATCGGTGATAATCATTTTCATGTGGAAACGAATTCATTTTTACCGGTAGGAGAGATCTTAAAAGTAGATCATCACCCACTGGAAAGTATCATGACTTCTAAGCTCGTTTTTGTTCAGAAATTTTATGAACATAATCTCTATTTTAATAAGCGCTTTGCTTATGAATTAGAATTTATTTATAAAGACGACGATTTTTTTGTTAGTACAAATGAGAGGTGGAAGCTTTATAAAAAGTTAAAACATGATCCAAAACTCCTGGACACTATGAACGATGTGGAAAAGCAGGAAATCATCGATGACATGGAGACTAGAAAAAAGCTCTTTGGACCTATCAAGGCCAAAATTGATGACTGGATTAAACATCATGTTCATACTAGAGATCCCAAAAAATTAAAGATTCTTGTCGTGGATGAGTCTCTCGATTTATTTTCACAAATAGATAAAACAGTAGAACAGTTCACTCATTCTATTAACTTTCAAACCTATCTCGCGGAGCACTCTAAGGTTATCTCACGTTATACGCCTCATTTAATTGCATTTGATTTTGGAGATAAACGTAACCAGCTTCCAGACTTTGAACGGATGATGAATCAAATAAAAGAAGTTAAGGATTATGATCCCTATGTTCTCGCTTTCGGAATTGATAGTGAAAAAGCGCGAGTGCTCAAATCGAAAAATTACAAAAATGTTGTGACTTATCCTGATAGTATTAACCCTGAGTTACTTTTGACCATGGCCAAAAAGCTTGATGAGAAGCTTCATATTTCCGAGGGTAATAAAAAAGTTTTTGTGAGGGCCAAAGATAAGTTTTCGAAAATTTATATTCAAAGACATTTAAAGGTTCGCTCTATGAGTGAGTCTGTTATGTATTTTGAATCTCCAATAAAAATACCGGTCTGGACCGTATTTAAAGTTAAATCGCCTCTAGAGTTTTTAATTACGGTCGTTCCTCATAGAAAAGAGGGACAGTTCTCTAAAGAGAATAATGTTTACCGAGCCTTAATTAATTTTGCGGGAGAAAAAGAAAAAGCCGACATACGCCGGCTTATTTATAAGTCTCTTCAAGAAGAGGAAGAAGATTAAGGTTTAAAAGTTACGTAGCGAAGTTTGTCGCCACGACGAAGCTTAAGAGCAGTTGCAGTAACGGCACTAATTCTAGCTTCATCTTCTGTGACAAATTCAATTTTACCTAAACATGAGCGAAACTTTGGCTTCTCCGAAGTTGAGATGATAAATGTTTCCGAATCAATTGGGTTTTCATCTATTTCTTTAACGGTAATCACTCGGCTTTCTTTGAATGCCCTTACGTCTTTGAGTTTTGCTTCTAGAACCGGACCTGGCTCAAAGATACCCACTAAACCGTTAAAGAGAAACCCTTCTTGTTCAAGAATATGCCTCGCTGGCTTAGTGTTTGGATGCACTTCTGCGACTACGTCTTGCGCTTCTTTTGGTAGTAGGTCTACTAAAATAGGGACATCAGGAAGTAGTTCTTCAATAAATGTTTTTGATTTCAAGCTTAGATAGTCAGCTTGAACAAAATCAATATCCATAAATTTATGGCCTACGGCTTCCCAAAAAGGTGAGTGTCCAGAATCATCAACTTGCCCGCGCATCTCTGCAATAACTTCTGACTCAAAGTCTTTTTGATTCTCGGCCATATAGAGAAAACGTGAAAGAGATAAGAACCTTCCGTTTTGAGAACTTCTGAACTCAGGGTCTAAAAAGAGGGAACAAATTTCAGCTGGACCCGCATGTGTCTTTTCCATATGAAGAGTGCGAACCTCTTTTTCAACTTTAAGCATGCGAGACTTCATGACTCGCGTTTTAAGGCGGTAGAAATAATAGGCATCAAAACCACCTATCTTTGAAATAATCCCGCTGACTCCAACTAATTTTCCATCAAAGAGATCCTCAACGACAAAGAGATAGGATTCACCAGCAGGCTTTTCTCTCAGCTCTGAAGACTCAAAACTCGTTGTCGAGTGAAGTATTTTCTGAGCGAGGATTTTCTCATCCTTAGGAAGAGAAGTGAGTCCGTGCCCAGAGTTCTTTAAAAGATTCATGAGACCGTCAAGGTCAGTCGATTTAATAGGTCTAAAAATTAGCATTTACATCTCACAAAGAGTTTTTTCAATTATGGCACATGCCCTATCTATATCAGACTCAGTCACTGCACCAGCTGGTATTAAGAATCTTACTCGAGTAGGAGCTGCTCCTGCGATAAATGAAAGAACGCCGTTTTCAAATAGTTTAAAAGTAAAATCTTTTGACTTTTGCGTGTCACCACCAAAAACAGTCATACCAATCATGGCACCGATTCCCCAAGGTCCTTCAATCTTATCTGGATATTTTTTATTTAATTCAGAAAGATTATTAGCAAAACGCTCATGAAGCTTATTAATTTTACCATCTTTTCCAAGGTATCCACCATTGGCGATTTCATTAATAATATAATAAGCAGCATTGATCGCCGAACCAGAGCTGGTAAAGGTTTGAGAAATTAAACCTGGTTGTGGCTTATGATCGTCTCTATATAGAGTGGCACAAATCTGAGAATTTTTCCCAATCAAAATCATATCTGCGTGTTTGTCTAGTTTGAAGTATTGAAACGCAAATAGCTCTTCCGTTCTCATGAATGTTTGAACTTCATCAACGATAACTGAAACATTATGCTTTTTACAAACATCACAAATTGCTTTGAAAAAATCTTCGTGTCCTACCCAATATCCACCTTCACCTTGAACAAGCTCCATACACATTGCTGCGTATTCACCAGGATAGCGGTTAAAATACCACTCAAGATGCTTAGTCGCCATTTGAATTGAACGCTCGTGATTATTGGCATCGTAGAATGGGATATAGTCTACACTTAGAGACTTAGGTAGTCCTTTCCTGTAGGCAGCTTTATCAGTAATCTGAGAAACAGATAATGTTCTTCCCATGAAACATTTTTCAAATGCCACAACTCTGTGAGCAGGGAAGCGCTTTTGGAAAACCATTTTTAAAGCATTCTCAGCCGCCATAACTCCAGATGAAGTCATAAACATTGAATCAAAACCTGCACCGTATTTGTTTGCTTGGTTTAGAATAAGTTCAAAAAGTTTTGGTGAATCAATGTTTTGCTGGAGATTTCCGCTCATTGTCGTATTTGTAATTGCGCCATCAATTTGAGCTGCCACAACACCCGGATGTGAGTGTCCAAAGTAATGAACTCCAATACCGGTGATAAAATCATATTTAACAGAACCGTCTGCAAGCTCGACCAGAGCTCCATTTCCAATTCCAGATCCTAAGTAGTCATAAAAAAGTTTCCCACCTCTAAGACTTGAGAAGTCGTTTAAAAGTTTTTCATACTCTTCTTTATTGGCAGCAGGTCCTGGTTTTACTTCCGTGATCTTGCTTGAATGTTCCTGCAATGCTTCAGAAATAAGCTTTTTCGCTTGTTCAATTCTTGCATCGTTAAAAAAAGCTGGTGCTACTACATCTTTCATAATGATTACCTTTTTAAAAAAATTTTGCACAATCTACTAAAATAATCGGAATTAGGCGAGTCTTGAAAGCCGAATTCGTGTACACTATCAATTATGTTTCGATTGCTATCATATTTTCTATTGGCGGCATTAATTGCAGGAATACTTTCTGTAAGTATTTTAGCCATATTTTTAGAGTTTAAATTAGCTCTCATAATTAGTGCCTTAGTTAGTTTTATTTTTGGACTTTTTGCACTGGGTTTTACCCAAAGAACGCTGAGTTCTCAAACTCTAGAGATTAATGCGTCGAACAAGCATCCCGATCGACCGATGTATTGGTACGACGAAAGGGTGAGGGAGCAGATCTCTGATATGCGTTTTTATGCAGAACCTAAAACTATTGATGGGCAAGAAATTTTCAAACCCCGTGGGCTTTATCGGGTGTTTGAGCCGGATATTGTTCTTGAACGTGATCCTTATAGTATTACCGTAACTGCATCGCGGCTTATGATACGTTTAATTTCCACCTACGTTGAGATTGAACCTAAAAACTAATTAACTAAAGTTAAGTCCAAGCGAAGGCAAATTTACAGATTTTCCTCCTTATGTTAGGTTCGATCCTCTTATATAATATTAGTAATTTACATACATAAAATAAGGATTTTTCATGCTGGCAAAAGTTAAAGTCGCCAAGGTTCATGCGCCTGGTAAAACGGACAAAAAAACTTTAAAAAATTGGTATAAACTTCTAACTCTGGGAAGAATGGTTGATGAAAGAGCACCTAACTACTTGAAGCAAGCACTAGGTTGGTCTTACCATGCACCTTACGCTGGACATGATGGTATTCAGCTAGAAATTGGTCAGGTTTTTGATAAAAAAACGGATCATCTTTTTCCATACTATAGAGATATGCTAACAGCTTTATCAGCGGGTGTTAGTGCTGAAGAATTAATCCTTAACGGACTTTCAAAAGCGGATGACCTTGCTTCTGGTGGAAGGCATATGTCGAACCATTTTGCCAAACCAGAATGGAATATCCACAACGTATCTAGTTGTACAGGTAACCACACTCTTCACGCAGTAGGTGTTGCAAGAGGGATGCAAAGATATAAGCACAAAGGTGTTTCTTTTTCTTCTCAAGGTGAGTCTTCGGTTTCTGAAGGTTACTGTTATGAGGCGATCAACGGTGCTTCTAGAGAGAAGCTTCCTGTTGTATTTGTTTTTCAAGATAACGGATATGGGATTTCAGTACCTAAGCATGAGCAAACTGCCAATGAGTTTGTAGCTGATAATTTTTCTGGATTTAAAAATCTTCAAATCATTCATTGTGATGGGAAAGATATTTTTGATTCTATGAACGCTATGATTGCTGCTAGAAAGCACGCTCTTGAAAAAAGTGAACCTGTCATTGTCCACGCTCATTGTGTTCGTATTGGAAATCACTCAAACTCTGATAAGCATGAGTGGTACAGAGATGAAAAGGAAAGAGAAGAAGCTAAAGCACAAGATCCTCTTCCTCAGTTTAAAGAAGTGCTATTGAAAAATGGCTTTACTGCTAAAGAATTAGAAAAAATCGATGCTGAATGTAAAGATGAATTGATGGCGGCTCATAAAGCAGCTGTTAAAGCACCACATCCAACTGAAGATAGTATCTTTAACCATCTATATGCTCCTGCATATGAAGCAGACAAATATGGTGATGGAACTCATGATGAAGAAGGTGAGGGAATTAAATTCATTACTGCTTTAAATGAAACACTGAAAGCTGAATTTCGCCACAATGAAAACACTTTTATTTGGGGGCAAGATATGGCCAACAAAGAAAAAGGTGGGATCTTTAATGTTTCAAAGGGAATGCAACAAGAGTTTGGACCTGAGAGAGTTTTTAACGGGCCAATCGCTGAGGATTATATTTTAGGAACAGCAAATGGAATGAGCCGCTTTAGAGATGATATTCGTATCGTTGTTGAAGGTGCGGAATTTGCAGATTATTTCTGGCCTGCGATGGAGCAATACGTAGAATGCTCTCATGATTATTGGAGAAGTAATGGAGCCTTCGCGCCGAACGTAACGATCAGACTTGCTTCTGGTGGTTATATTGGTGGTGGTTTATATCACTCTCAAAACCTTGAAGGAAATCTTGCTGGTCTTCCAGGAGTGAGAATTGTTTGCCCTTCATTTGCAGATGATGCTGCAGGACTCTTAAGAACTTGTATGCGCTCTGAAGGACCTTCATTATTTCTAGAGCCAAAATCTCTTTATAATAATAAAGATGCAATGGCAGTTGTTCCGGATGATTTTGAAGTTCCTTTTGGAAAATGCCGTGTAAGAAGAGAAGGAAGTGACCTAACGATTTTAACTTATGGAAATACGACTCACTTTTGTTTAAAGGCTGCTGAAAAACTTGCTGAAGATGGACATGATATTGAAGTTGTTGATCTCCGTTCATTAGTTCCATTAGATGAAGAAGGAATTAAAGCGAGTATTGCAAAAACTCACCGTTGTTTGATTGTTCACGAAGATAAAGTTTTTGGTGGATTTGGTGGAGAGCTAACTGCCTTTATCAATGAAAACTGCTTTGAAGAGCTTGATGCACCAGTTAGAAGAGTTGGATCAACCAACACTCCTGTTGGGTTCAATAGAATCCTTGAAAGAGCTGTTCTTCCTAACGAGGATCGAATTACTGATGCGATCAAAGAAATTCTTAAATATTAAAAATTGGGCCCGCAAATATGCGGGCTTTTTTTATGCCTTAATAGTCATTCCAGTATCCTCCCCGGATCAGTTCTTGGCGCTTAAATATTCAAAGCTCAAACCAAATGAAGTTAGTATTGGGAAAAATATTGTCATATCTGTAGAGAATTCAGCTTCCCCGTTGTTTTATAAAGTTCCTGAAGTAAAACCGTATAGTTCAATTGAAATTGAAGGACAAACTGAAATCGTAACCAAGCTTAGTAGCGAGAAAAGTGATGCATATTTTCAGCTAGGAGTTATTTACGAGGGGGATTACCGTCCCAGTTGGTTGACCAAAAAAATCCTACCTGAATGGATAATAAAAATTATTAATTTGAATGACCAGTATGGCCTTAGCGATATTGATTTTCATCACTTCAAAAGGGAGTCAGGCTTTGAAAAGAAATCTGATTCCATCCGGGATATTAAATTAAATTTTATTCAAGCTGGAGATATTGATGAAGATGGCAAATTTAGAGCAACCATAAAATTACAAAACAAAAAAATATTGGGACTATGGTTGCGGGCCGATGGAGACGATCATCAAGGGAAATTTAAAACGACCATCTCTAAGCTAACTCTTTTTTAAATTTTACAGTCTACATAAACTGGTAAGTGATCACTCATGAGCTGCTCGTAGAAATAATAAAATGAATCTAAGCTAAGCTGTGAGTCCACAACTCGCTCTCTGAAAAGAACGCCATAATCTTCAGTTTCTCGCTCATCTATCACTATCCCGCGGCTGATTTTTCTATATTTTCCAACATTGATATATTTTCTTCCTATAGTGACTATATTTTCACGTCCATCAAAGTAGGGATCTACATACCGATCGATCACTGAGTTATACTTTTTAGTATTAATATTAATATTTCCCGTTCCGTTATATTTATAACGTACTTTATAGGTTCTATTTAATGAGTTACCAACAGAGCCTTTCATAAAATTTAGAGCTGCACCGTCAAATTTTCCTCTACTCATGCACTCAGACGTTTCTTTTGGGTTAAATATAATATGGTCATAATTACTAGACATTCCGCCTGAGGGGGTTCCATCCTGTGCCCAAAATTGTTCTTTTAAAGAGGTCGCTTCTTCAATAAAGACCTGACTGCCTTTCCAATCAGGAAGTATATTTGACCAAAAAGGATTTTGAGCTTCTATGTTAAAGTCACCTAGATAAATTAGATCTTTGATTTTTGAATATTTTCTAAGGTAGCGCTTGATAAATTCAAACGTCATTTTCACCTCAGCGAACCTTGCGTAATTGTCTTTTCGAAGTCCTGTTCCAAGCTCTGTGTAATCATCAACTCCAAAAGCAGCATTTAAGATAGAGCGCATGGTAGATTCATCTTCTGGAGAGTCGTAGAGAATATGACTGGTAAGTAAAATAAATTCAAAATTACCTGCTTTAAACTGTCCCATGAATGGGCGTCGTGCAAAATATTTCGATTTATCTACACCAAGATCTATTTGATCCATATTTACAATACATGCAAAAGATTTCGGATTATTCGACTTATTTGAGCTTCTACAGTATTGGTTATCTTGAGGCTCTACTAAATCGGAGCGGTAGTAATAGCCAACCAATTCAGGAGTGCTCGTTAGTTCGGAACCTTCACCTTTTGGAGATAGAATCAATGACCATTTTTTTCCTCCCGGACGTTTGTGAAGCTCGTCTAGAATCTTTAAGTATCCAGGTAGGCGGTAGAGGCTAGCCGCATCTGCAAGGTCTTCTTTTAGTTCAAGTAGCTTCTTGTTTAGAAGCTTGATTTCACGCTCTTTACTTTCTTTTCCTCTATTTGAAGCCTGTAGTTGCTTTTTTATATATGCAATCTCTTTTTGAGTGTGAGAGATCATTAATGGCGCTTCTTCAATAAACTCCATTACGTCTTCGTTATTCTCTAGGTCAATTGACATTAAAGGTATCAACTCAGTGACACCTATAATATCAAATTTCTCGATGAGCATTGCAACTCTCTTGTAGTCTTTAAAGCGAGTCTTGTTCATACCCGGATGAAGAGCGTTGAATTCTCCAATCCTAACTTTTGCCGGTGGTTTTGACCCTCGAGATGAAGAAGGCTTTTTCGAAACATATTGATGAAAATTGTCTGCACAAATGACTTCGAATTTTTTAGATAGAAACTCTTTATTATTTTGGCATTCATGAATAAGGGAGGAGCCAGAGAACTGTTCTTTTATGAATTGATCTCTATTGTCCGCAATGGCACTGGCACTGATAGTGCAAACTATTATATAGATTAATATCTTCATACTCTCTCCCTCTCACCGGATACTAAGTAAAAATACACGTCTCTTCAAAAAACGCTGTAAGTTTTACACTTACTTACAGCTTTTTGAGTACTTAGCACTAAGAACAACTTCTACGTCGCTCCAAGTTTTCCCTTCGTGAAGGGCTTCGCAAGCTTTATTAATACCTGCTAAAGACTTATTTAGTCCAAAGTCAAAAACGTCAATCACACCTTTCGCTTCAAAAGAATTATCCGTTTTCGTAAATTTTAGCGGGATATCACGGCTGAATTTATTCATTTTTATTCTTACCGTTAAAACTTTTTTCGCTAAAGTGAGGGTTTCACCGGTGATGTTGGAAGACTCATCCATGTTTTGGAAAAAGAACTTAACAATTTTTTTATCTCTGTCTGGATTACCGGTATCTGTAGAGTTTGTATCGATATCGAATTTTATCCCCTCAACTAGGTCTCTTAGTGAACTTGCAGACTGATCTTTGACTCCTAACTGATTAAACTTTCCTCCAACTCCAATTTTTAAAGGGGTTTTGAATGCTTTCCAGCTCAGATCAAGGTCACTTGCTTTGATAGAATAAGTACAGTTTTCTGCAAAGAGACTCGTCGATAGAAGTAAGGTCCCTAGTAATGCAATCACTCTCATATGCTCTCCTTAGATATTGAGATTTTTAAATTCAACTAATGGGTATTTAGTTTTTAGTTCTTTTAGAATGTTGATGGTAGCAGTGTTTTTGCTTTTGTTGTAGATATAGATAGTAGAATTTTCTTTGATAAAAGATTGGGCAACATGGTAGTGGGAATACACAGTTTGAAAATCGGATTTGTTTTCTACTACGACATGACCAATGAAAAATGGGTTCCCAAAATTCTCACCTAAAAAGTAATTAGATTTATTATTTCGTTCAAAATTTTCTTCAAGTGCTTTAACGACCAGGCCATCCAAAAGATAGTTAAATTCGTAAACCCCAGAGCTTTTGTAGTCTAAAGGTGAGTCGGTAAACCAGAAAATCCCAGCCGTTGTCGGCGTGATATGCTGAGAAAGTATTGAAATACTATTATCCATTTTAGTTTTTTATAATGTTGTCTAGGACGGCATTAACAAATTTTGGAGAATCTTCGGTTCCGTATTTTTTTGCTAGTTCTACAGCCTCATTAATAACAACTTTCTCGGGAGTATTTAAATATTGAAACTCATTCACGGCCAATAAAAGCACTGTTCTATCAACTTTTGAAATTCGATTAAGTGTCCAATTCTTTAAAAATGGAGTGATCTTCTCTTCAAGTTCATCAGCATTTGAAGCTGCTGTATGAATTTGCGTAACCGCCGAGTCAAACTCATCACCGGTAAGTTTAATCTCTGAAGAAGATCTAAACTCCTGCAGTGAATCTCGAAGATCAACTTTGGAAGTTGAAAGTTCTTTTTTTACGGCCTCAAAAATAGGCAGTTGTAGGTGAAATAGATACTGAAAACTAAACTCTCTGATTTTACTATTGTTCATGGCGATCTGTTGTGAAAAATTCCTGTTCATTATTTTGAATGTCTAGAACGAATTCATCGACATCTTGAAATTTACGATAAACTGAGGCAAAGCGGATATAGGCAACCGGATCTAAGTTTCTTAGATACATCATAACGATTTTTCCAATTTCCTGAGTGCTAACTTCTTTAGTAGAAACGTCCCGAATACCTTTTTCGATATTCTCAACGATGCGATCAACTTGTTCTGTTGAGATTGGTCTTTTTTGACAAGCTTTTTGAATCCCACCTAGAATCTTTTCGCGGTTAAACGGCTCGCGTCTTCCATCTAGTTTAACAATATTAGGCATGTTTATTTCGATCGTCTCGTAAGTCGTGTAGCGCTTTTCACAAGCCTCACACTTTCTTCTTCGACGTACAGAATAGCCTTCCTTCAATATTCTTGAATCAACTACCTTAGTGTCATTTTCACCGCAAAACGGACATCTCATAGAAACCTCGTGCGAGGAATCTACCCCTAAATATAGTGGTTGTAAACCGAATCTTATAGGAAAAGGGCACTAGATGTGTTGCGTTGGCCTGGGCCGACTTGACCGCCTGATTAAGCTATTGTTAAGCTTATATTACACACATACACATTTTATTTGAGACATATTATGCTACTTTTAAAAGACTTTTTATTGTTGGTATCACTTATTGTGATTTTACAACAAGTTTTCAGTTGATCCAGATGCAATAACTCTGGATATGGCTTTTTGACATTCAGGGTTCTTATCACCAGCTGAAGCGAGACTTTGTGCTACTTTAGTTTTAAGCGTAAGGTTAGAGACTACTTCGGCGGTTGATTTTCCAAAAATTTTCAGTAAAGATTTTTCATCACATTTCTTTATCGCAAGATGAATACCTCTATCATATTGAGATCGCCCCAAAGGTTGAACAGAACTTACAACCAAATCTAAATATAGGTCATTGTAGTTATTCTTTCGGGCAACTTTTAAAAATTTTCCTCGCCATGGCTCCATATCATCAGCAAGAATTTTACTTATGAATTGAGTATCTCCAGCTTGAGCTAAGGCTTCAATATACTTTTCTACCAATAGCTTTGATGCTTGTTGATCTGTTAGCTTGTGCTTTATCGCAGGAATATCCCTTTTATCAATCAGGCTAACAAAGTCACTTTCTTTTGTTTGTTCCAGTTTACTTAATTTGGGTTTCATTATCTGAGCGCCAAATGTCACGCTTACAATTAAAATCGCAATTGAAGCTACTTGAACCGAAAAAGCCATGAGCTGCCTTTTCAGAAGAGAAAAATCAGCTCTCCCTGCTAACAGATATTTTTTATGTTCGCTAATTCTAAGCCAATTATTAGTTTTGAGACTATACACTAGTGGTAGGCAAATAAAAGTTAGAACCACTGAGCCAGCATAATTAAATCCCGCCTTGTCATCAATAAATTGAAGAGTAAAAACAAATAAAATTAAAACAAAGAATGAGTAGCAATAAACCACTATAAACTTCAAGACACTGGTAGCGAACACTATGAAGGCGTTTTTATCTTTGTTCAGTTCAGGTGACTTTTGATCAATGATTCGAAAATTCTTTGGATAGCTATAACAAATCATGAAAAAAATTGTGTAGAAGAGTAGATCATGAGTACTTCCATCAAAGAATACTGAGGCTGAAATAATAGCGATTAAAAAATAAGAGATAAAAAACTGCATGATATTAAGTAAGAATTTTTCTCTAAAAGACAACGGGATACTAAGCCATGCAAGGGTATGTCTAAAACTTCCAAAGGTTACTGTTTTTTTTAGCCAGAAAACTTCGTTCATTATTAGAAATGCAAGAGTGTATATAGTGGAGTCTTCTTCTGTCGATTTAGGCCAAATAGATTCGATACCATACAAAAGATAGCTCACACCTAAGATCAAAACTATACTCAAAAAACGCAGTCCAAAGATATTTTTATTTTCTCTTAGAAGTAGGGAATTGAGTTTCCAAACTAGATTAAGCCGCATGAGGTATCTCCTGGTCAATCTGAATAATTTCTGTCACAGGAATTGAAATTTCTCGAGCAATATTAGTGGCCATTAAAATTGCAGTCTTTTTAGTGGCCAAGGTTTTTTGCATAAGTACCGAAAAATTTTCTCTTGCCACTTCGTCGAGTACGGCGGTGATTTCATCGATGATTATCAAGGGAGCTCTTGAGGCAAAAGCTGCAATTATTTGTATCCGAACTCTTTGACCAAGTGAGAGTTGATGCATTGTACTCGAAGGCTCTACTTGAAAAATTTTTATTAATTGTTCCTCCAGATGTTTCGAGTAGTTCGGATAGCTAAGTGCGATCATATCTAAATAGGTTCTAAGAGTTAGTGTTCTTGGAAAATCGATTAATTGGGAAAGATAGAAGAAGCGATTTGTCTCATGTGGTTTAAGTTCTCTCACTGGAATATTTTCAATCTTTATTTCTCCGGAGGTGGGGGTCCTAAAACCTAAGATTAGGTTTATTAATGTACTTTTTCCTGAACCGTTCTTACCTAAAAGTAATTTAAATTCACCGAGTTTTAAGTCAAAACTTAAGTTTGAAAATCCAGAATTAGCGAGGGGGTATTGATAACATAGGTTTTTGATCTCTAGTATTTTTGACATATGTGCTTTCTCCCTTAAGTTATTCTACTGTGTTCCTTTTAATATAAAGATTTTCCTGTCTAACATATTGAAAAATGGTCGAAATAAATCTTATCGCTGCCACAGAAATCTTTCGCACTGTGGAATTCTGTGAGGATCTCAATGGTCCGTCTGGATTTGGCTAATTGCCATTATTGATGCTAAATTTTAACTCATATTTAATAAGTTAAACGGAGTCGATTTTGGTTGATGATTTGATGGTCTATTTGAAAACAACGGATACCTGCCAGTTAAACTGTGATCATTGTTTTACCAACGGTAAAAATGGGAAAAAAGGTTTTTTCAATCCTGAGAAAACAATCGATTTTTTTCATCGGCTTAAAGAATTTCGTCCTCATTTAAGAACTGGAAATATTTCGTTTCACGGTGGAGAGCCAATGCTTGCCCCACCAGAGATGATGATGGAAGTTTGGGATGGATGTAAAGAATTATGGCCTAGTGTATGGTGGAGTATTCAAACCAATTTAACTTATAAATTAAATGAAAAGAAAATGGATATATTTGAGAAAGTTTGCCAGAAAAGCTGGGGAACTTCTTGGGATTATAATATTCGCTGGCCTAAAAAAGAGGTTGAAGATATTTGGCGTGGGAATGTTAAAGAACTTGCAGCTAGTGGTCACAATATAACGGTAATGGTTTCTCTTACTGGAAATCTGTTACGTAGCAAAGAGCCGATTGAAGTGATTGAAGATTTGGCTTCCTTAGGAATAAAACATATCAATTTTGAACGAGTGACTCTTAATGGTAATGCTCGCATCCATGAGGAAAATGGACTGATTCCAAGAAATAAAGAGCTTGATCACTGGTTCTTAAAAATGTGGGATCAATCAGTTTCTAATAAAACTTATCAGTATATTGATAATATGTTTTTTGACTCCATTCTATCGAGCATGGTTTATCAAACCTATAGCGGCTGCCGTTGCCGTCAGTGTGAGCAGAAAGTCTTAACCATAAACGCTGATGGACGGGTCGGTGGCTGTCCAAATAGTGCCGTTGAAAATACTTTTGGGCATATTGATCAAGATATTAGTGAGTTGATGTTCAGTGAGGGCAGACTTTGTAATATTCAGACTGAAGCCATTCGTAATCCGGTATGTGCAACCTGTCCTGTGTATGATCTTTGTAATGGAGATTGTCATCAGCTAGGTTGGGAAGACGATATTTGTGCTGCTCCAAAGTCGTTAATGATGCTTTTAAATGAACAAAAAGATTTATCTCTTTACAGTAAATTTTTGAATGGATTTCAAGGGCAAGAATAGATGTCAATCTACACGGAAATGCATAATAAATATGGAAACCCTTATTATGTGGCAGAGTTCCGTCTTTTTAATTTGAACGACTGCTTTAAAAATTGTGAGAACTGCTTTTATAACCGTTCAGGAAATCAACTCGATAACTATGAGGCTATCGATAGGCTTGCTGAAGAGCTAATTGAAAAGGATTATCAGTTAGAAACTTGTTATCTTCTTCCTACTGACTTTTTTGAAAATAAAGCCAATTTAGAGCTATTAGAAAAGGATGCAGTGAAGAGCATTATCTCGAAATTTCGTTATCTAGGAATAGCTTCTACTCTCGAGGGAGAACTCGAGTTTGACTATTTCAATGTACTGATAAGTTCGTCGAGTGTTGAGCAAGTTGAACTGCAAATTAATTTGATAAATGAAAAACTCTTTTTGGAATCATATTTCTGCGAAGTAAAAGCAAATATTGAAAAACTCAGAGCTTTGATGGGGGATAAGATCGTCTTTAATCTCGCACTCAACTTAGGTCGCAATATTAGTCAGGAAGAGTATGTAAAGATCAAAGAGTTTGTTGAAGCTCTCTCAGATGATGGCATCTTAGAGATTAATTTTACTTTTTTATATAATAGTAGAATCAGCAAAAAACTTAAAAGTGAAAAGCTACTTGAGAGTTTGAAATCGATGAAAACACTTGCTCAAATGTATAATACTGAAGAAGATCGATTTAATGATAGGACATTGCTTCGAAAGCCTTCTTTTATTTTCAAAGGGGACAGTGCGTATATTGCTCCTATAATTCCATTTGATGAATATGCCTATGTTGAAGACGACTTATTTCAATTGGATCGTATTAATTTTGATAGTTTTTTAAAAGTATTAAATCATATAGAAAAAATAAATAAACCAATAATTGAAGATTGTTTGACATGCGATAAGCTCTCCACATGTATGGGAAAGGCTTATTTTGCAGTGGCAAATGTCTTTAAGTTACCTTGCTTTTTAGGAGTTTGAAATGCCAAGTGGAAGTAATGTTGATAAGAACGCAAAGATAGCAAAGTTCATCACGGACGTAATTAATGCGACAACCGCTGACATCACTAGAGAGGATAGTGATTTGACTGGAGCATATGCTAGCCTCCAAGGAAATACTCCTGTTGTTTCTACGGCAAGTCTGAGTGTGACGCCGAAATCACTTAGCAATATTGCAGATCCGACGGAGCAATCCTCAGTTAGAAGTCGTTCTGAGTACTTTTCAGGCTCAAGTTTAGCTGATTTATTCTTATCCTATGGGCAACGTTTAACTGCGGTTAGAAGGTGTACAATGAATGTAAGAATGAAGCGATCTGTCCCTGGTACAGGCGCTGCTTTACCAGATTTAGTATCAAATATTTGGGTTAACGAAATAACGGCTCTTAGTTCTTTATATGCAATGGACGCTAACACCTTTAAAACCACAGTCGCCAATGCAACCGCGCCAGCCGATCCTGTTTCCGCTCTTGGGCCGGGTATTATAAACGCTGACTCTGCAGTCGACGATTTAATAGCTAAAATTAGGCAAGTTATTGTGAATCACTATGCCTCATCTGTAACGGTGAATGTAACTGCTTGCCACAGTGCTTGCCACTCATCTTGCCACGGTTCTAGAGGAAGGAGATAGGTTAGTTGTTTCACCTCTTTAACAAAACCTATTTAGATTTCGACTTTAGATTTAATAGTCAACACGACAGCTTAATTGCAAGCTCTCAGTGTATAACTGACCCTTTATTATATGAGGTCATGGGATTTAAGCCGGATATTGTTAAAAAAGCTTCTAGTCTAGAAAGTTTGCTAAATGAAAATTTTGAAGGTGATCCAGAACTTTTGTGGAAGCATTTATTTAAAAGCGGGCAGCAGAGTCGATATACTATTTACTTGGAAGCACATGACTATATAAAACTTCAATGCAGTTTTTGGAAATCTTTATTCAGCAGAGTGGATGAAGATTCAGCTTATCGACTCTACGAATTTCATATTCAAGATTTGAAAGTGAAGTCTCTTTTAAAAGTTGGGAGTATTCACAAAAGTGTTCGCGAATATTTGGATCAGATAAAGATAGTGGATAGAGCTGAATTTTCTCAATACTGGAGTCAAGTAGAGAAATCGGACTTCCTTCAATCTGTAAATCCTTCCTCGTTAAGTTATGAGTATCTTTTTAGTAGCTATTTTGTCGGTGAACACGAAACCATCAAAAGCGCTTTTCAAAATAAACTCAAAACGATTTGTTGGAAGTTGGTTGTTGAGGAAATTGAAATCCTTAAAGCTGATATTGTAAAAGGAATTTACGATTATATTCAGATCGATCTAGAACAAAATGAGATCATTGTTAATGGACAATATGAAATAAGTGATGTGGTCAATTTAATTCAAGCCAATCCACAGTATCTATGGCTTTTGGACGAAGGAATTAAATCTGATAATTCCAAGCATATTCTAGATTGCTACAAGGCGGATGATTTTATTCTCTTTATGAGGCATAAGAATATTATTCATCAAATGCCTTTAGTTGATCAGACTAGCGATGATCTTAGTTCGAAACTATTAAAATTGGCTTTTCAGGAAAAATATAGTGAAATCCTGGAAGTCGATATTCAATCTGGTTTTGGCTCTTTCTTTTTTGCTGGAAGCAGTAGCCTTAAAACAAATGATTTGTTCCTTTCATACCTATATGAGTTAAAACGTCAAAATAACCTAGCTGCACTCGCACAGTTTGAGGTCTGTTGATGGTATTCAGTCGAGAGTTCAACGTTATTTATGTAAGGTTAGTTCAAAGTTGTAATTTAAATTGTGACCATTGTTTTACCAATGGAAATAGAGACCCCTTTAAACTAGCTGATCTTGAAGATGTGAAAATGTATTTAACCGGAATAAGAGAAAATGTGAATCCTCAAAAAGCAGTTTTCTATATTCATGGAGGGGAAACTTTTTTGGCCCCTCTCGATTACTTGAAAAAAGTTAATGATATGATCCGAGATATCTTTGATCAAACGGATATATTTATCGTTCCGCAGACCAATTTATTAATTAATATCGACGAGAAATTTATCAAGTTCATTCATGATGAATATGAAGGCGAGATGGGGATTTCTTGGGACCATAAAATTCGCTTCAATAACTCAAAATTTGGTTCATCCGAGGAACGATTCTTTAATAATTTAAAGAAATTAATTGATGGTGGAGTGAAAATCGCGATCAGCATAACAGTCCAGAGGCATTTGCTGGAATTAAATCCGGTTGAGCTAGTTAAAAAATTTGAAGGAGTAAAATCTATTGATTTTGAGCTTCTTACAATTTTCGACGAAAAGACAAGAGACTTGAAGGTTAGCAATATATCTTGGGCGAATTTTCTTAAAGAGATAGTAGACTACTATATTGAAAATGAGACGACCTGGTCACTTCCCCAAATTGATTTATTCACTAAAAGTCTGATTGAAAATAAATTGTATCGCTGTAAATGTGATTGCTGCAATAATAGAACTTTTACGATGAATCCCAATGGAACAGTAGGGCTTTGCCCAGATCGAACATATTACAAACCTCTAAGTCATGCGAGGGAGTTATCGATTGATTGGGACTCTTTTGTAGATAAGGCCATTCCCGAAATTGCATGGAGGGAATCAAAAAAGGTAAACGAAGTTTGCTTGAAATGCGAGTTTTTTGATATTTGTGGTGGAAACTGTGAAGAGTCCCTGTTTGTAGAAGGCGAGGATGAGTGTCCATTGAGCAAGTCTGTTATTAGGTATCAATTAGAAAATCTAAATGAGTTTAAAATTAAATTAAATAAAGCGTATGAAAACTTACCAGAGTTATAAAGGGTAGATGTATGAGTGAAGTCGAACAAAAAGAATTTAGAAATGTAAAAGTTCCTTTAAGTGTGGAACAAATTAAAGAATTTTTTACTAATAAAAACTTGGTGTACCTAATTAACTATAATGATTCAGACCTCAAAGGTGTGGTTTTTCTTACCTATCTCTCAAATTTAGATTTACCAGCAGAAATCAACTTCACTGGTTCTAGTTTTGAACAGAAAGAAGAACTTCTAAAGATCTATATGGAAACAAGAAATATCATTGTTTGTGATTCCTTGAGGCTTAATATTGCTCATATTCTTTTAGAAAATCGCGGTATTTCTACAAATGAGATGATTCAGAATCCTTGCTTTGATGCAGAAGAAACGGCGAAGTTTATCTCAAATAATAAAGATTTGGTTAGTCGCTGGGAAGAGTTTATAGAAAGCTCAATCCTTTTTGCTCAAACTGCTATTCCTGAACTGGAAGAAAAACTAGACATGAAAAATAATGTCCCGGTAATTGAAGATCAACAATATGTTGGCGCTAATATTGTCAATATGTTCTCGCTACCATACTTTTACGAAACCTTTTTAAGTGTACCCAATAGGCATGAGCTGAAATATTTTAAATTTCAATTTGAAGAATATATGTTTCGTGGAAAAAACTTCTACAGTTATTATTCTTCAGAGGAAAACTTAGTATTTCATACTTTTATGGCCCATGTTAATGGTGATATAAACCTTGAACTTCTTGATAATGCCGCTAAAGAGGCTCAAAGTCTTTTAGAGGAATAAGTGGATAATTATCTCGCATCAGGAAAATTAAAAGACGCCAATAATTTTGTTTTAAACTTAAATTTCGAGTTTTTAACGGGCTGTACGTTTGCCTGTCGTGGGTGTCATGTAAATAAAGATCAAGAAAAGATAATCGGAGAAAAAGAAGTAGAAGATCTGTATGAATTTCTAGATACGGCATCTCAATCCAATTACAAACCATTCATCGCTTTTGTCGGTCCGACGGATTTTCTTGTGGCGAAAAACACGGTTGCAGTTTTAAGTGATCCTGGAGTCGTAGAAATTCTAAATGAGTTTAAACGACTTTCATTCCAAACGACCTATTTAAACATTGAAAATAGTGAAGCGATTGTGGCCGTCTTGCATAAGTATTACTCGGAATGTGAAATAGAAGTGAATATGGTCGTCGATCCTTCAAGAATTATGGATGATCGCTATCTCCAAATTTTAGAAAAAAACAAACAGGTTTTTCTTGATAAGCTTGGGCGTCCAGAGACTAAATCTTTTGTCATTATGAATGTCTACGATTATGACAAAACAAAAATTTCAAATCTTTTGAAAGACTATGAGTTTATGCATAAGCGAGTTGAGCATTTGTTTGAAACAACAATTGACTATAACTTTTCTCTCGGTCGTGATCCCGATTTATCTAGTGACGATTTTAAAGCAGCTGCCGAAAGAATCAAAAAACTTTTTAATGACTCTGTTGTTTCTTCTGAAAAAGCCCAGTATTTGCGCTTTAGCTTCGGGAAACTGACTGATTCACTAATTGAAAAACAATATAACTTTTTAAATGGGAAACTCTATTTCTCTCCACTTTTATATGAGAGGTTTGCTTCTTTTAGAGATGAATTTATTATTCCTACTTCGAAATATCATAT
>JAYZFM010000020.1:0-27430 GCA_036336775.1 Bdellovibrionota bacterium | reverse complement strand
ACTCCATTTATGAAATAAAAATAAAATCCCCAGCTTAAAAACTGTAGTGAAGTCACGTCTCCTCCTGTGGAGCGAACAACCACACCTGATACTTCAGGAGAGATACCAAAGCTTCCAATCATCAATGCAAAAATGGCCGTGGCCAAATAGAAAAATGTTCTAAGCACAGTTTTTAAAAATTCATTGGCCCTTACTTCATCTGAATCTGTAAAACTTCCCACAATTCTCGAACCAGTCAAAACCAGATAAGGAATGATTAAGCCCACACTAATAGACAAAACAAACGCCGTATAAAGGAGCAATAGAAAGATGATAATTCCTATTCGAAGCCCCTGAGAAAATGACTTACGGCCTGGTCCAAGTAGAACTCCGAGGAAAACTCCCGAGTGACAAAAAATAAATTCACCACATAAAAGAAAGCCGATATCTTCCAAAAAATAGGGATCAAATTGCACAAAAATTTCAGGAAACATCAATGCTGTAAAACAACTAAAAGCAAATAGAAATTCAGTAAAAGGAAGGTAGGGAAAAATATAACGAAGTACCTGTCTCAAGTTCTCTCCTATTCATAAGTAGGCAATAATTAACTGTGTTGTTTGAAATAATAATAGCTTACAATGTAATTATATACCAAATCTTAATGAGGAGTTTACATGGAAGGTAACGAAATCACGATCATCGACCAAGTTGCTGGTTTTATCCAAAGTGGTGGAGTTTTTATGGGAGTTATTTTGGCAGTATGGGGTATCGGTGTTGCCATTGCACTTGAAAGATTTAGAAGACTCTCAAAAGGATTTGATGTTGATGGTGCCTCATTTATGAATGAGATCCAAAGATATGTTTTATCTAACGACATTCAGGGTGCAATCAGAGTTTGTTCTGGAACGACTGCTGCTCTACCAAAAGTTTTAAAGAACGGATTAAAGAGAGCTAACCAAGGAACGGAGCAAATTCAAAATGCTCTTGATGCCACAGCTCTTGAAGTTGTTCCTAAAGTTGAAAGAAGATTAGGTTATCTTCAACTAATCGCAAATATCTTAACTCTATTTGGACTACTTGGTACGATCCAAGGTCTTATGGCTTCATTTGGAGCGCTAGATAGTATCGATGCTTCTCAAAAAGCTGAGTTCCTTTCAAAGGGTATCTCTACTGCAATGAATACTACCTTTTTAGGTCTACTAACTGCGATTTCAATCATGGTTGTCCATGCATTTTTAACTAGTAAAGCAGACAAAATCATTAATGAGATTGATGAATTTAGCGTAAAGCTTCTTGACCTACTTGGAACTAAAGAAAAATCTGAAGAATAGGATTATAAGCAAATGGCTTACAAACAACCGACAAGAAGAAAACCGAAAAGAGATAGAGAACAACTGAATCTAATTCCAATATTAGATTCAGTTTTCATATTCCTCTTCTTTCTTTTGATGTCTTCCCAGTTTCTAAAAATTTACGAAATTGGCTCTGACATCCCTATTCTTTCAGCTGCAAACCCTCCTCCATCCAAAGAGAAACCTCTTGGTTTAACCGTAGAAGTTCTAGGAAAAGGGTTTAGAATAACCACGGAGAGAGGCAGGATCAATCAGTTTGTTCCTAAAAGCGATGCTGGTTACGACCTAGAGACATTGCATGCTCAGTTAGTAAGAATAAAGAAAGTAAATGTAAAAGAGCAACAAGTTATTCTGGAGCCAAGAGTTGATATTGAATATCAAGAGATCATCAACATCATGGATTCAATTAGAATGCTTAAAAACACAGATGATGTAATCATGCGCACAGATAAAGATGGACTTGACCAGAGAGTTAAAGAGCTTTTCAACAAGATCGTCTTTGGAAACTTAATGAGTTAATTTATGGCAAGAAATAGATCAATTAGAAATAAAAAGAGAGAAAGAAGATCACCAACGAATATCGATATCACATCGCTATTGGATATCTTGGTAATCCTACTTGTTTTTCTCTTAAAATCGTATAACTCCTCTGGCGTTGTATTGAATGTGCCGAAGGGAATTACCCTACCCGACTCAAAGTCTGAGTCCATGAGTAATGCTGGTATCATGATTCAAGTTTCGAAAGATAAGATCTATGTGGATGATGAGACAATTCTAGACAATGAGAACCCACCTCCAAAAATTTATGGTGAGGGTGGTAGAATGATTGTTCCTCTCTATAACCAACTTGTGAAAAAGAAAGAAGAAATTAAAGTCCTAGCAAAACAAGTTAACTCTGCTGCTGGAATTGAGAATGAAGATAATCAGAAGAAATTTACTGGTATCGCAAATCTAATTATTGATAAATCGTTAAAGTATTCTTTTGTCAAAAAGATCATGTACACTTGTGCCGCTGCAGGTTTTAAAGAATACAAGTTCGTTGTTCTTGGTGAAGATCAATAAGCCTGAAGGTAAAACTTTACAGCGATCATAACCATGATCACAAATGAATAAAAAACAATAAGTTTTTTCATAAAATCAATTGTCCTTTATTCTCCCCAAGCTATATAGATAACACTTCAGAAAATTTAGGTCAAAAGTGCATTTTGACCCACTCACCTTTTCAAAAGTAAGATTTCTAAATATTTTGGATACTTCTACGGCTTTCTAGATGAAATATTTAAAAATTATTGAATAGAACTAAAATTTAAAGGGAACATGATTTGATAATCCCTATCTAATTGAAGGCCGGCAAAGTCCATTCTCCAAAACTCTTGCTCCATACACCATTTAAAATCCTTAGGAATTTTACGGTTGTCAGTGCTAATAGTTTTTACAAAACTTACTCGGCCACTACGTTTGATATTAATCTGGCTACAGGTCATTAATTTTTGCTGTTTATTCTTTTCAAATTTTAAATAATTCTTAAAACAGCTCACCAAATTTTTCTGTTTCTGGTTTTTAGCAGCAATCACAAGGTGTTTTTCTATTTGCAGAACATTCGTTTCTTTGCAATCAGTATCCATTGCGACCTTAGGTACAACAGATTTGTTTTTGTGAGAGCTGCAACTAACAGCTATACTACAAACGCTTAGGATAGAAATTAAACGGTTGCTTAACATCAACAGTTCCCCCTCCAAGTGGTCTAGGAAAATCAATTCCTCGTAAGACACTTACGACACATTTTTTAACACTCACAGGGAGCTTACTATTTCCATCGACTCCGGCACTAGTAACGTTTCCTGAAGCACCTATACTAAATACCAGTCTAATCATTCCTGAAACATCTTTGTTAGCATTTCGATCTAGTTCGCGCTGATAACAACTTCTAAATCTTGGAATATTTTGTCTAAGTATTCTTCTGATTACATCTGGATCCATTGAACCAAGAACGACTGTTTCAGATGGAATACCTGCTGTATAGGTTCCTGTCTTCGTTGAAAATCCCTGAGTACCAATATTCGAACCTGTATTGGTGTTAGTATTTAGACTTCCACTATCTCCGCTGACAGTTGCTGTTTGCAGTGTACCTCCCTGCCCATCAGTTCCCGTAACTGCTGAGTTTGATAAGCTAGCTGCTCCCGTGTTAGCGGTTTTTGCACCTTTAAGGGTTCCACCTTTCGCCATTAGCGTGTTAATAGAACTCTTGAAATCAAATGACTTGTAGACATCAACCTTTCCAGTGTTTTTACTTGGAAGGTTAGCCCTTCTTTTATTGGCAGCAGTATTATTAAATTTATTTACCTTAGCAGCTTCTTTTACTAGCTGCTTACTAGGTCTTCCACGTTTCTTAGGTCTTTTAGGACCCTTTGCTGCTTTATTTGGCCTTTTACTTGGCCTTTTGGAAGGTTTCTTCTCACCGACAATCTTATTATCATTTTTCGTTTCGCTATTCTTGCGATTTGGATCCGTTTTACTTTCTTTATTTTTAGTCGTTTTCGGTTTATTAGTCGTCTGTTTACGGACTTCTTTTTTCTCCGTTTTTTCCGGATTTTTTGTCGTATTGATAGTCAATTTTTGTTGATAAAGAATCGTCGCAATACGCTCAGGATCTTTTTCATCTTTTACCTTATCTTCAACTTCTAGTACGTTTAAAAGCACAACAGGAATAATGACAATCAATAACATTAAGACAAGGTAATTTCTAAGGTCTTTATCTCTTCTAAAAAAAGGTGGCGTCTTTACTTTTGGAGGAGCCGAAACCTTTCTTACATAAATTTCTAAATCACCATTTACTAGTTTTACAATATCATTGTCTTGTAGATTAACTTTATCGGACTTCTCATGTGTTACCTCGTTATCGGCTAAGTGTAGAAGCTCATAATTATGTAGTTTATTAACAAGGTAATTGCCTTTATGAACTTCAATAAAGTCAACACGCTCTTCTTTAGCAAGATAAGGAAATTCAATCTGTTTATTTCCTTTCTTTGCACCTGCGATTTGATAAGTAGCATCCTTAGCATCTAAATAATCAACAGAATAAACCTTATCTTTATGAAGAATGATTACTTCAAGCGATTGTTTATTATGTTCATATTTAAAAATTGGATACAACTCATCTTGATCTTCGAAAATATATTCTGAAAAATCTGAATTAGGATCTTTCGATAATGGATAAACGATATAAGGAATATCGTCACCTTTATCAAAGTCCAAATTATCTGGAGGAAGTGCTACCGGTGAGACTTTTGGAAGTTCTTTTTTTACTACACTGGCCTCGCCCTTAATAGGATCTAGAGTGTTCAGTACTGGTGGTAACTCAGGTGTCGCCGTATACATTCTTAAAGTAAATTCTATATTACCAAAAGACAATGTATCACCTAAATGTAACTCGCTTGCAATTGCCTTTTGGCCATTTACATAAGTACCATTCCTGGAGTTCATATCATAAATTTTGACACTGGAAGGTGTCACTTCAAGTACTGCATGAACAGAAGAAACTATATTGGATGGTATAATAACATCACAACTTTCGGCCCTACCAACAAGATACCTTCCTATAGTCAATACAGTGGTTGACCTAGCCGACCCAGGCTTGGATGGAATAAGTTGAAATAATTTGTTTTCAGATTGAGTGGTTACGTTCACTTTATTTCCTTTATAAGATCGAATCTACTGCTTTTTTCATTTGGCGATCGAAATTCTTTCGCTCTGGAATTTTATTTTTAAACTTTGACTTAAATCTTGTCTCGATTGATAAATCCCCTGGAGAGCTTCTTTCGCCCTCGACATCAAGAGCATCAAAATCAAATCTTTCATATTTTTTGTACTTATAATTAACTCTCTTCTTTTTAGCGAAAGCCAAATTATTCAACCCGACCAACAAGGCTAGTGTCAGAAAAATCTTCATTTCTTTCCTCCAATAAATTTGGATACCGATTTATAGTAGTCTTTCCATTGTCTCAAATCTTTTTGTTTAACATCGTCCAAAACATCACGGGCCCTATCAGGACGCCCTCCCATATAAAGAGCTAAAGCGTAATTGATCCCAAATTTTGGATTCTCTAAAAAATCACTATCGATATTTTCAAAATTCTTAATAGCTAAGTCTGCTTTTCCTTGCATCAGATAGGAAGTTCCTAGCATGTTAAGTACATCAACATCTTTTTTTGAAACTTGGCTTAGAGTTAACAAGTGACTTTCTGCTTGCTGATACAGCCCAAAGCTTAAATATAAGTTAGCGAGATTGAACCTTGGCGTTCTACCAAATGCCGTATTTTTTCTAGCTCTCTCAAAGGCGACTAAAGCTCGAGAAAAATCATTTTCTCTCATATACATCACCCCTAAATTATTCAGTGCAGGTGCATAGTCACCTTTAATTCCGAGCGCTCTATTATAAAACAATAATGCCTTTCTACTGTTACCTTCTAAAAGATAACAAGTTCCAACTTGAGTCCAAAATATTGGGTTATCGTTGTAAGCCTTATTATTGATTTTTACGAGATTAAAAGCTTCCTTGAATTTATTTTCATAACAGAGTTTACCAATCTCACCCAAGACACCTTTTACTTCTACAGAGCCCCCATAGGTAAATACCCTTTGGATACTTTCTTCATTTAAGGCGTCAGTAAGATCACTTTCTACTTGCTTAAAACGATCGTCAGCACTTGAATATGAAACCTTTTCAATTTTTTTAAAATCGTCATTTTTGATATCGCCAATATCATAACCTTTTTTAGGTTGAGATGTGGCACAGCCAACTAAAATAAGAATGGGAAGTAATCTAGTAATCATTATTTACCTCCCCTATCCATAAGTACTGCTGCATCTTCACCATGAAACTCCACAGGAAACTTTCCATCTTGAAAGAAAAAATTATTTTTATTAAGTATTGAATTATTCGCAATCGCCTTTTTAGCCTCTGCTTGGTATGACTTCGCCGCTCCTTCAAGCTGCTTACCTACTTGGTTAAAATCTGCTTTAAATGCTTTAATATATTCAGGAGATTTTCCCGTAGGGGTGAACTCATACACCTCGTTCGCTACCTCTGAGTAGGCTTCATAAAGTAGTTTAAATGAGTTTACGATACCAACTCCAGATCCTACAGCTTGTACTTCGTTTGCTTGCTCAGTCAACTTTGTTAAAAGACTAAGTTTTTGTTTCTGAAGGTTAGCAAATTTTTCTGGTGGAAACTCAAATTTAATCAACCGTAATTGATTGTAGGTAATTTCCATATTTTTAATCTTTAAACTCGCAAAATAGTCCAGTCCACGCATTGAGTTCGTATCATTAGATTTTTTTGCGCGATAATATGAATTCCATAGAATACTATTAAATTGTTTAACTTTATCTGTGTTATTAAATCTAGCGTGTACAGCAATAAGGTTTAATAGATCATCAATAATTTTATTGTATACCCCATTGGCATCTTTTAGTTTTAATACATAATATTCATAGCGGTTCCAGTTTCTCTGTTGAAAATATTCACGCATAATTTCATACTCAACCTCAGCCAAATAAGAACTAGGGACCTTACATTTTTGCCCTAACCGAACCAAATTTTCAGTTTCTTTTACATGTCCATCTGCAAGATAAATAAAAGCAGCGTTTTTAAAAGCTGTATTTTTCCTTCTAGTTTTACGGCCACATAGTTTTACTACCAAAGTTTCCGAAAGCTCTGACGACTTCTTGAACTCTAAAGAACTGAAAAGGAAATTCGCCATAGTTACAAAAGAAGTAGAAAATTTATAAACATCTTTTGAGTCCATCTCAAGTAATGCCGACTTCGCCCACTTTGCTGTGGCATCAGTATCACCAAGTTCAAAATATAGAGCAGCTAAATTATACTTTGCATTCACTTTACTTTTTTTCGTGGCGTATGGGTCATCTAAAATCTTTAAATACCCCACCAAAGCTGACTTTTTATCACCTTTAGCTAGCTGACCTTGAACGTCATCGATTTGGATCGCGGTCAACAATTCTTGTAATTTTTTTCTGTAGTTTGCACTAACCTTATACTTTCCAGTTTCAATATCGTTAATCCAAGCTCGAATAGTGGTATAGTCTTTTTCTTGACGACTTACTTCCATAAGATCTGCAATCATCCCTTCTTGAACGGGATCATTCGGATAGTTTTTAACAAAGCGGTCTAGAACTAAACTTGCACTTTTATAGTCCTTTTTAGCCTTATAATTATTGAAGAGCCTTACATAGGCGTCTTTGGATTTCTTTCCTCTGGGGTAAATTTTTAAATATTCTTCAAAAACATAAATATTTTCTTTAACTGATGGAGTTTTAAATTTTCCTAGGGTTAAAATCATGGCATCCAATGACTTAAGTCTAAATGGAGAACTTACTCTATTTTTACTCGTGTACTCGTAAGTGTCTTTATAATGTTCATATGCTCTATTGTAGCGATATAAAGCAAATGCTGTTTCCGCTTGTAAGTATCGATACTCATCTGATTTGGATTTATCTAATACGGCCAGCATTCCGAAGTATTCCAAAGCTTGGTCTGCTTTTTTATTTCTTACCTTAACGACCCTTCTATAAGTTTTACCCACCACTTGTCTTTGAAGTATTGCGGAAACCTTCGCCATCTGGAAGGTATACTGAGATATTTGATCTGAGCTCAACTTTCCTTTAACGGCCAACGGATAAAGTTTTTTAGAGACAAAAAGATGTTCATCAAACTTGGCATATTTTTCAAATAGCACCAATTTTTCAATATAAATGAGAATTAGCTTATCTTCACTTTTCTCGTATTTTTCAGCTTGGTCCAACACTTTTTGAGCAAAAGTATATTTTCCCTGCTCTTTCAAGCTAATTGCTATCGTTAATAATTGACTGGTAAAATTAATACCTAAGTTTTTATAAAAACGAACTCCTTCATCAATTCGATTGGCCGTGGCATAGAAAAGACCAATATCTCGTTCAACTTGAGAGCGCATATCAATATATTTTGAGCTTTTAGACTTTTGATGAATACTCTCCATGGTAGAGATTGCTTTCGAGTATGAGTTGACTCGAAAATAGCACCACGCGAGGTTAAAAGAGTCTTTAGTCCACCATCTATCATCAACCTTACGAAGGGCATCTTCATAAAGAGGAATCGCTTTAGCGTATTCTTTCTCATTATAATAGACCTCTGCTAATGATATTTGTGTTTTCGTTTTCGTTTTAGGATCACGAGAGGATCTTGTGGCCAGGCTAAGGTATTTGCTTGCCGCTCGACTGTTATTGGCCTCTTTAGCATTAAAACCTAAAATATAATAAGCCTCTCCAAGTCGATTATAGGATTTAAATCTTTTAGCTATTTTAAGAGCGATACGATTAGCTTCTGAGAAATACCTAGATGACTTTGAGAAAAAACTTTTTTGGCTAATTTTTCTTCTTTTGTTCGCCGGAATATCTAAAAAGTCTTTATTCTCTTTATCTCTGTATAGTTTCGCTTTCTCTAAATTCAATTCTGCCATTCGAAGTAGAAGATCAGGGTTTCTCTCTCCCGTCTGTTTATTCAGTCTTTCAACTTCGCTAAGTTCCTCATTAATAATAGAGATAATTTGGTTTCGTCTCTTTTCAACATCGTCTGCCAAAGAGCTGAAACATATAAAAATGATAAATATCGCAATAATCAGTTTTTTCATCATTAACACTCAGATTTTAGAGCGAAGACATAGTCTCCTAGCTCATCGGCCCAAAACTCACCGTTAAAGTTCCAAAAATATTGTTTTTCATTTCTTTGAATGTACTTGATATCCCCTCTACTCCTCTCTTTTTTATCGAACGAATAAAGGAGTGCTTTTTTCTGGGCAAGAACCTCAAGTTTTATATAACTCATTCCTTCAAAGGCACGATAAAGCTCAGCATAATGCGAAACCAGCTTAGACCTTATAAAAGAACCTAAGATCTTTTTGTGTGACTCGATTGCCTCTTGCAAATTTTGAATGACAAATCTCTTAAACCTATCATCTCTTTGTCTCTTGATCTTTCGATACTCAATAACTGCACCTTTGATTTGAGATTTTATATCTAAGTAAACTTGCTCTCTAGATACACTCTTAAAAAGAGTTTTCATTAAATCTGTAGGTGCATATTTTGTTTGTTCGTATTTCGACACAAGATCGTAATAGTACTCATAGTTAGACTTATACCTTAAGAGGTAGTTTCGTAGGTCTTTGGCATCTCTATAATATTGATCATAGAACTTATCTGAGATTTGTTTGGCATCCTGATATAAACATAATTTTAAATATGTCAGTGCATTCAGTACATCAATTTCCGGGTTGAAAATATGATCAAATACAGGTGCTTTATAAGTTACAAGTTTCCCTAAAGATCTATTATAGTTTCCTTGGTAGTAACTATTCCACGCTTCCTCAAAAAGAAGTTCCGGCCACACCGGAGAAGACTTTGGTAGATCCAAGTACAAAAGATCACTTTCGTTATAACTTCCTTCACCAAATTTATTACGTGCAAGTCCTGCCAAACAATAGTCCCTATTAAGTTTAAGGCGTTCACTACTGTTGTTATTTATCCTTGCATTGGAAACACTTACACAATCGTTGAAGGCTACACTCGCTGAAGCATAATTTTTTTCAGCAGAGTAAAGTGTTGCTAACATATTCTGTGCATACGGAAAAATAGGATGATTTCGACTGATACTTTTGAGCAGACGTATCGCCTCACCATTTTTCTGCTCACGCATTAATTTTTTGGCACTAATATATTTTATATTATGAGAATTCGATAGGTTTAAATAACGATCTGGAAGTGTTTCAAACTGTTTAATACCAACCGTCGCAATAATTTTTGAAAGAGCTTTCTCCATCGAAAGATCAAGCGAAGAGCGCTGGCTGGCCAGATACTCTTTCATCAAAGGCATGGCACTGTAGTAGTATCCACCATCAACGAGTTCAATGACCAAATCACGAACTTTATTGCGTGAATTAGAGTTGAAAACTTTATCTGCCTGTCCCCAACCTGCTAACGCAAGAGAGGGAATCAGTCCTAATGTAAAAATAATCTTCTTTGGGAACATCCTGTTCTCCTCCTAACTAGAAAGCGTAATTAATTCCAACATTAAAGTTATAATAATTATTCCAACGCTTTTCAGTATCTGTTTCACCAGTAATTGCGGAGTCTGCATTAACATGCGTCCCCTTAAAATCGATCCTAGCACTCCAATGCTGAGTGATATAAAACCTTAGGGCCGTCATCCAAGCAACACCCGATAAGTCTTCCTCAACCAATTGATTTGAATCTGACCCTCCAGAAAATTCTTTTCTGTTATCGCTTGTTGAGACATTTGCAAATCCAAGTCCAAACATCCAATCGTAGTAGAAAATTTTATTAAACGTATTTATCTTCGAATAGAATGGTGACCACATTAACATTGCTGAAGTTGCGGTCTCAATCTGCCTGAAGAACGCAACTGATCCCTGCGCAGAAACAGCATCGTAAGTTTTGTTTTTACTACCTTGAGCACCGGTATAACTTAATTCAATTCCCCAATCTTCTGAGAAGAAGAACCCCGCAATCAAATTATATTCTGAGCTATCAACAAAAGCTCCCGAAACAGAACGCCCGTAAGTCCCTCCCAGATAGAGAGTTCCCTTCTTTCTAAATTTCCTATTTTGAAGAACATAGACTTCTTTTTCTTGATCTAACCAAGAAAAATCATAAACATTACTTTCAGCTGCTAATCCCGTCGTGGAAAAAACGATCATTCCAATAAGTGATAAAATTCGTTTCATAAACATCCTTGTTTAATACTAACTACTTAAATTTTAACAGTTTTTGTATCTGGTGCAATAAGGAGATACTATTGCTTACAAATTGTTTTATAGGGGCAATACTCGCATTGGTCAGTTTCTGTTACCCATGGTGTCTGAGTTTTTGCCAAACTTATATCTAGGTACTTTTCAACATCTGATCTTAAAACAGTCTTCTCAACTATTCTTTGTTCGTCTACAAAGCACAAGACAAGTTTGATCGGACTATCAGTCTTAACTTTATTCAGTCGATATAAACCTTGGGAATAGCTATATAGCTGGAACCAGTAAGGAGGAAGCTTATCTTCAGAGTATCTACCTGTTTTAAAGTCCCAAATTTGTGCGGACTCAGAATTTTTATCCAAACAAAAAAGATCTGGTATACCTGAAACCATATAATTAAATATTTCAAACTTAATTTGTTTCTCAGAGTACAGATCGAAGTTTTCCCCCAATTCTTGCACCTTTTCAACGGCCCATTCAACAGATTTCAGATCTCTACCTTTAAGCTTTATCTCTTCAGGCAAATAATCCCCTTTAATTAGTTGAGATATAAGCTCATGAATTGCGGTTCCTCTTTCAGCTGATGAAGCAAGCACATGCTCATACTCATGAACATCTTCAACCTCTTGTGAATCGACGGTTATATTCTTCTCCAAGAGTAAAAGTTCATCTTCAGAAATCTTACAGATATTATTCAAATAAAATCTTCTTGGACAAATTTCTACCAGAGAGAGCTTAGTAACAGAAAGTTCAGGTAACAGCATAGAGTGACTAGATTCTTTCTTTGCTAAAACTCCACCTCCACTTTCGTGAAACATAGGTGGCGTATTTCTCAATAGAGACAAATCTATTTGTATATTTAAATCAACTTGTTCCATTTCGACTGGATAATTTACTTCAGATAGAACCGCCTCTATTCCTTGCTGCCAACAACTTGATTGGGAGCGATCTCTCTTTCGATCGTTAAAATCGATATCAATCCAACTCAAACTATTAACTGCTCTAGTATTAGCAACATAAAACAGTCGCTTTGTTTCAGAGAATTCTTTGTTTTTCGTTTGTAGTTCTTCTAGTAAAAGATGCGGAGTTTTATAACGTTTTTTCCCGTGAATAGTTTCAGTCCATTTGAAGCTAGAAGGTATCTTTCCTATTAAGGATTGATCAGGCATATTAGAATCGTTTGTATAAATACCACCCAAAATAACATGATCAAATTCAAGCCCTTTAGAAGCATGGGCCGTCATAATTTTAATACGATCAGGATTTTCTCCGTATTTAAACTCAACAGAGTTCGCCTCCGAAGATTCGCTACTTAAACGAATAAAAATACTCTCCATAGAAATTTCAAGGTTTATAAGGTCTGCAATATAAACCAAATTGTTATTATAATTTGTATTTACTAGAGATAAATCCCCTAGAAATTTCTCAAACGCTTCTTTGAGTCCATAATATTTTCTATTGAGGTCAAAACGCTCTAAAAGGTTTCCATCTAAAAGAATGTTCTCACAACCTAATAATCCCAGATATTCTTGTATGAGAAAAAGAGCCAGTTCATCTTTTGTTTCGGTTGCTCTATTTAATGCTCTTTCCAATAAAACATAAAACAAACCAATGACTGGGTCTTCGCCAAAAGGAACTTTCACCTGTGCACTGAACCCAATATTTTGTCCCATTAAATTGCGGATCAAAATATTGCTTGGCTTTAAACGGCTGTAGAGGACCACAACATCCTCATTAGCAGGAAGGCTTTTAATTTTCTCTGCTGTTGCAGAGGCTTCAATATAGTTCAGTTCAAGATTAGATAGTTTTTCTTCTGAATTTGGAGCCAAAGCAACAACTCGTTTAATTGAACCTTTTAATGTCGTCGTTTCAGGAACGTCCTGAGATTCAAAAGGAACCACGTGATGGTCCCGGCCGGAAAAGCCACGCCCCATTCGAAACATACTTTCAAAAAAAGCATTATTAAATTCAATAACACTTTCAGAGGACCTATAATTATTTTTTAAAGAAAGGTTTTGCCTTATGTTTTTTGAACATTCTAAAAAGACTCCTAACTCTCCCCCTCTAAACCCGTAAATAGCTTGCTTAACATCACCGACACAAAAAAGACGATTATGATCATTCTCACTTAAATACTTTAAAATCTGATACTGAATATAGGAAGTGTCTTGAAATTCATCGACAATAAAATACTTGTATTGATCAGCCACTCTAGCACGAGTTTCTTTGTGCTGTAGTCCTTTCAGGACGTAATATTCAAGATCAGAAAAAGTAAAGCCATCTTGCTTTTGATATTCTGTTTCAATATGGCTGACCATTTCTTTAATTTTATTAAACCAGGGAAGGACTCTTGCTTCTTTCAACTCAAAGAATTTATAGAAATCCTCTCCGTTTTCTTTACAAAAATCCTTAAGACCTTTTATCCGTGACCAGTACGAAATAACCTCTTCAGAAACGGTCTTCCCTCGAGGAGTGGCAGGAATTTTAAAATCTTTGGATTTGAAAAAATCATAGGCTTCTAAAAGTCCTGCGGTACTTGGTGAGAATTTCTCATTAACCGATAGATATTCTTCCAAAAATTTATACCAAGTCTTTTTTGCATGCTCGTCATGTGCACCTAAATGAAACCCTTCATGACAATTACTAATATCATACTCGTCAAACAACTCCCGAACTATTTCATCAACCCTGGCTGATGATAATTCATTGCTAGTGGCTTCATCCCAACTAAGTCTTAATGAAGGGTCTCCCAGAATTGTTTTAAGAGAGAGAAGCAAGTTTTTATGATTTTTATAGAAAAGCTCTGCTAATTCATCCCCAGAGTTCTCTGCTAACCAATTATCAAACAGCCTTTGTACGACGAAATTAATTTCGCTGGTACTCAGAATTTTTTGTCCGGCTGGAATTTTAGGAAAAAAGCCCTGAGAGATTAATTTCAAACAAAAGCTATGAATCGTCCCCACAGTCAAAGCATTTATTTCAAGAAAAGCTTGGTTCCAACGTTCACTAGTTTCAGCTCTTGATTCAAAAGCTCTTTGTATCCTCAACTCCAATTCACCCGCAGCTTTACGAGTAAAAGTCATTAATACAACGGCTTTAAATTTCTTTTTGATATAGGACGAGAAATCATCCACAGAAACCTCTGGCCGGTACTCATCAATCCATTTTTGAGTCAGGTGTATGATATGGTTTTCTAAAACAAAGGTTTTACCTGAGCCCGCACCGGCACTTAATAGGACTCCGCCAGAATGTTCAATGGCAAGCTTTTGTTCGGAGTTAGGACTAACCATGAATAGCTCCCCTTGAGCACGTCGTAGCTAAAAAGCAAAAACTGCACACCTTATGATCTATCGGCACTGGATTAAATTCTTTTTCACCTTTCAAACGCTCAATATTTTCAGCTTCAAACTCGCTATAAGCGTCCATATGTGCTTTCACATCTTCTATATTGCTAGAACGGGATCGGCCAAAAACTTCTTTAAACTCTGTTAGATACTCTCGCGATGGTGAAAATAATAATGAATTTGAAACATCTGATAAATCTACATAGCCAAAAATCATTGGTTTATCTAAATCTAGCTGCCCAGAATCAACTAACCTTTTTAAGTAAAACCATAATTGATTTTTGCCAAATTCCAAAATTTCCGTGATCGTGCTAAAGCTATATCCACTACGTTTAAAGTCTAGAAGAATTTGAAGGTCGTTAGCTCCTCTTCCAAAACAGTCAATACTCCCAGTGAACTCAATGTCGGTTTTTAAGAAAAACTCTTTTTCAAACTCAAACTTAACGCTGTATTGATTTTTGATTGTGAGAAGGATTTGAATAATTGAAAGTGTATAGGCCCTGACTTCTACGTATAAGCCGTCTAAGTCCATTTCATCTTTTCCTGATAGGTATTTTGCCACGACTTTCTCAATCGTTTTCTGAAAACTATTTTCATCAAAGGTTGGAAAAGATTTTAAATAGACCTCTATTACCTCATGTTGAATTTGTCCTCTCTCAGCTGCATCAACCTCTCCTTGTAATTTTATTTCCGGAGAAATTTTCTCTATATAGGAGTAGTAAAACTTTCGAGGACAATCACTAAACATTTGAAGTTTCGAGGATGAAAGCCGTTTTAATTCAAATGATTTTTTATCATGCTGAACATATATAGTTTTGCGATCCAGTTTAAGCGGTAGATTTTCACTTTCAAATTTAAAATGGTCTAAAATTCTTTTCCACTGCTTGTCTGCCTTCAATAGACCTTGCTCAATATAAAAGTCCAAGTCATTCAGAAGATTTAACTCAATTAATCGAGACAAATAGATATTGTATTCAAACTCTGCCCTTCGAATGGGGCCTATCGCGGTAAGATATTTTTCAATACTATCAGTATACATGCTCTCCGAAAAACTTAGACGCTGATACTGGGTTGAAATAATAACGGAGACTTTTTTGTCTTTAATACCCTCAATCTGTGAAAGAGCAGTTATTTCTTTATTTCCACGGGGATTAAACTTATTTATTCTTGGAAGATCCAATTCAGTTGAATCTTTTATGATCGAGAGATCAAATTGCGAGATTTTATCATTTGAATCTGACAATTCCTCCCACTGATTAATTTTATTAATGACTAGCAAACAAACTTTTAGACCTAAAAAATCTTCTCTCTTTACTAGTATCTCACCCAAGTCTTTTAATTCTTCTCTTAAATCAGATAATTTGCCAGAGAAATCACCAATCCATTCCCATACCATTTGATAACTTTGAGAAAAAATATCTACACTCTGTTTATACTGACTATTAAAAGGCAGTTCTTGAATATTTTGAAATTCAGACTTCTTCGTGCCCAAAACGTAAATATCACTTTCGTCTCGAATTGAATGAGCCAGATAGCCCGGAGAAAACTCAAAGGATTTATTTGTTTTTTGCATTTCATAGCGAGCTTCAACTTGAATAGTTTCTTCAGGTTTAAGCCATCCCACCCAATCAAGATCGGTCGAATTCTCTACAACATTTTGATAAAGCATTAAACTTAAGTCTGTTCGGGTTGCGAGAATTTTGAGTAGGTCTAATTGAGAGGCAGTCAAAAATTCGAAACCATAGAGAACTATTTCTTTCGGCAAATTATAATCTACAGGGAGATCTCCCTCCCTAAGTCTCTGAGTTAAAACATTATATGAACCATGCTCATCAATAATCCCCATATCAGTGACTAGTTTTTGAAAAAGAGTAACAATTTGAGCTAGCTCTTCGTCGTAAAACTCCAACGCGCCTTCGATGACTGCAGTTTCAACACTATAACTTCGAAGTTCTGTGAAAATATTGA
Source organism: Bdellovibrionota bacterium (assembly GCA_036336775.1). Taxonomy (GTDB): domain Bacteria; phylum Bdellovibrionota; class Bacteriovoracia; order Bacteriovoracales; family Bacteriovoracaceae. The sequence goes on along the minus strand of JAYZFM010000020.1, from coordinate 10,972 downwards.
ACGCGTTAACGAATGCTAAATAATCAGGATTGGTTTTAAGTTTTTTCCAGACGGCTCCTAAAAAAAGAATTAACTCTGATTTATTTTTAGCATTCGCCATAGTCTCTTCCGGCAAAAGAGACTTTATCTGGTCTTTCATAAATTTAGAGATCGTAATACATTCAACTTCCTTACCAACTGAGTCAAAACGTAAACGCGCCTCATCTGCTTTAAAGGGATTCGGACATACAACTAGTGGCCGTTCAACAAATTGTGAGGCCTGATCAAAAAAATCTTGTGAGGTTTGGTATTGAATATATCTAAGCATCTTTAAAAGTTATGAAAAAAGTTGTAAGAAGAGCATACTCTAATAAGGACAGAAAAAGAACGGAAAAACCCTCATGGAAAAATGCAGACAATACCACTTTCTAAATAATATCAACGGCTTCAGCTTCAGCTTAATTAAAGGAGCTCCTTTAATTGCTCAAATCGATAAAATTCACAATATTGGACCTCACGCGAAAGATTTCTACAATAGAACCGTTCTATCTTCAATGCAGATGGTTAATTTTTTAAAACCACAAGAGTCGCTCGGATTTTATATTGATTCAGAGGAGCCTTATTATCGATTTAAAGTCGAAATGTCTTCCGAAGGGACGATGCGTACTCTTCTACTTCCAGAGGAGTTCAGCGATTTTCCAAGCACCTTTAGCGGAAAATGTCGCCTCCATAAGACTATTATTGGTAAGTCACCGTACACGTCGGTACTTGAATTTCAAAACCTTGATTTAGACCAAGTCATTAATCAAGTTATGGAGCAGTCTTATCAAACCCAATCAAAAATACTTATGTCTACTGATAAACAAAGCTCTCTGATGCTTACCCTACTGCCGCCGACTAATGTTGACCAAAAATTTGAAGAGCTAGATCCTCTAACTTTAGAAAAGGCACAAGAGCGAAATGCTGACTTTTTTAACAAGATTTTAAATGAGGATATTGAGCTTCCTGAACTTGAGGAATTGGCAAAAGAAAATGGCTGCCAATACTTAGGATCAAAAGAAATGAATTTTCATTGCCCTTGTTCTAGGGAGAGAATGGTTGAAAACCTCTTTACATTAACTGAGGATGATAGAAAGCATATTTTTGAAGAACAAAATCCTGTTGAAATCAGATGCGACTATTGCAATACCGTTTATCAGATTCGAGAGGAAGAAGTTCAAAATCCGATACAGTAATTTAATCGAATGGATTAATAATTGAAAATTCTAAGCCTTGTTGTTTAGCACCACTAAAGATACGGCTTAGGATTTGGCTTTGATCATAAATACCGCAAAAATTTTCGGCCCTTGCACCTGTAGCATATAAAGTTGAGAGTAATTTTGAACGTCTCGACACAAGGTACTTGCCTCTTTTTTCATACTTTTGCCACTCAGGTCCACTTCTTGGGAAGTCTACTGCGACAGATTTAGCGGAACTTACGAGCACTAACATATCAGGATTTTTCTCTGATAGTTTTTGGAAATACGAAAGAACGTTGTTGATTTCATTCAGCTCAGCTTTTGCCTTTAATACATCTTTATTCGCTATATATTTTGCAAATTGAAAATTTCGAACGATGTAGAGAAAGTTTTTAGAACTTCTACTAAATGAATTGAAAGTCTCTTCAATATTTCTCGATATTGTCGAAAAACATTCTTTGCCCGCACATGACTTATCATAGTAAACAGTGTTTTTGCGGTACTTTTTATTTTCATTAGCGTGAAAGGTATTGTCGCCAGCAGGCTTAGCCATTTTCCAAAAAATCGTTCCATCTAAGAAGTCTGCTGATTCATCCACACAGGATTTAGAATTTAGTAAACTCTCGTTTTTTGCCGTCTCTCCTTCAAAAATACCAACAGAATAGTTCTGTGTATTTAGGTAGCTCCAGATAGGCCGAAGTTTGTAATCATCACAGGAATTTTTAATATTCTTTTTACCTGTTAATTGACCAAGAAACCCAGCATGGGCACTCGGTCTTAGATTATATAGGTCGTACTCCCAAGTATTACCAATACACAATGATTTTTCAAAAGCGGTGGTGGTATTTCGAGACGGATAAGAATATTTCAATAACACTAAATGTTCAGGTGCTAGACCAGCCACTTGAATCCAAACGATCTGAGTCGGAATTCTTCCAAACTGGTGTTTTCTAAGATTGAGGCTCGTAACTTGAGCACAGCCTGCAATAAATAGAGCTGCAATTATTAATGAGACTAAGATTTTATGCTTTTTCATTTTCATCCAATAGGTTACTTGCAAATATCATATTGTGAAATACATTTGTCGCAAGCACATAGATTAAAAGCCCAATATTTAATATCCACAAATCTTTTAAGTTCATAAACACAAAAAACGGGAGACTAATGAGCACTGGATATAATTTTTTAGTGGCGTAGCGCAGCCTTGGCCGATTTTGATAACCTACATAAAGCGCAATAGCGGTAAACCCTATTCCTAAATATCCGACAAAATTGATCTTCAACATTAAACCAGCTAAAGCCGCAACAACTGGAGTTTTCCACAAAGTCGTGAGTTTTTTTGTTGTTAACTCTTGAATCGAGAGCAAAGAAAACTGCATTGTAAGCAGTCCGAATGCCCACGACAGCGCAAAGCACAATATTATCTCGAATATTGCTAAATTCAATTTATTTAAATGCAGCAAAATTTCACCAATAACGATTGCACTCATAGCAATATGGCCGGAAAGGATAGACATCGTTTTACCGTTCCAGTTTTTGTTTTTTGAGAAAAATTTAGCGCTTAAAATAATATTAATAAGGGCTAGGCAAATTAAACTAATCTTATCTATGTCCATGACTTAAACTACTGATTATTGTACTATAGATGACAAAATATAATTAATATTCGTCTCTGACAAATTTAAGGAGTAAAAATGGAGTTGGCTACCCGTGAAGTCTTTTGGCAGATCCCGATTTATTTTAAGGTGATCATGTATGTAACCATGTTTCTAGCAATGGGAATCATGGCCCAAGGACTATTGAAAAAGATTAAATTCGCAACAGGAACTGCTGGTGTAAAGTCTCTGCTTCCAGAAAACCTCAATTGGAAGAATTTTGTCGAAACGATTTTCTTTACTGGAAAAGTCGCAAGAGATAGTAAGGTTGGAATTTTTCACAGTCTTATCTATTACGGTTTCGTGATTCTTCTTATTGCAACAGAACTTGTTGCAATTCACGCCGACTCTCCTTTCAAAGTTTATCAGGGAAAAACTTATATTATTATTTCTTTTCTTGCTGACTTTGCAGGTCTAGCGATCCTAATTGGTTTAGGATTAGCTTTTAAAAGAAGATACATCAATAAGCCTGATCACCTAGCTGCGACTCAACCAAAAAGAGAATTATTCATGTATGGAATGATTTTTGCTCTTGTCGTTGTTGGGTATCTTTTAGAGGGAATGAGAATTGTTGGTGCTGGAATGCCAATCAATGAGCAAATCTGGTCTCCAATTGGTTGGATCATGGCCGGTCTTTTCTCTGGAATGGGAGACGGTGCTCTTGTAACGACATATCAAGCAGTATGGATTTTTCATATGCTTAACACGATGGTTTTTATCGCTTCGGTGGGGCATAGTAAATTTTCACATATTGTAATGCTTCCACTTGCTGCGCTTATCACTCCAAGAAGACGCGGTGGAGTAATGAAGCCGATGGATTTTACAGACGAAACTGCGGAAACGTTTGGTCTTGGTAAAACCAGCGAACTTACGGCAAAACAAAAATTCGACACACTTACTTGTGTTGAATGCGGACGCTGTACTAATGTTTGTCCTGCAAACTTATCTGAAAGACCACTGAACCCAAAAACGATCATCACAAAAATGCGAGATACAATGGCGGCAAACCCTGGAGAGGACGTCGATCTTTGGGAAAAAGAAGTTTACTCATCAGTTGAACTTGATTCATGTACGACATGTGGAGCTTGTATGGAGGAATGTCCTGCCAATATTGAGCACGTACAAACAATTATGGACCTGAAGCGCTACAAAGCACTTACACTTGGTGATATTCCACCAGCCGCTGCGACATCGGTTAACAATATTCGAATCAATGGTAACCCTTGGGGTGTTTCACAAGACGAGCGTTTTGCATGGGCAGATGGCATGGATGTACCTGTCATTGAAGCTGGGAAGAAAGTTGATTACCTATACTATGTTGGTTGTGCTGGATCTTATGACGACGGTAACAAAAAAGTTGTTCAAGATACGATCGGGCTTTTGAAAAAAGCTGGTGTAGATTTCGCTGTTATGGGTAAAACTGAGAAGTGTAACGGTGATCCGATTAGACGCTTTGGTGATGAGTATTCTTTTTACGAAGTAGCAATTGAGAATATTGCGAATATGAATCAATATGACTTTGGAAAAGTTGTTACTCACTGCCCTCACTGTCTTCACACAATCGGTAAGGAATACGCTAAGTTCGAAGATGGTGAATTTGAAACGATTCACCACACAGAGCTTTTAGCAGACCTGATTAAACAAGGTAAGTTAACCCCTAAGAAAGAAGTAAAAGAAGAACTAACTTTTCATGACCCTTGTTATTTAGGTCGTCACCACGGTGAATATGATGCACCAAGAAATATTCTTGAATCTATTCCTGGTGTAGAGCTAAAAGAAATGGTGAAAAATAAAGACAAGGCCCTATGCTGTGGTATGGGTGGTGGAAACATGTGGTACGAGATTCACGAAGGAAATGATCTAGTTGAAAACCGTTTAAAGCATGTTGGTGAAAAGAAAGTGTATAAACTAGCTACATCTTGTTCATTTTGTTTGATAAACTTTAACTCAGGAAAAGGTAAAGTTAAGGAAACAGAAGAGCTAGTAGTAGAAGATGTTGCAAGTATTCTTTCAAAATCTATTGAATAATATAAATAAGGGGAAGATTCTTCTTCCCCTTATCCTCTTTTATAGCTTTAATTCTTTCGCTCAAAATTCTCCAGGACTATTCCAAAGATTTACCGAACTGCTTTCAGAGCAGAAAAAGCTCTACAACAAACTCGAAGCTCAAGCCCAGAAAAATTCATTTTCAGTCAACGATATTAATTCATTCTCTGAGATTAGCTTAAATTTAGATTATATAAATTTAGTACTTTTCAACACTCCCCTGCGCTACCACTACTTTTTACAAAAAGATAAATGTGCCATTTACGACCTTCTCGTAACAGACCTTGCAGAAATGCCTGATTACTTTAAAGAACAAATATTTTTTACCTATAAAAATAAAAAAGGGGCACAGCTCGAAGCCTCAATGCCAAAGGCTAAATACTTTAAAGAAATCGTAGGACAAATATGTCCGGGAGTTATAAAAATCGGACAGAATTTTGAGACTGCAAGTCTCAGAAATACATTGAGCCAACTTAAAATTAATTACCCTGAAAAAAAGCCTCAATGCGAAGAGTATTTTAAAGAATTTAGAAAAGCTGTCACCTCGCCTTACCTATGCCATATCATCGAAAATATCGAGAATTTAAAGAAATGGACTTTTGAATATAGTGACTACGAAAATAAAAACAACATAGCTTTAAGAAGAAATCTAAAACAGAGAATCGATCGTGCAAAGATTTATCAATCGACTCTTAGCCAAGAAGCATTCAATAAACTCTCTAAGACTTGTACATATTTAGATGATTCTGACCGAGGCTGTTCAGAGCTATTTCTGGAAAACTACTGGGCTTTCCTTTACAAAGAGAAGCCTACAAGTGCCATATTAAAAACTTACTGTGGAGACAAGGTAAACCAGCAGTGTATAAACACCTTGAGCACATCGACCTATGCATGCATGGAGAAAATCCATCAAACTTCGAGTCTAGGACCTGCGGCTAATTGCTCTCAAATACAGCAATCAATCAAAAACAGTAGGCTTAAATCTGAATATATCGACTGCCCTGGCAGGTCTGGAGATGAAACACTAACTACGTTCTCTAGAATTCTTCGTCATTTCGATTTTTATAACACCGAGGCCGTTTCAGATTGTAGTATGAATTCAACCCACCCAACTGCAGACTTTCTTAAAGAGTACACTGAACTCGACACTTGGGGATTAAATATTTGTTATGATGATAAGATTCAAAAAAAGGAAGTTTGCTACCCTGTTCTTTTCGGTGATGTTAAAGACAGGGAGTACTCACTATCGACGGTAATAGGAAAAGTTGCGAATAAACTAAGAGGTTATCCTTACCAGGAAAGTCCTTGTGAATTGATTTTTAAAGATGACTATAAGCCGGCCCTTCTCAGATTCAAAAATGGGTGTTTTATAATTAAAAATGATCAACAATGTAGTGCAACCAATTGTGATATCAAAGTCATTATTTCTGAGAGGGAATTTAATAATTTCAAAATAAAAAGAGAAATCACGCAGAATCTTTATCCCTATAATTATATAAAAGAAAATCTTGCTCTCATAAAATTATTAGAAAGGCATAAAAAATTGAAGCTCAGAGAAATTCAAAATATCTCTTCATTTAAAGCGGTTTATGAGAGTCATCCGGAAGCTATATTTGTGGGCGTAGGATGTGCCGAAGACTTAATGCCGCTAAACTTTCAAAGAACCAAGCTGAATCAATGTCGACCAGTACCTTTTATTGTAGACTACTTAATTGAATCAGGAGGGTCCTTTTCAATGCAAGTGAGGACATCTCTAGACCATATCCATGCACCACGAGTTGTTCCTTGGAATTACGTATTTAACAGTCTAAAAGAATATCAAGCTTTTCACCCAATCAATCTATGGAGTTTCAATGCGATTTATAAGTAAAATTGTTTCTCTATTTCTAGTCGTCAATGTTTGGGCCCTTCCAGAACTAAAAACGAAGCAGTCTGTGAAAAATATTCGCTATATTTCACAAGATGGTAAAGTTACCTACTATCAAAAAAATTCGGGGCAACTTCAATACTCGACCAATTATGACTTTATAAGTGTTATGGAAAAACCTAAGAACACGATTTACGAACTCACAGTTTCTGAGGGATTAAAAAAAGTAGCTATTGAAGTAATAGATAATCCTTTTGCAAAGGGACAATGGAAGTCAGACAACGAAATCTACCTTGTAGACTATATTAGTAAGCAAAAACCTAAATTGATTGGTCGAGGTACTTCACCAAAACTGCATGAGAAGTACAATGTGTTGAGCTATTTCAGTACAGAGAAGAATTCCATCATGATCCGTAGAGGTGATTTCGAGCAAGAAATAAAATTGGTTAATAAATCAAATCCTTTCTTTATTCCAATGATCGAAGTTCTAAGCCCTAATGAAATCGTTTTTACGGATATCAACAAAGAAGGATTTCAGGCGATATTACTTTATTCTCTAGCGGACAAAACTTTTGAGGTTCTCTACAAAGTTAAGGCTCCTGGACTTAATATTGAAATCTGTAAAACCGATGAATTTTTAATTGCCGGAACCTTTCCTAATTCAAGTTATTTTTCAGGCTCTAAAATCCTCATGACTCCACTCTTTCGAGGCTCGATGACAAAATCTTGGAAAACCATTTACGAAAATAATTTTCCTGATGTCGGGAATATGGTCTGCAAAAATAATTATGCCTTCTTTCTTCATACAAATATTTTTAAAGGAGATTTAAATGAAAGAGAGACAAGTGTTCATAAAATAAAACTAGATTACGACAACGAAGTGTCATCCCAGAAAATCGTTGAATTTGAAGATGCCAGTCAAATTTTCAAACTAGGTAATATGATCATCACTTCCAAATTTGGTAAGTACTATATTGTTGAGGGCAGCTCACCAGTGGAGGCTGATGCCCTATGAAAATTCTAGCTCTTGCTTTCATATTAATGAGTAAAATTGCTTTATCAGCCTCCCCGCTAGCTAGTCTATCTCTAAACGAAACCCGCAATTCCTACATGCTATCAACTCTTATTGAACACTTGAAGTTGCATGCAACCACGCCTGAACAACAAAAAGAAGTTCTAACTGCTTTAAAAAAATTAAATGAAAACTTAGCCTCAGTACCTTATAAAAATTTCCTTCTCTTTCTAGATACAGAGCTTACTAAGAGTGTCCTGAATTTTTCGAATAATAATGATGATCTCGATCTATCTGGCAACCAAATCACAAATGCCCAAGATAATTTTGAAAAGAAAAAAAATGAGCTGACTGAATACACTCAGTTTATTTTCCAACGAATTCTGACTGACTTCAGTCCCTATGTCAGAACTAGATTAGTTTTTAATTACAAAAATCCAAAATATCAGACAGAAGAAAACAGACCTAAAATCAGACAAATAAAACTTTTAAACAAATATCTAGGATCGAAGCTCAACTATTTAACTTCTATCAATACAATAAAAATAAACAGGTATATGACCAGAATGGCGATAGACTCTCTAAATAAGCTAGCGATTTCAAGTTATGCATTAAAGTTCGTCAGTGACTCACTGCCAAACAAGCTCATAATCATTGAAGGGTTGGAGAAAGCATTCCAACTCACTCAGCAGAAAATCCAGGAAAAACCTCAAAATACTTCTCCACAAGAAATTATCAAGAATCTTGATGTAAAAGCTGATCCCACAGATAAAATCGATGAACTTATTGAGGATGTTGCACCCAATAAAAATTAACAATTTGAACTATATTTGTTAAAACCGAATGAAATATCTCAAAGGTAATACGCATGGCATTAAACAAAAAACCATATCGCGGTTGTCGTGATTTTTTCCCTGAAAACATGAGGGTTCGCGAGTTTCTTTTCAACCAAATGAAAAAAAGCGCTGAACAATTTGGTTACCAACCATATGATGGACCTCTACTTGAAGAAGTAGAACTATATAAAGCAAAGTCAGGCGAAGAGCTGATAAACGACCAAATTTATTCTTTCACAGATCGTGGAGAAAGGTTTGTTGCTATCCGCCCAGAGATGACGCCTACCCTAGCAAGAATGATTGCCAATATTCACCGCCAAGAATCAAAACCCATCAGATGGTATTCAATTCCAAATCTTATGCGTTATGAAAAACCACAAAGAGGAAGGGTTCGTGAGCACTGGCAGTATAATGTCGATATCTTTGGAGCTCCAGAAGCTAAGGGCGAGCTAGAGATTTTGAGTTTAATCAAAAGTTTCCTATGTTCTTTCGGTGCTGACCATAGCATGTTCGCTATAAGAATAAATGACCGTGCAATCGTAGATCATCTAATGAATAAAATGCTAAGCCTAAGTGAGGAACAAGCATATAAGCTTTATAAAATCATCGATAGATCGACAAAAGTAACTGCCGACAAATTACAAGTCATGATTGCTGAAGTTTTAAGTGAAGCTTCTGAGCAAGAAATACTACAATCGTACCTTAAGCTTAAAGATTTTTCAGAACTTGAAGCATTCGTTATGGAAAATCAAATCCCGGCTGCTAACTTTATTCAAATCATCCAAGGAGCAAAGGAGCTTGGACTAGCAGATTACCTCCAATATGATCCAGCAATCGTTAGAGGGCTAGATTATTACACTGGAATGGTTTTTGAAATTTTTGATAAGCACCCAGATAATAATAGAGCCATTGCAGGTGGTGGAGCCTATGCCAACCTATTGAAAATTTTTAATGAAGAACCACTTCCTGGAATAGGTTTTGGACTTGGAGATGTCACCCTACGCGACTTTCTAGAGTCTCATAAACTACTCGCTGATTTTTCAACACAAGAAAATGATTTATTTCTTGTGACGACTGAAACTGAATATGAGTTAAAAAGTCTTGCGATAGCCAATCAACTAAGAGAGCTAGGTGCTAGAGTAGAAACAAATTTAGAAAAATTAAAATTCAATAAAATCTTCAAACTTGCAGAACAAAAAGGTCATTCTAAAGTTGGTATTTTAGAAAACCGTGATGGCACCCTGCAAGTTCAAGTTAAAGATTTGAACTCAAGAGAGATCAATATTTTTAAACCAGAAGAAGTTGAAAATATTTATAAAGCGATTAAAGGATAAACATGCAAGAAATTTCAAAAACATATGATCCAAGCGGTGTTGAGGACAAATGGTATAAAGTTTGGGAAGAGAAAGGTTGTTTCAAACCAGTAGCGAGAGACAAGACCAAGGCTCCATACGTTATATTAATGCCACCTCCAAATGTTACTGGAAAGCTTCATATGGGTCATGCTCTTGACCATACAGTTCAAGATATTCTTATTCGTTTTAAAAGAATGCAAGGTCATGAAACTTTATGGATTCCAGGACAAGACCATGCAGGAATTGCAACTCAGGCCAAAGTTGAGCAAAAAATATTTGCGGAGCAAGGTAAGTCTAAGCATGACCTTGGTCGAGACAAATTCTTAGAAGAAGTCTGGGCCTGGAAAGAAGAGTATGGTGGGCATATACTTAACCAGTTTAAAAAACTTGGTGATTCGTGTGACTGGGATTATTTTACCTTTACAATGGATGACGGCCCTAGTGCAGCAGTAAAAAGATTCTTTGTAGATCTATTCAACGAAGGTTTAATTTATCAATCTGATTACATCATCAACTGGGATCCTGTTCTTCAGTCTGCCATTTCAGATGCAGAAGTTGAGCACAAAGAGGCCCAAGGTAAATTTTATCATATCCACTACCGGGTAAAAGACTCTAATCAAGTTCTGGAAATAGCCACGACTAGACCAGAAACTCTTTTCGGAGACACAGCTGTTGCTGTTAACCCTAATGATGATCGTTTTGAACACCTAATTGGCAAATCAGCGATAATTCCTCTATCAGGTCGTGAAGTTCCTATTATCGCTGATCCACATGTTGATATGGAAGTTGGTACTGGTTGTCTAAAAGTTACTCCTGGCCACGATTTCAATGATTATGAAATTGGAAAACGTTGCGAACTTCCAATCATCAATATACTCAATAAAGATGGAACACTTAACGATAATGCTCCTCAAGTAGAAGGTTTATCTACGAAAGAAGCAAGAAAGAAAACTGTTCAATTACTCGAAGAAGCTAATCAATTAG
>JAYZFM010000019.1:0-18815 GCA_036336775.1 Bdellovibrionota bacterium | reverse complement strand
TTTGGAATCATCAATTTTCTTTTGTGAAAGAAATACATTCCACCTGCTTCTTTTTTATTAACTCTTTCAAAGCCAGCTTCAGTTTTTCCAATCATACCGTCGTGTTTAATTACGACAATCGTACCTTTTGAAGTAATGAAGTAGTTCATTCCGGCGACTTTAACTCTTGAGTCAGCATATGCATCTAGTTCTTTATACATATTACCTTGAGAGTCTAGTGTGTGAATAATTCCGTCAGTATCCATTACGATATAATTCCCACCAAAAGTATCCACAATATCTTTTTGGTAAAAAAATTCATCCGGTGAAAAAGTTGTGGCCCAACCTGAACCATCTGCTGGTATTTCAGATTTAACAGTAATTGGACGTCCTTTTTCAGTCACATAATAAGACTGATGTACGCCAATATTATCAAGAGCAAATGAGCTCATTGAAAGGGTTAGTAGTGCAGCGGCGATAGTACGCTTTGCCATGTTAAGCCTCCAGTTTAAGCATTTTGTTAACTGTAACGCGTAGTGTTAGAAATCGCTATACACCACGAAATATTTACAGGATAAAACAAAAAAAGAAAGGAGGCCCAGTTCCCTGGGCCCTTGAGGAGTGCTTTCGAAATGTTTATCGAGGGGTTATAGAGAGGCCAGCATCCGTGCAAGGCGGGCTTCATCCTTAAGTTATTAGGCCATCATTGGCCTTGAGTGGATTAAGCTGCTACTTGGCAGTAAGAGAGAGTTGTTGCTTCCATAGCGTACTCATCCATCGTTCCGTCTTCTTTAATAGAGTTAATGAAAGTTGCTTCAATATGCTCACTTTCCTCGTATTTATTGGCGGTTAGCATGCAAGATAGAAAGTTAGTGTTAAGGGAATTCGTAATGCAAAAGTTGCAACCTTCCACCTTGCATGCAACCATATTGCAATTTTTAATTCTAGAGAACTCAAAATTGCAATTTTCAAAGTTGCAGTTAACAAACTTACATTTAATAATTTCAGTACCTTGGAAATCACACTCAACAAAGTTAACGTTTTCAAATACTGTGTTTTCGATACGTGATCCAGCAAAAAGTTTGTTATTTAAATTTATATTATTTACTCTTGTATTTATAATAGTCTTGTAAGCTTCCGTATTTACTAAGTTAAATTGTATTACGTTAGTAGTTTGCATATCGTTTCCCCGTGTTGCATTTCCTAAAACCAGTATCTCATGCATAACGCAATTCGTCAAGCAATAAAATTGCATGGTGGAAATTAATTCCGATAAAACTGCTATTTTAATGACTTATGCTATAAATAATTGCAGAATGTAACCGATATGTTGCATAGAGAAAGTAAACGGAGGATCCAAAATGATTAAATTTAATATAGATTTTATTGAGATGTTTCTCGGAGTTGTTCGTAAGTACATGCAAATACGTGGAGGCTTATCACAAAAGGATCTGGCTGAAGCTGTAGATGCAGGTATTTCTACTATGAGTCGTTTTTTAAATCAAAAAACGAAAGAGATAGATGAGCAAATGATTGCAAAGATCGTGGCCTATTTAAATATTCCACTCCATGAAGTTATTGATTTTGTCGACGAAGAGTCTACTCATACCTTTAAAAAGCTAGTGGCATTTTATAAAGATCAGTTTTCAGCCGATAAGCCTGAAGAGGGAGAGTCAGAGGAAACAACTCGTACTACAACTAAGGCAAATATACGTGGTGTGAGTATGTCTTTTGGGGAAAAGCAAAAAAATCTTTCTGTAAGAGAGAAGCTAGATCAGCTTAGTCCAAGACAAAAAGGTTTTTTAACTGACTTTCTTGACCTTGACCCAGAAGGAAAAGATTTAATTGTAGATGTAGGGAACTCATTATTTCGCTACTTTAAGCAGAGGCAAATAAACTTTTAATGAGATTAGCTAAAACGACTTTTATATTTTTAATTTTGATAATGAGCTCGCAATTGCTGGCCATGCCGAAGTCGTTTGAAGTTTGGTTTTTAAGTGAGATGAGTGCAACTGTTTGGCTTGACTCACTAACACCCAAATATAAGCAGCCCATGTTTGCACAAAGAGCTCTTCAGTGCCAGCCTATGGGAGATCATTGTTTTGATCCACAGGTCGGTTTGTATAAACCTGGAAGTGAGCCAGGTGATTATGAACAAGTTGATATCTCTGAAGTGGAAAACTCCCAAAAATATGAGTTTATGGAAGTTCACGCAGGAACAGAAAGAAATATGATCAATTGTGATGAAACACAAATGTTCGACATATTCTGTGGTGAAGCTCAAAAGAAAATGAAAGAAGGGAAGTCTGAACTTGAAATTTGGGTCGATGTTAGCTCCACGATGAAGCAAGTGGATTTTTTTGGTTTTGATCAAGAGTGCAAGCGTGAGCGATTTCTAAAAGACCTAAGTGCTACTTGTCCGCTAAATCAAAAAATGAAGGTTTATTATTTTGAGGAATTTCGAAAAGAGGCAGGCGCCTTTGATCGAGTTTGTCTAAGTGGTGGACTTAACAATATGAATAGAATCATGCAAGATCTTGCCAATTCAAAAGCTCAGAAGGTAATTATCATAACTGATATCTTCGAAGCTAAAGATGATTTTATCTCCGCAATCGAAGCAACCGGAGTAGGGACGATGAGAGGCTTAAACAAACCATTGTTTGCGAAAGATCTAAAGTCCGAATTAAAAAGAATTAGAAAGTTCTGTCTATGAATAAAACCTTGATCGAGTGGTCTAAGAAAAACTACTCCGAATTACCATGGCGTACTAACCGTAGCCTCTATGGCACGCTCGTGTCAGAAATTATGCTACAGCAAACAACAGTAGGGACTGTGCTTAAGCATTTTGACCGCTTTATGGCCGCTTATCCGACAGTAAAAACTCTTGCCCAAGCCTCGCAAGAGGATGTGATGAAAAATTGGCAAGGACTTGGATATTATAGAAGGGCCCGTAGTCTCCATAGTGCAGCTATAGAAATTTGTGAAAAATTCAATGGTGAAATTCCCACAGATAAAGAAGAGCTTCTAAAAATTAAAGGCATCGGTGATTATACGGCTTCTGCGCTCAGATCGATTGGAGCTAATATACCTGATTTGTCTGTAGATGCGAATTTGGAACGAGTACTTGCCCGTTTCTATGCAATAGAAGAGCATAAGGGACCAAAGCTTCAAAAAAAGCTTCGCCAGCTATTTGAAAATAATGAAATTTGTCAGTCCATTGAAAGCCTCGGCGCTAGAAATCTTAATGAGGCACTGATGGATCTTGGGAGAAGAATTTGTCAGGCGAGAACTTCTGCCTGTGAGTTATGTCCTTTGAAAGAGAATTGTCAGGGTAGGGCCAATCCTCTAATGTATCCGGTGGTAAAAGAATCACTTGTAGCAGATAGTAATTATTTTGATCTACATTTACTTCGCCTTGTTCTTAGAAAAGAAGGCAAGGTTCTGGTCTATAAAAAACGTAGTGATGAATGGTTAAGTGGTCAGTATGAAGTTCCGACCTTCACTCTATTTAGTGAGGACGAATCCCTTAAACAATACCCCCAGCTAGAATTTTCAAATTATGATCTACTCCCTTGGTTAAAAACAGGAATTACAAAGTATCGTATTATGAACTTTGTTATGGCCTTGAGTGAGAGTGAATTCAGTACCTTAGGTTTAAACCTAAGTGAGTTTTCTTGGGAAAAAATTCCTGATATTCACCTAAGTACCGGAAGTTTAAAGGCAATCAGCCTCTTAGATAAATAATTCATAGTCTCCTTTCACATTGTTAAGAACATGTTATGAATCAGGAAAAAATAGGGGAGTTATATGAAATCAGTTTTAATCATCAGCACTTTATTACTAAGTTTATCTGCTTTGGCAGAGACTTCTAGCCAAGTGATCCGCAATATTGAAATTGATCGCGAGGCGACCTGCCATTATGACAATTCAACTAATAGATACTGCTTCAACGGTATCTGTAATCGCTGGAAAAATTACACTTGTGAACCGGATGACACTTCCGAGCCTATCTTTAGAGTAAGACTCAGAGTAAAGACTAAATCTGTTACTATCACAGATCCGTTAACCGGTATGAGAATAGAAGAGCAAGTAGGTCCAGAAACTGTTACTAGCACTACTTTTAGATAAAAAAGCCGAGAAGGCCATAAGCCGGATCCTGTCTAGGGTCATCATTCATCTAGGCGAACCATTACTGATCCGCTCAAGCACTCTACCCGCCAATTCCTGCGAGCCGCAGTAAAACATTGGCCTATTTGAGCTTGCACCACGTAGAGTTTACCTGGTTTCACTACAGCCGAACTGTACTTGCTTTCTGTTGCACTTGTCCTCACCTCACGGTGGACGGGCATTACCCGCTACGCTGCTCTATGGTGTCCGGACTTTCCTCGGGTTTCCCCGCGATAACCTGTCCTTCTCGGTCTGAATCTTATAATTGAACAATCGCTATATGACAACATGCAATGTTTGAAAAGTACTTCTCTTACTGTATAAGTAGGCGATATTCTAGGAGCGTTATGAAGTCATTAGTCACACTTATTTTACTCTATTCTGTTTCAGCGCAAGCTTCACTATTTCAAAAAGTTTATACGGGCTATCAAGGTTCAGAGCGGCTTGAAGAGATCAATATGTCTTCAAAGTTTACAGAGCTCAACTATCTCATTGGACAAGAGCAATTTGATTGGAAGTTGGGAACAAATTTTCAATATCAAGATAGTTTCTTAGCAGCATTATTTTCATTCCAAGGTCAAAAAACAATTACAGAGGCTTTTACTGTTTCTTTAACGAAACCTAGTTATAAGTACGGAACTTTTAGCATTTCAAATCGTCATACAATTTATGATCTATCAAATTGGACTACTACTAATCTAAGCTCGTTTAATAGCGATCAATTATATGAGTCTAGAAATATCATTAGCTATGAGTATGAATTTTTAAATCGCTCTCAGGAAATTGATTGGGAAATTGTTCATATTCAAAATCTTGCTAATAACACTGAAGATAATTTAAAAACTCAAAAAGATCATTATGACTTTTTCTCAGCTTATTTAACGGCTAAACATAAGATCGAATTGCATAAGCTTTATAAGGAATTTGAAAAAAGAGCACAAACTAGGGTCAATCAAATTTCAAGAAGAGTTCGAGATGGTTTAAGTCGTAAAGTTGACCTGGATCAGGCGAGACTTTCTCTTTTCACTCAACAAGAAACAATCTTAACAAATAAAAGTGACCTTCGATTAGCAGTGGCCACAATTGAAGATATCGTGGGAGTCCAATTACCGGAGAGTCAATACGTTCAAGTTTCTTGGAGCTTTAAACCGGCAAAGAAAAAATTTAGCTACTTACTTGATGAAGCGAAATTCATTGAATTAGAAAACTTAAAAGCGCAAAACCAACTGGCTGAAGCCAATGTTGAAAAACAAAATGAAACAGCTGGTAGCTCTTTAACTTTGAATTTATCCTACACCAAAAATGCGTTTGAAGAAGAGTCATCTGATGCGTTTAGTGAATCCATCGGCTCAAGCCCTCGAGATGAAAAAGTTGTGAGTTTAAATTATGTTTTTCCTCTAGGCTTTTCTAAGCGAGATGCAGTGAAAGAGAAACTTATTTTACAGAAAAATAAGACCACACTTAATTTGAAAAACAGAGAGAGTACTCTAAAGGTTCAACACCGAGTTCTATTAGAAAATATTGACCGCTATGAAGAAGCTATTTCTCTTGCTCAAAGAAAAGTTGAAGTAGCTCAACGAGTAGTAGCTGAAAATAAAAGACTGTACCTACGTGGACAGATAACATTTGAAGAATCTCTGCGTGCTGAAGAGACTTTGATTAATGCAAGACTAACAAAAGTAAATATGCTTTTAGCTCACGAAACTGTGCTAGCTGAACTAGCATTAATGACAGGTGAAATTAAGCCATTCTTACGGGATTATAGAGACTGATGAAAAAGATCATTGAATACTTCGTTGAAAACACTGTAATAGTTAATCTTATTTCTGTTTTGATTATTGTTATGGGAGGTCTATCGATTCTGGCCCTTAACAAAGAAGTATTTCCCAATGTTGATTTTAATTTCATAAATATTCGAACAATCTATCAAGGTGCAGCTGCTGAAGACGTTGAGAAGCTGGTATCTATTGAAATCGAACGAGAACTAAAAGAAGTTAACGGTATTGAAGAACTCAATGCAATGAGTGCAGAGGGAGCTTCAATTGTGACTTTAAAACTTGATCCTGATTATGAGGTAGATGATATTCTGACAGAGGTTAGAGACGCTTTAAGCGATATCGCTTCAAAAGTACCTGAAGATGTAGAGACTCCCATCATAACTAAAGCAACTAACTCTCAACGAAGTCTTGTTCAATTTGCAATTTCTGGGAAAGATGAGTGGGAATTAAGAAAAGATGCAAAATACGTAAAAGATATTTTTGAGCGCTATTCAGCGGTTTCGGGAGTGGACCTCGAAGGATACCGTGATGAGCAGTTTGATGTCAGAGTAAAAAAAGATCAACTTCTTAAATACGATATCACCCTCACCCAAATCATGAACGCCATTCGTGACAGGCAAGTAAATATAACAGCGGGAACCATCAAAACTCTTCCTCAGGAAAAACTCGTTAGAACTCTTGTGGAAAATGAAACGGTAGCCGCTCTAGAGGATGTGGTTATCCTATCTAACGATATCGGTAATGCGGTCACGGTTAAAGATGTTGCCACTGTAAGTCGAATTTTAAAGGAAGCTGAAAGAGAAGAGAGAGCAGACGGGAAGTTTGCAATTATAATTGGTGTGAAGGCGAAGTCTAGCGAGGATGTGATTAAAACCACGGACTGGCTCAAAGAAAAAATTGCTGAAATCGCACAAGAGAGAAAATTTGAATACAAAGAATTTAATGACCTGTCTTTTTATGTGAAAAGAAGATTGGCTATTTTAACTGAAAATGGAGTGCAAGGAATATTCTTGGTTCTACTTTGTTTAATGGCCTTCATGAATTTCAGAGTTTCTCTTATAACGGCACTCGGTGCACCTTTTGCCTTTCTAGTTGCATTCGCCTTAATGGATTCCTTTGATATTACGCTCAATTTAATTTCCATGTTTGGTCTTATTTTAGTTCTTGGGATGTTAGTTGATGATTCTATTATCGTTGCTGAACAATACTATCAGTACTTAGAGAAGGGGATGGATGCAAAAGCGGCTGCCAAAAAAGCAGCAATCGATACACTTGCACCAGTTACCTCCACCGTTTTAACCACAATGATTGCTTTTGGTGCTCTTTTTTATATGGAAGGGATTATGGGCAAATTTTTATGGCCGGTTCCTGCAGTTGTCATTATTTGCTTGGCTGCTAGTTGGATTGAGTGCTTCTTGATTTTGCCAGCTCACTTACTCGACTTTGCTTCTAAGACTGACAAGGTTGAAAAAACAAGATGGTACCAGCCGTTAAAAAACATTTATGAAAAAAGCTTAAGAGTGGCTCTTAAATTTTCAAAATCTACGGTTCTTGGATTTGTCTTGCTATTTGTGGGCTCACTTGTCGTGGCGAAGAACATGAGGTTTGAACTTTTTCCTGCCGATGATGTTACTTACGCCTATTTAAATATTAAAGGTCCTGTTGGTTCCCCTTTTGAAAAGACCAATGAGATTCTTTTGAATATGGAAAAAGTTATTGAGCAAGAAATTAGGGAAGACGAAATCGTTGGTTACAGAACCATTACAGGTTATCAATGGTCTAAAGGGGGAACTCCTCGTGTTGGTGATCACTATGGATCAATATTTATTGAACTGACGATGCAAGATCTTAGGGAGAGAAAGACGGATAAAATTCTCCAGTTAGTATCAGATAAAGCTAAGGACTTGACCCAGAACTATACCTTCTCATTAGAAAAGATTAAAAATGGCCCGCCATCTGGTAAGCCTGTAAATGTTGAAATCTTTTCTGATTCAATTGATGACCTTAAATCCGCTAGTAAAGAAGTAAAGGTGCTCCTAGATTCATGGGAGGAAATGATTAGTTCTGAGATTGACTATGAACTGGGAAAACAACAGATAATCGTAAATATAAATGAACATGAAGCAAGAAGACTCGGAGTCAGCAATTTACAAATTGCGATGGAGCTTCGAAATGCTCTCGAGGGAGTTACCGCCACGACGATAAAAAAATCCGATGAAGATGTAGATGTTGTAGTTAGGTTAGTGGAATCGGAACAAAACTCTGTAGATGTTTTAAAGAATCTAAAAATATTGAACACACAAGGCCGCCCTATCCCTTTGAATCGAATGGCAAGTTTTGAAGAAAGAGAAGGATCATTCATTATCCGAAGATTTAAAGGACAGCGAGCTTTTGCAATTTCAGGCGAAAATGATCGTTTAAAAGCTACCTCTATGGCCGTGAACAAAAAACTAAAACCTTATGTTGAAAAAATTGTCGCAAAATATCCTGAAATGAGTTTTAGCCTTACAGGTGAAAATCAAGATACAGAAGACTCTCTTGCAAGCTTTAAAAAAGCGCTGATAGCTTCAATGTTTCTGATTTTTATTATTCTGGTCGTACAATTTTCCTCCTTGGCTCAACCGATAATTGTTATGTCTGCGATACCTTTTGGATTTATCGGAGTGGTTGGTGCGTTCCTTATATTCAATCTTCCAATTGGTTTTATGGCTTTAATGGGAATGCTCGGATTGGTTGGAGTTGTTATTAATGATTCAATCGTATTGGTGACTTTTATTAACCGCTACACGCAAGACAATGGTCTTACAATTGACTCATTAGTTGAAGCATCTCTGAGCCGTTTTAGACCTGTAATTTTGACTACATTTACTACTGTTGTAGGTTTGCTTCCTGTAGCGCATATGCCTGGCGGGGACCCATTCCTAAAACCTATGGCCACAAGTTTCGCTTATGGATTATTGTTTTCGACTACGATAACCTTGATCTTTGTTCCAACATGTTTCTATCTATATATGAAATTTATGGTTCGCAGAGAACAGAAACTAGCTAATGCACAGTAAGGCAATTGTCGGGAGTAACTTGTAGTTTCATTACTTGTGCTTGCTGGTTTTCAACATAGTCGTTAATATTTTCTAAGATGATAACTTCTTGGTTAAGCGCTTCAATCTTTGTTAGTGACTTGTTAAAAGCAACTCTGCTTAACTTAAGGTCAATCTGGGCGCGCTGGCAGCCTGAATCGCGATAGGCTCCAAGAAGACCACAACTTGAGATACTTTCATATTGAGCTTGATTGAGGGTAACTTTAATTTTGTGCAATTGTTTTTGTTCAGCAATTAATTTTTCACGGGTCGATTTTAATAGGTCTTCTTTGTTTTCTTGTAAACTTAGATAGTCGTTTAAAAGCCTCACCTCTGAATGAAGTGCATTTTTTTTTAATGAACATTCGTCTCCAGGAATAGAAGACTTTGTCTCAAAATTTATGAGGCACAAAATGAACACCAGACCTAGCCGAAGCATAGAGACTCCTTACTTATAAGTGAGACATAACATACATTCACTTTAAACTCAACGCTACGCGTTCTTTGGTGTAAATCTTATAGGTACTTCGATGACTGAGGGATGATTATTCTAGAGCAACCACTGCAACCCAGAAGCTTCATCTGTTCTTCAATTTCCTTTGCTTGATTACCTGAGACTTGAGTCCCACATACTTGACAATGATTTTTTGAGTCAAGCTCCGCCACAAATCCTTTGGGTAAATTTTTGGCCATCAAAGTCTCTGTTTTAGATTTTGCAAGTGGTTCTAATTGCTCAAGGTTTAATGAAATTCTTTGCTTATATGACTCTATTTGATCAAGCCTAGGCTTGTTTTCTCCGGTGATATCTTCTTCGATCTCAGATCTTCCTGATTTGACTCCATCAAGAAATTTGAGGTGTGCTTGTTTTTGTGAATCGAGCTCTTCTTCTTTTTCCATATACTCAAGAATTAGGGCCTCTGTGCCTTCAATTTCAGCTTCAGCACTCTCTTTTTGCTTTGTAGCAGCTAGGATATCTTTTTCGCTGAAGGAGTTATTTACAGCTGCAGATGCTTTTAAATGCGTTTGATTCAGCTCATGTAACTTCGCTTCTTGCTCCCTAATATTTTTTCTTATTTCGATTAATTGCTCTTCAGTTTCATTTAATGCTATGGTTTTTTGTTCAATTTGAGCGTCAATCTTATCGATCCGTGATGATTCAGAGGCTATTTGATCCTCTAATAGCTTGATCTTAATAATTAGGCTGTTAATTTCTTTAATGATTCGAAAGTTCTCTTTATTCAACTTGAGTGCCTCTTTGATTTGATGTACACATGGATTATGCAAAAAATAAGCTATAGTCAATTAATCTTAGAGCTCGAAAATGAGAAGTACTTTATTGTCGATGGCAAAGTAATCAGCTTATATCCAGAACTCAAAGAGTTTTTAGGGCCAAAGGTTGTCTGGACTCTAGATACCCCAGAAAAGCAAAAAACAATTTTAGCCTATTCTCAAATATCAGAATTTTTTCTCACAAACGGGATTTCACGAAGGGATAAAATTGTCGTCATCGGGGGAGGGGCAAGTTCTGATCTTGGAGGATTTGTCGCGAGTACGTTATTGCGTGGAATCGATTGGATTGTTGTTCCTACTACCTTGCTTGCTATGGTGGATGCTTCAATTGGCGGGAAGACAGGAGTAAATACTGATCAAGGGAAGAACTTAATAGGTGCTTTTCATCTGCCTTATGAGACTTATATTTGTTCTAAATTCCTAGAGACTTTGACTACAGCTGAGCTGTCCTCTGGTGCAGGTGAAGTTTTGAAATATCTTTATTTGTCAGACGAAGTTTCCAAAGCCTTTGATGAAAAGCTAGAAAATAATTTAATCGAAGCTTGTGCTAATTATAAAATGAAGTTGGTGGAAGAAGACTTCAAAGAAGTGGGTCCACGTAAACTGCTTAATCTTGGTCATACATTTGGACACGCTATTGAAAAGATGACTGAATTCACTCACGGCCAGTGTGTTGCCATGGGAATCAAGTGGATGATGCATATTTTTTCTCCTCTTTTGATTCCTTCTTACGAAAAAATGGCCAAAGCAATGCAAGTTAATATTGATGAGACTCTCTCTCTCGATTTTGATAAATTTAGTGAGTTTGTAAAAAAAGATAAGAAGAAAATAAATGATACTGAACTTGAAATTATTGTCCCCGTTAGTATTGGTGAGAGTCAGATTCAATTGATAACATTTGAAGAACTGCTAAATAAACTAAAGCAGAGTGAGCTATATGCAAGTAACTTCAAATAAACTTCCTTCAAACGTTCAGGCTCCAACTTCAAAATCCTATGCCAATCGCGCCATCATTTTAGGGTGCCTCAATCGCACTGACTCTACTATTTTAGACCTTCCTCCATCTAAAGATGTAGACGATTTGATTGAAAACTTAACTCTTGTGGGGATCGGTTTTATTAGAGAGCACAACAAAGTCACGATAACTAATTCCTTTCCAGACTGTGAATTTAATTCTGATGAACTACTTCTTCCCGGATCTGAGGGAGGGACTACGATTCGTTTCTTGCTGACGCTTCTATGTTTAGGCAAGAGAAAGTATATATTGCCATTAGAGAATAGAATGAAGCTTAGACCTCTGGAAGAGCAAATAAAAATTCTCACTCAATTAGGGGCGAAAATTGAGAGATTTGATGATCGAGTAGAAATTCAAGGTCCGCTGACGTTTTCAAAAGATGAAAAAATCATAATAGATTGCTCAGACACAACTCAATTTGCTACTTCAATGCTTTTAATTCAAAAATTTTATCACATGAAATTAGAATTAAATAATATTCAATTTTCGAATGCATATTTAGAGATGACTAAAAAGCTATGCCGTGAATTTTCATCAGATTATTATGTTCCAGTAGATTTTAGTTCTCTCAGCTATATTGCTGCCTGGTCTGTATTAAATCAGGATATTCTTATTGAAAACGTAAAGGCCATTGATGAAAATCAAGCTGATTCCTTTTTGTTTCAAATTCTAACAAAACAGGGGGTTGATTGGCGTCTTGACCAATCAGGTTTGCATATTCCGAAAAGTAAGTTTGATAAGCCGGTGGAGGTTGATGTTTCTCGGTGTCTTGATTTATTTCCTACTCTTGCCTATTTAGCGATGTTCTCTGGAGTACAGTTTAGTTTTAAAAATTTAAAATTTTTAAAGGACAAGGAAAGTGATCGGCTAAAAGAAGTCCTCGTTTTATTTGAGCTTTTTTCACAACAATTTCATTATGATGATAAAAACGACTTTTTAGAGACTCAAGTCTCTGAAATTAAAGATATAGATCAGTCACCGGATCTTCCCATAGATCATAGAATTGTGATGTTATTTGCTCTCATCAAAAAGCATTTAGGTGGTGGGAAAGTTCCACAATATCATGCAGTTAATAAGTCTTTTTCAAACTTTTTTTCTCTCTTTAGTTAATCGAATTTTTGTCCGATAAGTCATCATGATGTTTGATGAATCGAAATTGATGAGCCATTTCGATGGCGATAAGGAAATGATCACTGAATTGATTGAAGTGTTTGATGACTCTTATAAAGAGTCGCTGACTGCACTTAAGGATTCTCTAAAAGAAGAAGATTTTAAAAAAATCGAACTGCATGCCCATACTTTAAAAGGTATGATTGCAAATTTTTTTGCTGAAGATCTTAGAGTAGCTGCTTATGATATTGAAAAGATGGGTCATAATTCTGAAATTTCTGGATATGAAAGTCAATTGGCCGTACTAGATGAAAAATTGCCAATGCTAATAACTGAGTTAAGGAGCTTCTGTGGATAAAGATATAAGTGCGCCTAAGCGACTACTTATTATCGATGACGACCGACTCAGTGCCAAGATTACTGAGAAGAAGCTTTGTAAAAGTGGCTTTGAAGTCGTTGTACTAAATTCTGCATTACCTTTTTTAGATGAGCTCAAACAAAACAAACCAGTCAATTTTGATGTTATCCTTTTAGACGTAATGATGCCTGATATTTCTGGTTTTGATGTGTTGGTCGAAATTCGAAGACATAAAAACAACTTAGAATTACCGGTTATCATGGTTACCTCTAGAGAAGAGTCTGAAGGTATTGTCGAAGCTCTAAGGGCAGGTGCCAACGATTATATTACCAAACCGTTAAACCTTGAAGTTGCTCTAGCAAGAATTAGAACCCAGCTACAAGTTAAAGATTTGATCAGCTTATCTCTTCAGTCAAAACAGGTAAGCACCATTAATACTATGGTGACGACACTTAACCATGAAATCAATAATCCTCTTGCGATCGCGATTGGAAACTTAAACATCTGCAAGTATAAACCGGATGCCCTTCGTATTGAAAAGGCATTAAAGGCGCTTGATCGTATTACGCAAATTGTGAAAAAGATCGAAAATATCACTGAGAAAAAAATGAAAGAAATTAAATACTCAGATGATACCAATATGTACAAAATCAAATGAAAAAGGTTTTAATTTCTCAGTGTTTAATTGGAGAAAACGTTCGCTATGACGGTGGAAGCTGTCTTGTTACCCAATTGAATGAGCTTAAAGAAAAGTATGATCTCGTTCCTGTTTGTCCTGAACTACTTGCTGGATTGGGGGTGCCAAGGGAACCTATAGAGCGAGTGGGTGATGAGATTATTACTAAGTCTGGTGTAGAGATTACCTCGAGTTTTATTCCCGCTATTAAGACCATAGAAAAAATGATCGAAGAGAACAAAATAGAAATGGCCATTATGAAAGAGAACTCGCCCTCTTGTGGAGTTCATAAGGTATATGATGGTAGCTTCTCTGGAGTCAAAATAGATGGATCAGGACTCATTTCAGAAAAGCTACGATCATTAGGTTTAAAAGTTTATTCTGATCAAGAAATTCACCTCTTATTGAATGACACCTGTTGGTGAAGTTTCAGTAGCAGTTGAGGGAGTCGGTTCGTTGACATGCTCATCTGTTTCATTATTAGCAACAACCACCGTATCTTCTTTAGCTTCTAAGTATGTTTGGCAAGCTTCATATGGATCTTCCACGCTGATAAAATCGCCTTCGCTAGGTAAAAAGATTTCGTATTTTGTCTCACCATTATAGGTAAAAACAATATTGATCTCAACGTCCGATGTAATTTCTGAGTTTTCTTCCGATTTTGGTCTTAAAACTAAAGTGTAGTCATCAGGCGATATTGGAGTGTTGCGTTTTCTTGCAAATTCCACTTCACTTTGAACACTAAAATATTTTAGGTCATCAGCAGGAAAAGAAATTCTGACATCGTCTTTATCTGTCCATGCTGGAAATTGAATTTCAATTTCAGCTGGTGGGACTACGGTTTCAGGTTGTAATAAGTTAGCACCGGTGTAGAGAGTTCGAAAAAGATTATTTACGGCCACCTTTGTTTTATCTTTAAATTGATCGCTTTCAATTCCCTCTTTATATCCGTCTTTCGTAAAAACAAGCTCAATGTCGTGATCCATAAAATACACTTCGCTAAGTGTTTTAATATAGTTACTTACGCCGTAGTCTTTTAAATTTTGTTGGAACATCAATACTGTTGGATGAACTAGTCTTTTTTGTCTGAAAACAGTATTTCTCACATCATCTGTACAGCTCATAACCTTCTCTAGGTTATCAAGTTCACTATCCAGGAATATATCCGATTCAAGTGAAGCTGCTTGGGTTTGAGTTGTAAGGATTAAAGCTGTAGCGATTAAAAAGTTTTTCATAGTCTCTCCCTCTATGCCATATATAGGAGCAAGGGGCAGGCCAAAATAGAGTATGAAAATTCAGTAGGTTATAGTTGGAAAACTGTCTGATTTTTGATTTTGTCTAATATTTAGGCAGTCTGAACATTTTACCATTCAAACTGCCCCGAATTAATTTATTCTCTAGAAGCTGCTGTACTTTGTTGATATGAAGAATCCTCAGCATATACCGTTGGTATATCGTATTCGCTTTCTGAAGCTAAGGAGGCCATATTTCTACCCTTAACCATAACCTGACAAGCATGCATAATATTTGTCGTCTTTATCGAATGATTAGAATCAGAGCGTGGAATCACTAGTTTATATTCTCCCAGTTTGTTAAAAACGATTTCAAGCTCATTGTTATCGCTTGGACTTGTTTTATATAATTGCAGTGTAAATTTGTCCGGAGTGAGCGCTTCATCTTTTTCTGTATCAAAACTGACACTACTACTTACTTTAAATATTCCATCTTCTTTCATTGGAAAACTAACCCGTACGTCTTTTTCCTCTGTGTAATGAGGAAATTCAACTTCGACTTGGTCTTTACTGATGATAGGGGTGTCTAGCTCGTCAGCACCGCGGTACATCGTTGTAAATAGGGTGTTAGACATACGTGATAATTGATGTCTTCTTAACTCCAAATCCCTCTTTGCACTATTTCCTCTTAGTCCGCTTAGGTCGTGTTCCTCGAGTATCGCTTGGGGCGCTCCGGTGTGATTGAATCTAAAATCTAAACCGTGATCACCATAGAGCTCTTGAGTGATATTTGTTAATCCGGCGTGTATGCCATCTCTTGTTAAATTCTTTTGAAATAATCTAGCAGCAGGTTGCACTTGAGTAATTTGTCGTTTAATTGCGTTATCGACTTCAATCGCACAGCCCATTACCTCTGTTAAGTTCTGAGCATCAGGATCATTAAATAAATCTCCCGCATGAATTGGTAGCGCTAATAGAACGGACAAACCTAGTACGTAATGTTTCATAAACCTCTCCCTTGTGCTAATTATGAAGCAATTCAGATGCCAGATTAATTAAATATATTTCGAAGGGTTAGCAGAAGATTCGGCTTCTAAGGTGTATAAGAATATTTAATTGTTTAAGTTTTAAACAGTTTGAACTATTTATATGTTTATAAGGGAGATAAATATGTTGGATGAAGGGGTTATTAAATTTAATTTCGCACAGTTCGAAAAGATTGCGCCACTTGATCCACAAGAAATAGAGGATGTTGATAAAGCCAGGTCAGCTTTATTTGACCTCAATCTTATTGGCGAATACCTTCCTGAGAAAATAGGCTTCGGAAATATCTCACTCAAAAAAGACTACCGCTCCCTTAAAGAGACTAATAACCCACAATTCATCATTAGCGGCACTCAAACTGGCGCTAAAGCAAGGCTCGAGGGACAGGACTACACTAGGGTACTTGATTTTAACCTAGATGATCAATCAGTCTGGTGCCAAGGGCCGGTGAAGGCTTCGAGTGAGTCGCTAACTCACGCTGCAATCTATTTATGCGATTCAAAGATAAATGCCGTTATTCATATTCACAATAGGATTATTTGGGATGAGATGCAGCGTGAAGGCTATCCGGCGACGGCTAAGGATACATCTTATGGTACTAAAGAGATGGCCTTAGAAGTTGAAGGGCTTATAAAGAGTCGAGGTGCCTCAGAGATAGTTATGAGTGGACATGAGGATGGTGTACTAATCTTCGCACAGACGATGGAAGAAGCGCTAAAGCGAACCCTTGAGTTGCATGCAAAATTTTTAAAATAACTTGGAATGAATCTTGCTCCATTAACTATAACAAAGTCATAGTTGAAAGTGATTTCAAAGAGTTTAGCGAGGAATCGTTGTTAAGACATTATTCGCTGTTAACTTTTTGAACACGAAGGAGAGAGAGATGAAATTAGTTATTGGATTATTATTCGTAAGTTCATTGTCATTTGCAAATTGCCATAAATTGTCGGAAGTAAGTCATATTCAAGATGAGTTCTCAGTGGGGGAGTCTAAATATCTTCCTGAAAGTCTTTCCGCTGGTCGAAGTATTCAAGACCTATTGAGTACTGAAAAATCAGGTGCAAAAATCTGTTTTAAAAAAATAGAAAAAAAAGCTGAACATGAATATCGCGTTTCAGGTGCCTATATTATTTTCGAAAATCGAGTTTATACCGAAGTTGAAATAGATAAATTAAAGTTTTCTTTCAATGCCTTGCGGGTACCAACATCTAGGTCTTTCTAATTGAAGAGCACCGTGAATACTGGTGTCGAAGCGGCATTGTGGTTCAGGATAAAAACTTGGCGAGTCATTTAGCTCACTTGCAATTACTAATGAAGCTTGATTAAAATCAACGATTGCTCCTTGATGATTTTTGAAAAATTCCTGGTCAGCTAGTAGGGCATGCAGGCTTCTTGAGCAGTATTTATCGGTTTTATTATATTTAGCGCATAGATCGAGCAGGTAAGGAAGCTCTGGTTGCTCAGTTTTTTTCAGGTATTTAAAAACTATTGGGAGACATGTTTTAGTGGCGTAGTAGTCAGACTGTCCTTCCATTGAACTACCTGATGACTTTTTAGGAGCTCCACCAATACCGTGGCCAATTTCATGACATGCAGTTACGGCCAGCCCATCTTTTGTCATACCCTGCTGTCTTACGAATCCTCCAAATAGAAAAATATGGTGAAAATAAGCACCATCTTGCTCATAGCCTGAGTAAGAGGCATGGACCATATCTGATTCCCACCAATAATAAGGATTGTCTCCGACTGGTTGATTTACACTTAGGCTATGCTGATCATTTGGTTTAAGTTCTTGAAAAGCCTTTTCAACGGCTTCTTTTACTTCCACAAATTCTTGAAAGTTAAGGGCAAAGCAAATATTAGGTATTAAAATAATCAGGGCCAGTTTTCTCATGGCCCCAGATTTAGAACAATTCGAACAAAAAGTAAAATGAGCCTACCAAGAGCCTCCGCCCCCGCCGCCAGAGCCACCTCCGGAGAAGCCACCTCCACCGCCTCCAGAGGAGCTACGTGAACTTCTAGGTGCAGATGTTATAGTGCTCTCCATTGTTGAGACAGTAGAGCCAAATGAACGCATAAAATGCAAGGTTGAAAAGCGTCCATGACGAAAATGCGACTGACCAACATACCAAGTTGGTGGCACTATATGAATATCTTTAAACTTCTTCGCCCAGTGGGTAGATAGGCCCATTGCGACCGCATAGGGGAGAGTTCTTTCAAACAAGTGGGGGTCTTGGCGATTTAACCTTTCTAAGGTCTGGACTTCAACTCGCTCGATAAATTCCTTATAACCTAAAATATGGGCGTAAGCTTTGAGGCCCGCCCGGGTTTTTCTAGGCATATATTTGCCATAAAGATGTACGATAATTGCGCAGATGACTCCACTGATACCAGCGATAATGGCGTCAGAGTTATCTATCACAAAGCCAATAGATCCCCCATAAACGATCAATACTAGGATAATTAAAAATATAGCAGCTCCTCAACTATTATATTTTTGCCTTATTCTCGCCGGGTTTGAATCATAGAATTTACTCTTTTTAACCATTGAAGCGTAGAGCTGACGCTTAATATCTTCTGTGGTTTTATAAAATTTATTATGTAAATCAGAGAGGTGTAGGTATCGATTTCCTTCTTCATTTTTGTTTTTGGCAAGAACTTTAAATTTAACGTAGAGAGCTTTCTCAAAAGGCTTCAGCTCTGTAGTTGGCTTAGGGAGGATTTCAATTTGATGATCTTCGCCTGAAAAAATAAAAAGTTTAGTCTTTTCAACTTCGCTGATCCTGAAGAAGCCTCTTACTGCTAGGTCTAGGATAATAGAAGTCACATCACTTGTATGAGCGATATCATCTATAAGTGTACCAACCTCCGCAGGGGTTAAACCTTCTGGAGCATCGTATTTAACAACAATTGAGCGTGTGAAATCTCTTTCTTTGCCATGTCTTAGATGATGAAAGAACATAAAAATTAGAGTGAAGACTGGAGCAAGTAATATTAAGATAAGTCCCCAGTTTAGTCTTATTAATCGCATTAATTTTTCTGATTGTGAAGGTTCTTTAAAAAAGCCCTTCTTAAAAAGAACAGCGACG
>JAYZFM010000018.1:0-24682 GCA_036336775.1 Bdellovibrionota bacterium | reverse complement strand
TTTTCACTTAAAGGTCCTTTTTTATCTGAAAAACTAATCTCTATAATATCCTTTTCAGGATCAGCTTTGTAAGTTTCGATTTTACGAAGTTTTGAACAAGCTTCTTCTATTTGCTTGGCACAGTGATCACAGGCCATCTCCGCAGAGTATTTATATGTTTGAGCAAGAGCTAGCTGAGTAAAAGTTAAACTTAGTATTAAAACAAATATCTTATTCACAAGTTGTTCCACCGTTATTGATTGTTCTTTCTGTTCCTGGCTCTACGTTGAAGTAAAGTCTTTTCCCGTTACTATCGTTTCCATTAAAGTGGTCATAGTAAATTGCATTTACTGAACCAGAAGAAGGCATAACTTTTCTTGGATTTCCAGGGCGACCAACTACATACACTTCATTCAGCTTCATTCTAGAGTTTGGATCCCCTTGGTTACAATGTTGAAGAACTCCTTGAGTATGGATACATGGCTCTCTACCTGCAGCGAAGTCGTTCGTTCTATTGGCAAATATTACTTGTAGACCTTGGGCATGTTCTTGAAAGCAAGTGGCTCTACTTCTATTATACATATATGGAGTCGACTGAGCACTGATGATGGCAACTTCAACCTCTGGTCTTACTTCAAGCATCAGTGGGTACTCTTTTTCTAATCCGTCTTTTTCAATGACAACTTTTAACTCTTTTGCAGAAAATGATGGAGACATTGTTTTAGTTTCTAATGTTAATAGAATTGTTCTTGAGCTATTAGCACCAAGACCAGAAACTACTGATGAACTCAAATCAGTTTTTACGTAACTTCCGTCATCAACTCCTGCAAGTTCATCTCTATCGATTCTCACATTGATATTTCCGCCCTCAAATTCTGAGTCAGTCATTACCGTAACAGTTAATGTTCTTTGGTCACCCAACTGCATAGATTCTGACGATGATGAAACCATTGCCGCAGCTCTCAGGACAGTTGGTTGATCTTGTTCTGGAGGAGTTGGAGCAGAGTGATCGTCTTCACTATCCTCTCCTGGCTCGGCTACTGCCGTATCATCAGTTGAGTCATTGCTTGCATTATCATTTTTTACATTTGCAGCACCAATACCTTGTTCGGCATCTACAGTAACCTCTGGTAGTTCTTGCTGTTCACAAGCGATCAAGGACAACGTGAGAGTGATCATTAACAAAACTTTCATATTTAACTCCAATACGGCTAGTTAGGTATACTGATTATAGATTAGTTTTAGTCCTGCCAAAAAGATCTTGTGGTTACAGCTACTTAGCAAAAATAATCCGCCTTATTTAGTAGGCATTCAGTATGTAAATACTTCTCGGAATCTCTGCAGAATGAGTTTAGGGTGCTAACCCGATGAGATGAAAACTATAATCTTACTCGCATTTTTTAGTACTGTGGCGGCTTTTGGCGCTTCGGATATTCCTAGAGTTAAAACCTCGATAGTGGAAATAAAAACTGTTGATAACGTTTTAAATTATCCCGTGCTCATAAAGAGTAAAGTTGATTCCCATATAAAGTCCGATGCGAGCCTAATTGTACTAAAGCACTTAGTAGATTTGGGACAAAGAGTGGAGAAAGGTACACCGTTGATGGAGCTTCGTCATCCAGACATGACCATGCAATATCAAAATAGAATCTTAAAAGCGCCAGTTTCGGGTGTAATTGCTGGTATTCACACTGAAGTGGGGAATTATGTGGCCCAAGGTGCAACATTAATTTCGATCAATGACCCTGAACAGATTTACGGAGTCGTTGAAATACCTGCAGTAGATTACAGAAAGTTAAAAGTTGGATTGAGTGCTCAGTTAAGCTTTGAGCAATTGAATAAATCTGCGGTTAATGCCAAAGTTTCAGGAATTGGCTCTATGGTTGATTCAAGTTTAGGAACAATTCCCCTTCATTTGGAAATTGATGAGAAACTGCTTCCGGGTTCTATCGGTCTCGCAGCGATATCTTTAAAGAAAGAACAACTCATTTTAGTAGATGAAAAAGTTCTCTATTTTTCAGGTGACGACGTTTTCCTGCCATTACTTGAAGATGAGAAAGTAAAAAAGGTAAAAATCTCCCTCGGAAAAAGGCATAAAAATCAAATTGAAATCAAAGAAGGTGTAACAGAAGGACAAATATATATCTCTGACTCACCAAAGTTCTTAAGAGACGGACAAAAAGTAGAATTAGAAGGCAATAAAGATGCTCCAAAAACTCTTTAGCCATCCAAAAAGAATATTCGCTGTCCTGGCACTTTTAGCTGTCATGGGAATCTATGCTGGGTTAACTCTTCCTATTTCTATGTATCCAGCGACTTCTAAACCTACGGTTCAAATGTGGATTCCCTATGCTAATTTATCCTCTGAAAGTTTCAAACAGAAGTATGGCTCGTTCATCGAATCGAGAGTAAAAAAAATATCTAATGAAGAAACGAAAATCGATACTATTGATGCCTACTATGAAGAGTCAGGAGCCTATTTTGAAATAACTTTTGACTGGGGTGTGAAATTTGATAGTGCCCTCAAAGAAGTAGAACTTGTTCGTGCTTCGGTTTCAGGTATGCTTCCTAAGGAAATAGCTGACCGTATGGGAGTTTGGCAGAGAAATAGAAACTCAGGTTTCTTTGCTGGTTCTCTTTACTCTGATCGCATGCCTCTCAAAGAATTATATGAGGCAGTTAATCCAATTATTGCTCCTGAGCTAGATAAAATTCTTGATGCCGAGCAGGCGGTCGTATGGAACCCTGAAAGTTATGTCGTCAATGTGAGGCTTATGCCCGAAAAGCTTGCACAGTATGGACTGTATCCTAGGCATGTGCAAAGCTTAGTGCAAAACGCCATGAATTCTTTTTCAGGTTCCAAGGTAAAACTTGGATCAGGTAATCAGCAATTTGTTATCGAGGCAGAGTTAAATGAGGTTAGTGATCTAAGCCAGCTAAGTCTCAATATAGACAAAAAGAGAATCTACCTGAAAGATATCGCAGAGATTCAGTATGGAAAAGATATCAACCGTGAAAGAAGTTTTAAAACAGACGGACTTAACTCTCTTATTATTTTTGCTAAGCCGAAGTCTGGAGCGAACGTAAAAAAAATGTCTGAAGACATAATGAATGTCTTAAAAAATAAATCAAGTAGTTTTCCTGAAGGTACCCACTTTAGAAAAATTGTAGACCCTGCAGATGCCATAAATAAGTCTGTTCAAAACCTAATGAAAGATGTTTTCTTGGCAGCTCTTATGGCCGTTCTCGTGTTGTTCCTCTTTATTGGTGGTATCAAAAATATTGGAACTGCAGCATTAGAAATTCCACTCAGCATGATTTTATCTTTTATTGTCATGAAACAAGTGGGGATGAATATTAACCTCATCTCTTTAGGTGGACTTGCTCTTGCTGCCGGAATGAACGTTGATGCAAGCATTGTTATAATGGAAAATATTTTTCGTCATAGAAAAATATGGGCTGCAAGTGGAAAGCCGTGCACTTCTTTCGCTCAAAGACTTCAACTTGTTTCTGAGGCTGTGAGTGAAGTTGCGTTTCCTGTTATCTTAAGTATTACAACCACTCTTATTGTTTTTATCCCAATGGCACTAACATCTGATCTTACCAATGCTATTTTAGGAGACTTAGCAAAAGCTGTTATTTTCTCCCATGCCATTTCTGCTGTTGTTGCATTAGTTGTTGTTCCTGTGGTTAGAATAATGGTCTTAAAATATTATAATGACTCAACTAGTGCCGTTATGGATAAGCCTTTAGAGCGAGTAAAGTCCCTTTATGAAAAAGTACTTTTAAAGCTTCTCTCCGTAAAAAATATTAAACCGATCACGATTATAACTCCTTTTCTTCTTGCAGGTGTTTTAATCGCAATACTTGTTCCTAAACTTCCTAAAGAAGTGATTGGAAAGCCTGGCTCGGATTGGGTTTATATGTATATTAGCGCACAAAACTCTACTAGTGGTAGGCATATGGAGAATATACTACAAGAGCAGGAATCAAAAGCGGTTGAGCTCTTAGGAGATATGGTTGATTATACTTGGGTTGAAAGACATAATCGCAATGGTGGACAGTTGATGTTCAAGTTAATTGATCGAAGTGATATGGATGAAGCAAAGAAAATCCTTAAAGATAATTTTGAAAATAGCATGGATACCTATTTCAATATCGATGATTGGAATCCGGCTGAATTACCCCTTCCTCCTGAGTATCATTTCAAGGCAGTAGTAAAAGGTACCAGCTCTAAAGAGATACAAAATACAGCGAGTAAGTTAGGGACTTTTCTAAAAGAAAAAGATTATTACGAGCGTGTCCGTTACGAACCAGGTTCAAACTCAGATTATTTTTACACATTCATTCCTTATAAAGGTGCAATGGACTCATTGGCGCTAAGCGGAGTTCAATTTAATATAGCGGATTTTGCAGATATATCCAGACTATCAAATGAGGCGATTGAACTAGGAGAGGTGAATTTAAATGATAAATCAACTCCTGTGAAAATGAGCTTGAAAGACGAACGTTTTAGCGATCCGGCAAACCTTGAGTCATATCCTATAAGAGTAAAAAATAAAGTAATACCGATAAAAGCCCTTGGTCGCTTTGAAAGTGTTAAAAAGCCAGGTCGCATTTTGATTAAAAACCAAAATGAAGTGATTGAGATTCTAGGAACCTTAAAAGACGATGAAAAAAGAGGTTGGGAAGACAAGCTAGCAATGGTCGAAGCAGAAGTTACCAAGAATCTTAAAAACATCATTACAGGGACCGGGCAAACCGTGGAGTTTCAATGGCCGCAAGAGGAGCTAAAAAACGCTTTAAATCAGTTAAAGTCATCACTTCTAATGTCATTGGGGCTAATCTTTTTTATTCTTTGGTTGCAATTTCAATCGGTAAAGCAAGTGGGTATTATCATGATGACTGTACCTCTTGGTATCATAGGTGTTGTCGTTTCATTATATGTATTTAAATCTTATCTATCACTGAACTCTGCTCTTGGTATAATTCTTCTTAACGGAATTACTGTTAATAACTCAATTCTTTTGACTGATGTTGTAAATGATTTGAAAGCTAAAGGTCTTGAGGGCACAGATTTAATTATATCTGCTGTTAATAAAAGGCTGCGACCGATTATCATTACTTCTTTAACAACTATGTTAGGGATGTTTCCGATGGCCTTAGGTTTAGGCGATGGCGGTAAAATTCTTCAACCACTTGGAATTGCCGTTACCTGCGGGCTCTTTTTTGCAACGGCGATGACTTTATTTGTTGTGCCTATACTTCTATATCAAAAAGAAGTTCGAGTGGAAGATGAAGTTGAGGATACTCAAAGTTCACCGATTGAGTATGGTTCGCAGGATGATGCAGCGTTGATTTTAAATTAGCTCTATTAAAATAAAATTAAATATGCGATCATTTGAGGCATGAAAACTGTACTTACTGGAATTAAGCCAACGGGTGATGTTCATTTAGGAAATTTACTAGGTGCAATCAGACCGGCAATCGAAATGTCTGAGTCAACAGACTATGACCGCTCTCTTTATTTTATCGCAGATGCTCATGCTCTCACTTCTGTTAGAGATCCAAAGGCATTTAAGCAATACGTTTACGAAATCGCGGCGACTTGGATTGCTCTTGGTTTGGATACGAGAAAGTCAGTATTCTTTAAACAAAGTGATGTGAAAGAAGTTTTCGAACTAAGCTGGCTTTTAAATTGTATGACTCCAAAGGGAGACATGAATAGGGCCCATTCATACAAAGACCGTGTTCAAAAAAATGAAGAAGAAAAGCGCGATCCAGATCATGGTGTAAATATGGGACTGTATTCGTATCCAGTTCTTATGGCGGCAGATATTCTCTTGTACGACACTAATTTTGTTCCTGTTGGAAAAGATCAGATTCAACACGTAGAGATCGCTAGAAGTATCGCTCAAAGATGTAACGAATATTTTGGTGAAGGGACTCTCATTGAACCTCAAGAGGTGATTCAACAGTCTGGTTCATATGTTCCAGGTCTAGATGGTCGTAAAATGAGTAAGTCATATGGAAACGTGATTCCTTTATGGGGAACTGAGAAGAAGCTTCGTAAGACCATTATGAAAATTACCACTGATAGCTCTCCCCCTGAAGCTCCAAAAGATCCAGACAACTGTACGATTATGGAACTTTATCGTTTGTTTGCTTCAAGTGAGCAGGTTTCTGAATTGGAAGAACGATACCGAGCTGGAATTGGCTGGGGACATGCTAAGGAAGCTCTCTATATAGCTGTAAGCGAATACCTACGGCTTCCGCGCGAGAAGTTCAATCACCTAATGAGTAACACTCATGAAATTGATCAAATTTTGGAAGATGGGGCGCAAAGAGCGAGAATGGTGGCCAAAGATACGATAAGTCGTGTTCGAAGTCGCATGACTGGTTTTTAATCTTATTTCTGCTAAGCGTAAGTCTATTCATTATCTCTTAATTTCGCTATGATACCTCTAGTTTAAAGACTTAAAACTAAAAGGATATTCATGCGTAAAATTAAAGTTTCAGCTGAAGAGCAACTCAAAGAGTTAAAGCGTGGTGCAGTTGATATCATTCCAGAAGAAGAACTGCTTAAAAAACTGCAAAAATCCTACAATGAAGACAAACCACTTGTCATAAAGTTTGGTGCCGATCCTTCAAGACCTGATATCCACCTAGGGCATACAGTTGTTTTACAGAAGCTAAAATTACTACAAGATTTTGGACACGATATTCATTTTCTTATTGGAGATTTTACAGCAAGAATCGGCGATCCTTCAGGTAAGTCTAAAACTCGTCCTATTCTTACGGATGAAGAGGTCATTGCAAATGCTAAAACTTATTCGCAACAAGTTTCAAAAATTCTTGATATGGAAAAGACGAAAGTTGTTTTCAATAATGATTGGCTAGGAAATTTAACTCCTATTGATATGATCAAAATTATGGCCAAAGTTACCATTTCTTCAGTTCTTGAGCGTGATGACTTCACTAAAAGATTTAAAGCCCAAGAGGCAATTTATATGCATGAGTTTGCATACCCTTTAATGCAAGGTTATGACTCTGTAGCAATTGATGCAGATTTAGAGCTTGGTGGAACCGATCAGACTTTCAATCTCTTAATGGGAAGGCACCTACAAAAAGCTTTTGAAAAAGAGCCTCAATGTATCCTCACCATGCCGATTCTAGAGGGGACTGACGGTGTTCAAAAAATGAGTAAGTCCCTTGATAATTATATCTCGCTTGAAGATACTCCAACAGATATGTTTGGAAAAATGATGAGTATCTCCGATGATCTAATGGTTAAGTATTATGAGTTACTCTCTCGTCGTCCGGCCGCGGAAATAGACTCTTTAGTCTCAGATATTAAATCAAATAAAAAACACCCAATGGATGCTAAAAAGGAGTTAGCAGTCGAGATTGTTAATTATTATCATCCAGCTGGCACCGGGGAGGATGAGCGCAAAAAATTCGAAGATAGATTTGCTAAAAATAAAATCCCTGATGATATTCTGACAGTGGATGTTGCTGCCGGAGAGTTTAAAGTTTTAGATTTTTTCAGAGATATTGAATTCATTCAATCAAATGGTGAAGGAAGAAGGCTTATTAAGCAAAATGCTTTCAAGTTTGATGGGAAAGCTTGCAAAGAAGAAACTCTGAACCTTGAATCAGGCAATGAGCATATATTGAAACTCGGTAAACTTAGAATGGCTAAGATTGTCGTAAAATAAGGTTTTTGAATGGAGATGGTTTTCGCGTTTGGTGCAGGTCTAGTAATAGCTCTTGGTATTTTTGCTATAGTTTACAAGGTTCTACTTAAGCATCAAAAAGACCAGTTTGAACTGATTGCCAGCACCGTTCTTAAAAAGAGCAGTGAAGAGTTCCTCACTCCATTTGATGAGCAACTTGAAGACTATC
The DNA here is from genome assembly GCA_036336775.1 of Bdellovibrionota bacterium. Taxonomy (GTDB): domain Bacteria; phylum Bdellovibrionota; class Bacteriovoracia; order Bacteriovoracales; family Bacteriovoracaceae. Next base: position 16,798 of record JAYZFM010000018.1, on the reverse strand, counting down.
GAAAGTTTATTTCTGACGTAAAAGAAGCAGATATAAAAGAAAGACAATCTGTGAAAGAGCAAATTTCACAGATGCTCATGGCCGCTGGTCAGATTCAAAAAGAAACTCATCAATTGTCACAGGCCCTGTCTTCTGATGTGAAATTTCAGGGAGACTGGGGAGAGCTAGTTTTAGAAAAAGTTCTTGAAAAAGCAGGACTGCAAAAAGATCGAGAGTACTTTCTACAAAATACTTTAGAGCTCGAAGGAAAGAAGTTTAGACCTGACGTACTGGTTAAGCTACCACAAAATACCCATCTTATTATTGATTCTAAAGTCAGCCTTTCTGGTTACTTTAAGTACTTAAATGAAAACTCCAAAGAGGCGACGGGTGAAGTTTTTAAATCGGTGAAGTCTCATATCGATATTTTAGCTGATAAAAATTATGCTCACCTTGATGGGCTGCAATCTCCAGAGTTTGTTTACCTTTTTATACCGGTTGAGGGAGTTTATGCACTTATTCTACGTGAGCATCCAGAAATTTTAGATTATGCACTAAAAAAGAATATCGTACTTGTATCTCCGGTTAATCTGCTTGCGAATTTAAAAACTGTGAATGCCCTTTGGCGAATTGATAAGCAGTCAAAAAGTGCAGTAGAAATCGCTCAAAAAGCTGGAGCGATGTATGATAAATTTTGTCTTTTAAAAGATGAGCTTGATAAACTTCAAACCCATTTTCATAGAGTAGAAAATTCTTTTCAAGATATCCATAAACGTCTTCACCAAGGTAAAGGAAATCTAGTTGAGAGAGCTCTCGAACTTAAAGAGCATGGGGCCAAAACCACAAGAGAACTTTCTCATTAAACAAATTAATCCTAAAAAGCTGATTTTCGCCATGAATTTTGGGCGAAATTAAGTTGGTGTCATGAGCTAAGTTATTGAAAAAACTTACAGTTCACCTCAATCCTTGGATCAAATTAAGGTTTTACTTAAACTGTTCTTAAGAAACGGAGAATTTAATTATGGCAAGAATCGAGCGAAATTTAGAAGTTGTTTTTAAAGTGAGTAAATACGGAAGCCTAAGTGAAGGTGCTAGATTAAAAATAGTTTTGGAACCGGGTAAACAAAGAGTTCTTGGCCGAGAAAAGAAACATGCCCATATTATCGTTAAAGATGAAAAGCTATCTAGAGCGCATATCGCTTTTTATATAGAAAATAATGTCGTGTATGTTGAAGACTTAAAAACGAAAAATGGTACAGAAGTAAATGGTGTTGATATTGCAGGAAGATCTAGCCTCCAGGTTGGTGATCGCTTGAGAGTAGGAAAACATGTTTTAGAATTAACATCACTAGAGAGAATCCTTCAGAACGCAGAAATTACCTCGATGATCTCCTACAAGAAAATGAGAAACGAAACATCAATCGGTAGAATTGTATCGGGGTATGGAGTGTAGCGTCACTTTCATTGGACACCTAATTAATTTCTAAGTATAAACATCGAATATCTCATTTACTAAGGAGTACTGAGTGTTCGATGTCAGTGTGCGAAAGCCAGGAGTGGGGAAGATTTCTATCCCACATTATCCAATAGATATGGTGGCAGCTAATGAAAGAGCTGCGAGTTTTACCACCAGAAGTATCAAAGCGAGTTCGAAATTAGATGCACTTTATTGTGCTATAGAGATGGTGGACCTCACCACTTTAGAAGGGATGGATACCCCAGGTAAAGTTAGACAACTTTGTGGTAAAGCAATCAATCCAGTTCCCCCTGCGATTCAAGAAAAAATGCGTTCATTTGAAAAGTTTAAGCCTATTCCTAAGGTTGCAGCAGTTTGTGTTTATCCTAATATGGTTCCTTATGCTGCTGAAGCATTAGATGGCTCTGGAATTCAACTTGCCTCTGTTGCTACTGCGTTTCCTGCTGGGCAACTTCCAATTGATATTAAAGTTTCAGATGTTAAGCGTGCCGTAAAATTTGGGGCGACAGAAATTGATATGGTGATCGACCGTGGGGCATTTTTAGAGGGAAAATTTCAAAAAGTTTTTGATGAAATTATAAAGGTTAAAGATGCGTGTGGAGATGCCCATCTGAAAGTCATTCTTGAAACAGGTGAACTAAAGACCTATGACAATGTAAGGCTTGCTTCTTGGCTTGCTATGGAAGCCGGAGCTGACTTTATTAAAACATCTACAGGTAAAGTGAGTCCCGCTGCAACGATGCCTGTAACACATGTCATGTTACAAGCAATTCAAGATTATTATGATATGACAGGGAAGATGATTGGTATGAAACCTGCGGGAGGGATTAAAACTTCTAAGCAGGCGATTCATTATCTTTGCATGGTAAATGAAACTTTGGGACAAGATTGGCTAAATCCTGAAATGTTTCGCTTTGGTGCCAGCTCATTATTAAATGATCTTCTAAAGCAAATTTTTAAACAAGTTACTGGTCGTTATTACTACGACGATATTTTTTCAATGGATTAATCATGACAAAGAAAAAAACAAAAACAAAAACAAAATCTAAGACTAAAAAAACTTTTAAGTTTGAATACGATGCTGCACCAGAGAACTTCAAAGTTGAAATTGAAGAAAAATACTATAATTTCATCGGTGGTGAGTTCGTTAAACCAAAGTCAGGTAAATATTTCGATACAGTTAATCCTGCCACGGGAAAGGTACTAGCTAAGATTGCTTTAAGTAATGAACAAGATGTTGATGTTGCAGTAAAGGCGGCTAAAAAAGCTTTTGAAGGTGAGTGGTCAAACCTCTCTGGATTAGAGCGTGGAAAATACCTTTTTAGAATCGCAAGAATTATCCAAGAAAGGTCTAGAGAACTCTCAGTGCTTGAAACCTTAGATGGTGGAAAGCCAATTAAAGAATCGCGCGATGTAGACCTTCCTCTCGTGGCACAGCATTTTTTCTATAATGCAGGATGGGCGGATAAATTAGATTACGTTATGCCAGGGAAGAAAGTTGCACCCGTTGGTGTGTGTGGACAGATTATTCCGTGGAATTTTCCACTTCTTATGCTTGCTTGGAAAATTGCCCCGGCGCTAGCAGCGGGAAATACGGTAGTCCTTAAGCCTGCTGAGCAAACTTCTTTAACAGCACTTAGATTTGCTGATATTTGTTATGAAGCAGGTCTTCCTGCAGGAGTTGTTAACATTGTAACAGGTGCTGGAGAAACAGGTGCAGCACTAGTCGAACATAAAGATGTGAATAAAATTGCTTTTACAGGCTCTACGGATATCGGAAAATTAATTGCAAAAAATGCTGGTAAAACAAAAAAGAAACTTACGATGGAGCTTGGTGGTAAATCAGCTAATATCGTTTTTGCCGATGCGGCGATTGATCAAGCTGTTGAGGGTATTGTATCGGGAATCTTTTTTAACCAAGGTCATGTCTGCTGTGCTGGCTCGCGACTTCTAGTTGAGGAATCAATCAAGGATGTTGTGATCAAAAAACTAAAAAAGAGAATGAAGCAAATTAGAGTTGGAGACCCTCTAGATAAAAATACTGACCTAGGCGCTATAAACTCTAAAGATCAATTGAAAAAAATTAAAGACCTAGTAAAGCAAGGACAAAAAGAAGGTGGAGAATTTTGGCAGGTAGAATCAGAATTACCACCAAGAGGAAATTTTTTCGCTCCATGCTTTTTTGTGGATCAATCGGCTTCAAGTACAATTTCAAGAGAAGAAGTTTTTGGACCTGTATTAAGTATTTCAACTTTTAGAACTCCGGATGAGGCTATCACTAAGGCCAATGACACCAACTACGGTCTCGCCGCAGGTATCTGGTCTGAAAAAGGATCTAAGGTACATGAAGTTGCTTCTAAGCTTAAAGCGGGAGTGATCTGGGCAAATACTTATAATAAGTTTGACGCAGCTTCACCGTTTGGTGGATTTAAAGAAAGCGGATATGGCCGTGAAGGTGGAAGACATGGACTTCTTCCTTATTTGGAGGTGAAGTAATGGATGTTTTAAAGACTATAAAAATGTTTGCTGGTGGTGCTTTTATTCGTTCAGAATCTGGTGCGACTGTCCCTTATATTGTTGAAGGTGAAGAGCTTGCTCGCGTTTGCGTGGCTTCAAAAAAAGATTTTCGAAATGCTGTGACCAGTGCAAAAACGGCACAGTCTGTTTGGGCCGCAAAAAGCTCTTATAATCGCTCTCAAATATTATACCGAATGGCGGAGATGACGCAGGGTCGTGAGACAGAATTGATGAACTTAATGATGGCATCTGAGTTGGTTGAAGAAGGCAATGTCGGAGAGGAAGTTCAAAAAGCGGTTGATACTTTTGTATACTATGCAGGCTGGTGTGATAAGTACCAACAAGTAATGGGTGGATTAAATCCTGTTGCGGGTCCTTATCATAATTTTACTGCCCCAGAAGCAGTAGGGGTCGTAAGTTTAGTTACCTCTGAAAAATTCAATCTATCTCAGATTGTAGACAATATTTGTTCTATTATATGTGGTGGAAACTCAGTCGTTGCAGTCCTGTCTCCGGAGAGTTCAATTTTTGTATCCATTTTAGGCGAGATTTTTCATACATCTGATGTACCTAGTGGAGTGGTCAATTTACTTTCAGGAAAAATTGAAGACCTTGCAACGGTTATGGCTGAACATATGGAGGTTAATTCGATTAGTTTTCAAAATGAAAATGAGACAATTTATTTTGATATGCGCTCCAGATCTATTGATAATATGAAAAGAATCATTGGATTGAATAAAAACTCGAGATCACTAGAATTGATAACTGCTTTTGTTGAGCAGAAAACTGTTTGGCACCCGATAGGAGTATAGATGAAATTTTTAGCACTCATAATATTACTTGTTTCTTGTAGTCCTAAAAAAGAAATAGCTGAGACTAAAATAAATATTGATACCAAGTCTATTCAGAGTGCATGTCAAAAATTGGCTACAGACAATCGATTTAGAGAGCTAGATATGTTTTCACATAAACTCTGTGTCGTAAAAAATCAATTTGAAGAGTTTAAGTATCAAGAAGAAATCTATTCTCTTGAAGGTGATACTCCTTCACTTATTCATAAATCTCAAGTCTTTGGTAGTGCGGAGTGTGGTGAACCTATTTTTGAATCACAAATTGAAGAACTTAATCTACTTATAGATACAAAAGCTGTGTGGCATTTAGTTATTGCTGAAAAATTTACGACAAACCAATGCAATGATAATGAAGATAAAGAAATTTCTCATCGTGGTTTCTTATACAATGTGGCAGATGGAAAGCCTTTAAAATTAAGCTTTGATTTGACTGGAATTGAAATGTTAGAGAAAGCTGCGTTTCAAGATGAAAAAAATGAATATTCCCTTCGCTATACAAATGGCGAGTACAGACTCGTAAAATATATTGGGCCTAATTGGCGCTATATTTTTGAAGAGTTTGCTAAATTTGAAGATGACGGTGAAGTCCAAGGTCTAAAAAATGCGATAACAGAGCTTCATAAGCCTGAGGCGGCGAGATTTCCTACTCAGGGATACAGGGATATGGCCAACTATATTGAAGCTAATGCACAAGAGATTTTTTCAAAAGAAAGAATCATTGAACAGCCTCTTTTAATGGAGTTTAAAGTGGCCTTTAAATCTTATTCAGATGGAGCATTAGCCGAGTCTCTATAGTCTTTTTTTTGAAATAAATTTAAGTCTGAATTACCATCAGCTCTTATGAGGCGAACACTTTCCACTTGGTGTTCTTCCATTTCTTTGGTGAATATTCGAGATAGCGAAATATCGGATACCGGATTTTCAGCAATATCTAGGCAATAAATATACTTAAGTTTAATATGGCTATCCTGATCCTGAGCGAGTAGGAGTTGATTATTGCGATCGCGGTATTCACTGAATTTTTCATCGGATTCAAATAAAAAACGATCAGTTACTTTTTCAATGATTACTTCGACATCTTTAACGACCTGATTTTTTTCGTCACAGCCTAGATTTAAAACCTCACTCCTTGATCTTGGTTTTAGGTCCACTTCTTTGTGAAGAAGATCATAGGTGAAATTTCCGATGCGAGTTCCTATCCTCTCAAGAAAGTTTTGCTCATCATTAGAATATGAGGAAGAACTGATAAGGAATAAAATAGGAATTAGTTTTAAATTTTGCATAGTTTAAAGGTTTGCAAAACTAGTGCCAGTGAAATTTCCTGATATAGGGTATTTGAGCTAGGGGAAATTGTTTAAGTTTTAAACGCTGTTAATTTCTATGCTGTAAATGCTTCAACTTAAATTGTTTTCTTTCTAAAGTTTGTAGAAACTGGACGCATATAAATTAATTAGGAGTTTTATATGTTTAAGTCACTTATATCAGGACTACTTATATTAGGAAGTATTGCTAGTTATGCAGGAGACTTACAGCAGTTATGTTATTCTATTCGACCAGGCAGCAGTCAAAACAATTGTGGATTTATTGCTGACTCAGATCTGAGTCATCTTTGCAATTCAACTCGCCCTGATTCAAACCAGTTTTATTGTGATTATATTAGTGATTACGACCTCAGAAACCTCTGTGTTTCTATTAGGAAGAATAATACTCAATATAATTGTGATTATATAAGTGATTATGATTTAAAAAACTTGTGTTACTCAACTCGCCCGGATAATACATTAAGAAATTGCGAGTATATTGAAAATTATGACCTTCGAAGTCTTTGCCAGTCGATACGTCCAAACGGGTCGATTAATAATTGTGGATTTATTGTCGATTAATCTTACATAAAGGTGTCTAGTCATTAGACACCTCTAAAAATTCTATACGGCCTCTTCACTAGAAGTACCCTGAATCACATTCAGTGATCTTGGCATCATTCATGCATTATAAAACCTGCATAAATTTATTTTCTTGTAGGAGAGAGACATGAAAACCTTATTTAACATGATTATGGTGGGCTCCTTGGCTTTTGCCCTCGCTTCCTGTGGAAAGGATAACGCGAGTTCCGGCGGGAGTTCATCCAGTAGTAATTCCAATAATGGCAATACTGGAATTTCAAGTTCGGGTACATTTTATAAGTCCGTTTCAGAATTGAGAAATGCCTTTAGTAAGATGGGAATTCACAATGGGTTAAACAACAACGAAGTCGTATATCACGTTGGAAAAGATTATGGTGCCACATCATACTACGATTATGATATCGATTTCGACTTTGACTTCGGGGTTTGTTTTTACTTCTTGTGGTATGCAAGTGACGACTGTAATTCTGGTGGTTCATACTATAATCAACCGAATAACTCACAACTTTATAATGTCATCAATAATGGTGAATATAAGGTCGTGAGAAACAGAACAAGTGACTATATCGATTTCGACCTAGCAGTCGGTATTTCTGGATCTAGTTTTGATTTTGACTCAACTCGTTTTGATCGTGATGCAACCATGTACAAAGCGATGCTGAATTTAGATGGTCGATCAGTAAAAGCTGTTTCGATCTCTGAAGCAACAATAACTCTAACTGATGGAAAATCAGTTAAAGGGACCTTTGTTGAATACTTATACAATGACGATTCAATTGACGGTTATATTTTAAGTACAGCATTTCCAGTAATGGCGAATCCAATCTTAAATACTCAGAATTATCAAGTTACTGGAGTATTGAATTTCGCGGGGAGTAGAACCATCAGGTCTATTAGTGCTGTTAGCCACCGTTTTGACTGGGATTGGACTACTAATAAATACCGATTGAGTAACGCTTATCCAATCCGCGTATCTTTCTAAGAAATATCTAAAAAATATAGGTAAATTGGTCAGGCTTTGTCCTGACCTTTTTCTTTTATAAAAATCCATTTGAGGTTATCATTTGTTAAGGAGGAATTATGGCCAAGTATAAAATGGATCAAGAAGATATCTTATTTACCTTAAACGACGTACTCAATATTTCTAAACGCGAAAAGTATGGTTTTGATGCCAGTAGTGTAAAAGAAATTCTTATCGAGCAAGATAAGTGGGTTGAAAATGAGGTGTGGCCAACACGACAGAAGTCTGACGAAGAAGGTGTTCGTATGACTGATGAAGGTGTGAAGGTTTCAGAGTGTTTACACCAAGCTACTCGTGGCTATTACGATATGGGGTGGTATGCATTAGGTGTATCAGAAGATATTGGTGGAACGCCTGTTCCTGAAGCTTTGGCAGCTGCTTGTCGTTCCCTCGCGCAGGGTGCAAATACTGCATGGTCAATGTATCCAGGTCTCACTAAAGGTGCGATGAGTGTTTTAAGACTTGTTGGTGATGACTATATTAAAAAAACATATATTGAAAAAATGATCACCGGTGTTTGGGGAGGTACGATGTGTCTGACCGAAGCCGGAGCTGGATCGGATGTTGGTGCTCTTAAAACAACTGCTAAACCAATTGATGGTAAGGATAGGTGGTATAAGATCAAAGGAACTAAGATTTTTATCTCAAGTGGTGAGAGTGATCTTTACGAAAATAATATTCACCTTGTACTGGCAAGAACTCCAGGTGCTGAAGAGGGGACAAAAGGAATTTCACTTTTTGCAGTTCCTAGATACAAAGTAAATGATGATGGCTCCGTGGGTGAGAGTAACGATGTCAAATGTGCTTCTTTTGAGCATAAAATGGGAATTCACGCTTCAGCTACCTGTGTGATGAACTTTGGTGATAACGATAATTGTGAAGGCTACCTCGTTGGAAAAGAATTTGAAGGTATGCAAAACATGTTCATCATGATGAATGAGGCAAGACTTGATTGTGGTATTCAAGGTGAGTCTCAAGCTAATTTAGCTTATGAGCTAACTAAGCAATACGTAAATGAAAGAGTTCAATTCAAGCAAGAAATAGTTAAGCATCCGAACGTTCGAAAAATGCTTTTGAAAATGCGTGCAATGGGAAGAGGAATGAGGTCACTTATTCTTTATACTGCTGACGTTATCGATGAGGCACACGATGATAAATCAAAAGAAAGTTTGGTTGGTCTACTAACTCCAATTTGTAAGTCTTTTTGTTCGGAACAAGGATTTAATGTTTCAGTTGATGCGGTTCAAGCCCATGGTGGATATGGTTATTGTACCGAGTATGGGGTTGAGCAATTTGTGAGGGACACAAAAATTGCAACGATTTACGAGGGAACGAATGGTATTCAGGCAGTAGACTTCTTAATGAGAAAGACCCTTAAAGATGGTGGTAAAACCTTGGGTGGTGTGATCGAGATGATGCAGGCTGATCTTTCGAAACAAGAAGCAGGTAATGCGAGAACTCAATTTGAAAAAGCTCTTGGGTCAGCTCAAAAGGCAATGGGATTCATCACTGAACATGCTCAAAATAAAAATATGAATCATGTACTTCAAAGTGCAAAAGACTTCTTAGATCTTTCAGCTCATTTAGTTGTGGCCTGGAGATTGATGGTTGCTTCTCAAATTGCGGCCCAGAAGCTTGCAGATGGAGACGCTAATAAAGAATATTTAGAGAGTAAAATAGTCGACTTTAAGGTTTATTGTTCCCAATATCTGCCATTAGTTTCTGCACATGCTAACGCCATAGTTAATATGGACGAAGATATTACTCAATTTTCAGTTTAATAAAATTAACTACTTGTAAGCCCCTTTTAGAAATAAGAGGGGCTTTTATCATTTGCTTCTTAATTAAAACTCGGAATTCTGGTATCCTATAAGAGTATTTAATTTAAACTTTAGGACATTTTAGTGAAAGACATTGTCGATGGTATCGCGGATGAGTTTTCGTGCGAAAGCCACGGAAGTAGTGACCTGTGGAAAAACACAGTTTATGTACGTGGAAATAGCGACGAAGAATTCGTTCCATTTGATTATCTCAGTAAAAAAGAAAATATTGAAAAGGTCTCTGACCTCCAAAAGAAAGGCTATGTAGTTAGTTCTTTAACTTATCTGGAGCTTACTAGCTTTGATGATTGGTATCAGAAAGTTTTTAATCGTAAGCTTTCTCAAAAAGATAAAAAGAATATCGATATAGTTCATTATCCTGATACTAAAAAGGTTCACGAAGCAGTAGAGATTGTTGATCAAGTCTATCGCATTCTTAAGGACCATAAGATCTTAGTGAACGGAAAAAACCTTCCTGTTCAATTAGGGGAGTGGTACGCCAAATCTGTGTTTGGTCTTCATCAGAAAAAATCTTCTTCGCAAAGAGGATTTGATTTTTACACCGAAGATGACAAGAAAGTAGAAGTTAAAGTTCATTGGCATGATATTACGAGCCCAAAAGGCGTGAAGCTAAAAAGGTCTCTAATCGAGATGAGTGATTATACCGTCATCATGTATATCGCTAAGAATTTTACGATTCGAGATATTCTTCTTTTAGATTCTGATTTTGTTATCCGTAAGTTTGCCGGTAAGGGCCATACGATCTTTTTAAAGGATACTGATGTACTCAGCTATTTCTTTTCTAAATCCAATAAGCATTATGGGAAAATTATAAATCGCTCAGCCTTAATGAAGTTTTCCAATGCCGACTTCGCAATCAAGGTCGATGAAAAGACGGATGAGAAGAAAGATTAGTCAATTTTTTTAGGTATAGTTAGATACTCTTCAGGAACTGATCCTCTAATGAGTACTTCACTATTTGTAATACTATGCCTTAAGTAATTTACTTCAAGCTTCAAAGTCTCGATTAAAGCATCGCGAGATTTTTTGTCAACGGTGTGAGCTGCTTCAGTAAGCTCCTCGACTAAGTGTTGAATCTTATAGCTCTGCTCTTTTGTTAAGTGGCCATCTGAAGCCTTTGCAATTTTACTTACCTGTTTAAGAGTAGAAGCTATATTCGATGGACTAATTCCGACCCCTTGAAGTGTCTTGCTAAGCTTAATTCTAGCACCATTTCTAAGTTGCTCACTTGTTATAACGTCGACTCCTTTAACTTTACCATCAACAATTCCCTGTAATAATTTTCTGACATCAACTTTAATTGCTTTACTTCCAAACCTTTCAACATTTTCAGCTTTATCACTGAATGAAATGAAAGCTGAGTGAGCCTTGTTTTCGGCGTTGTCTGCAGCAACATGGTTGACTATGCTTCCTTCTCCGTTTGGGTTCACAGGTGCAAGTACTTTTCGTCCATCAGGTTTAACTGTAATATGTGCCTTCGGTAAACCTTTTGAGTTTGTTAGATTTTGGAAGTGATTATCGTAGCGATATATGGTTTCTGGAAACTTTCCACTCTCAAGTAATGTTTGAGCATCTATGGCCTCAACAACATCGAGACTTTTAATTCTGTTTAATGAAGCGTGAAAGGCATCATTTGAACTGAAATCAATAACTCTTCCCGAAGGTTGATTAAGATTAAACTGTTGAAGTGTTTCAAGCCGTGACTCTCTACTTTGTGTAATCCAGTCGTTGTACTCATCATGATTTTCTAAACGCCTATACACTTCAGTCTTAATTCTACTTTCAATTTGCCGACCTGTAAGAGCACCAGAAGGATTTAATTCGCTTACTACTTGCTCTCTTACTTCTCGCTCAATTCGATTGATTTCTAAATCTACAGCTTTTAAATCTTCAAGATCGACATCTTTCAAGTAGCCTTTGCTTAAAAGCTCTTGAGACACATCATCGAAGCTTGCCCGATTATTAACAAATGGAGAACTATTTAGAATCTCAGTTTCAAATACTTGATTGAGGGTGACGCCACATACTTCTGAAGCGATGGAATTAAAGCTTAGAATGAAAAGAAATAATGACTTAGCTAGCATGATTTACTCCTCATTATTTTCCTGAAAAATGAAATTATTTTGGAATCATCATTTTTGATTAATTCCAAGTGCTTTAAGATTCTAGCTCTCATAGAACTATCCATCTTCGCAATAGCCTCAACCATACTGGTTACCGCCTCAGAGCCTAGGTCTTTAGTTTTCATTGCAACTTCAAAAGTTCTTCTTATGTGTGGAGAATTTTTTATAAGATTTAAAGTTGAGTTTAGTCTTTTACTTCCTCTTATAATTCTTTCTGACTGACTTAATGTGTTTGCACTCTGTTTTATAGATCCAGCCAACTCCGCTATTTTTTCTGACCTAGCTAAATGAACAAAGGCTCCGAAAGGTAGAAAATCAAAAGAGCCATCTTTTAGGTCTTGTAGGCTTTGAAGAAAACTAGCTCTCAACTCTATCGCTCTTTCAAGTTCCTCTGGAGAGTTCGTTCTGGCAGCAGCTTGAATCGCTGCCGTATAGTTTTGATAGTTGGAAGCATGGTAGAGGCCTGTTACGCTGCCACCACTCAATCGTCCGGAGCTTGTGGTAATTCCGATGTAACCACTCGAAGCCAAAAGTTTATTTGAAACGTTTGAAACGATCAGTCTTTTAGAGGATGCTGTAAGTGCATTAGTTGCCATTGATGAAGCACTTCTCGTTAGAAAACTAGATAGTCCTTTCACGAGGAGACCAGTACCTCCTGCAAGCATCAATGGAATCGATATCACATCCAAAAAATTTGTAACGGCTCCAACGAATCCAAGGTTTTTCTGCATATTTAGGTAGTTCTGTGTCACATCAGTCATAGCTATACACAATCCAGGATTCGCTAGTTGAGGATTTTCTGCAAGTGCTTGACCAACAGCTGTTGGAGCTTTCTCAAGTAGGCAGTGAAGCCTACTTTTCTGAGTGCTTCCTTGATCCCTACATGAATTTAAACTTCTAACATGTCTCATCGATTGAGAGACAGCTACACCTAGCCCGGTTTCAATATCGGCTTCTCTGATTCTAAAGGCTTTATCTGAATTGGGTCTAAATTCATGTTGTTCAAAGTCCTCCTCTGACAAAAGATCTAGAGATTTTGGTACCTGCTTGAAAGGGTGATTAAAAATCATAACACCAACAGGATCCGAAACAGCTAATGAATAAGTTTCTATATATTGCGAATAAGCAATTTGAGCTTCAAGTGAATCCGATCCTTTTTCTTTAGCTAAGTCCCAAGCTTTCTTCCAAGCAATATTGATTTCTTGAAAGCGGAGAGTGAGTTCCTCTTTGATCGATTCAGGAGTATAAGACTTCTCTAAGCCTAGATTGATTGATTCTTCTATCGCTTTTTGATGATTATGAAGTTCAGTCTTTATTCTTTTTCGAACAGATTCTGAACATCCCGATTGACCGTAAGATTCGCTACATAACAGACCTACTTCAATATTCATTTCGCTTTCAGTAAGTTGGATTCCTCTGAGAATTCGAAGCGTTTTTAACCTAGCTATCCCTGCTTGAAGAAGAGCGTGAAATTCAGCATTACTAGATAATGCTGATTCGTTTGTTCTTTGAGTGTTGTTTAAGAAGTCACTATTCCTTGCAGAGTTGCTCAGTACCATATTTATGTCAGTCGTTAATTGATTGATGGTGTTTTCATTAGAAACTGTTCTACATGGACCGACCAATTCATAGCCTGCAATAATATTGTTTTTTAACCCAAGTGGATCATCAGTTAAAGAGCAGGAATTTAGAAAGTCTTCAAGATTTAAGTTTTTAGGTTGGATTTGATTAGATTGCCTAAGATATTTGACCAGAAGAGAGTTTTCTCTTTCTTCAAGCTTTTGAGATAAATTTTTTAAAGTATCGTCTGATAATATTTTGGAAATTTGCGCGTAAGTTTGCTTTGTCGAAATATGACTAATCATTAAAATTAAAAGAATTAACTTTATGTAATTACAAACGTTTTGCATGTTATTCCCAAATACTTATCGGATTCAGTTGGGAATACTTCAGTAATTAAATAAAGAATTCTTAATACAGCTGATACTCTACAAATCGAGACTCAATATTTCCGTTATAAACGATCTCTTTTCGGGCACTTCGAAGTGAAATCTTCTTTAAAAGCGGTAGGTTACCGGTGAGAACATAGCCTTTATAACCTTTAAACTTATGCTTCAGAGTCTCTCCAAATTCATGATAGAGGTGCTCAAGATCTTCGTCTTTACCTAGTCGCTCTCCATATGGAGGGTTAACTACGACCACACCTTGTTCACTATTGGCCTCAAGATTAAGGGCGTCTTCTATTGAAAGCTCTACAAAAGCTTGCAGGTTAGCGCGTTTTAAATTATCTAAGGTTGCTCTCACTGCATCTGGTGAGATATCGTTTCCACGAAACTCAGCTTTTTTATTTTTTAGACGCTCGTAACCTTGCTCGGTTAGAGTTTTGTATTTTTCGATTAAGTCTAAAAACTTATCTTTAAGATAATCAGATTTTACAAACCAAAAATGATGCTCAAAATCCCAGAACCTATTTTCGTGTGCGATCCACGAAAGGTTTAAAAAACTTGGAGGGATTTGTCCTGCCGCCAGTAGAGCTTCGGTTAAAATTGTTCCTGAACCACACATCGCATCTAGAAAATTTTGATCAGGTTTTAAATCCATCATCTTCACTAGGCCTGCTGCGAGGTTTTCTCTCAGAGGTGCATCGAACTCACTGACTTTGTAACCTCTTTGACTCAGTGGACGTCCACTCATATCCAGAAGGAGAGTGACCTTTTCTTTTTGAGAATGAGGATTATCATGGGGTTCTAAGTGAAGCATGATAGTGACATCAGGATGATTCTTTTCGATGCTTGGCCTTGCACCGTCGAACTCTTTTCTGAAGTCATCAACGATGGCATCTTTAAGTTTCTGTCCTAAGAACATAGAGTTATCAAATTTTGATCGCTTCTTACCATTTGGAGAGCGGCTTTGAATGACGCTAACTTTAAAAGTTTGAGTTAAATCAAATATGGCCTTCCACTTAACATCACGAGCTCCAATGTAGAGATCTTTTTCATTTTTTACGTCGTAAGTATAGAGAGCTTTGTAGACTCTTGAAGCAATTCTTGAGCTGAACATCAGTTCTATCGCTATTTCTGGCAGTGCAGTAAATTCAACTCCACCTTTAACTAGCTTCGCTTCTTTGGGCTTGAGCGCTTTGACTTCTTCAAGTAAAAACTGTTCTAGTCCCCCCGGACACGATGCAAAAAATCCATTCTTTATTTTTTCTATGTTAGACATAAGTTTAAGCTACCTTAATTCAATGAGTCTGGCTGTTATAGTGTATTTATCGGGTAATTTCTACTGGATTTGGCGTTTACGTAGCTCTAAAAGCTATATATGATGGGCGGGTTAAAAAAATTCATAAAGAGGAGCTATCATGGCTGAAAACTACAAGGTAAAAGACATTAGTCTTGCTGACTGGGGACGTAAAGAAATCAATTTAGCTGAGGCGGAAATGCCAGGGCTTATGGCACTTAGAGAAGAATTTGGTAAATCTAAGCCACTAGCTGGTGCAAGAATCGCTGGTTGTCTTCATATGACAATTCAAACTGCAGTTCTTATCGAGACTCTAGTTGAGCTTGGAGCTGAGGTTACTTGGTCTTCTTGTAATATTTTCTCTACTCAAGATCACGCTGCTGCGGCTATCGCTGCTGCTGGAATTCCAGTATTTGCTTGGAAAGGTATGAGTGAAGAAGAATTTGATTGGTGTATCGAAAAGACTCTTACTGCTTTTGAAGGTGGAAAGAATCTAAATATGATCCTTGATGATGGTGGAGACTTAACGAATATGGTTCTTGATAGATTCCCACAATATGTAAAAGACATTAAGGGACTATCTGAAGAAACAACTACTGGTGTTCACAGACTTTACGAAAGAGTAAAGAAAGGAACTCTTCCAATGCCAGCTATCAACGTTAACGACTCTGTTACTAAATCAAAATTTGATAACAAGTACGGTTGTAAAGAGTCTTGTGTTGATGCAATCAGAAGAGCGACAGATGTTATGATGGCCGGAAAAGTTGCTGTTGTTGCTGGTTACGGTGATGTTGGTAAAGGTTCTGCAGCTTCTTTACAGGGTTGTGGGGCAAGAGTAATCGTTACTGAGATCGATCCAATCTGTGCACTTCAAGCTGCAATGGATGGTTTTGAAGTTAAGAAAATGAAAGATGCTGTTGCTGAAGCGGATATTATTGTTACCGCTACTGGTAACAAAGACATCATTCGTTCTGAGCACTTCGAGGCAATGAAAGACAAAACTATCGTTTGTAATATTGGTCACTTTGATAATGAAATTGATGTTGCTTGGTTAAATAAAAACGCAGACAAATCAGAAATCAAGCCTCAGGTTGATCTATATAAATTGAAAAATGGAAGAGAAGTAATCCTACTTGCAGAAGGAAGATTAGTTAACCTTGGATGTGCTACTGGGCACCCTTCATTTGTTATGAGTAACTCGTTTACTAACCAAACTCTTGCACAGCTTGAGCTTTGGGAAAACTCTGACAAATACGAGAACCAAGTTTATATGCTACCTAAGCACCTAGATGAAAAAGTTGCGGCTCTTCATTTAGCAAAAATTGGTGTTGAGTTAGATGAGCTAACTCCAGACCAAGCTGAATATATTGGCGTGACTAAAGAAGGTCCATTCAAGCCAGAACACTACAGATATTAAATACATGGCCCCCTTTTTGGGGGCTTTTTTCTTTTATTTCAATACTTTACGCTACTTTATTTTTCTTCGTTTTTTGCCGATCAGTTGATTGATGAAAAAGGGATTCGTCTTATCAATATTTTTTATTGCTTCAAGTGCATTAGCTCATTGTCCAGCTGATTTGAGGTTATTCGGACAAATTGTCAGCTACGAAAGAGTAGACGGAGAGATAGTCCTTAAAGATCGCTTCGTTCCCATTGAAAATGATGACCTATCTGCTTATATGGGGGTGTATCAAAACCTCAAGGTTGAATCATCAGAAGTCATAAAATCACTTGAAATTGCTGGCCAAAAATATCCTTTAAAGCCAAGTGAATCTAGTTTTGAAACAAAAAATTTAAGGCTTACGGGCTTAATAGAAAAACTAAGGCTTGAAGAAGTTACGATTA
>JAYZFM010000017.1:0-9543 GCA_036336775.1 Bdellovibrionota bacterium | reverse complement strand
GAGGCTGCCAAAGAAATAGCAAAGATTTGGACAGAAAAGTTTGAACAAGCAGCTAAGAGTCAGAATGAAGTAGAAAAATTTGATATTTATTCCTCCTTAATAGAGAGTGGTAAGTCACAAACTGAATTGTGGGATGCTTATCCTGACTCAGATAAAATAGAGAAATATTTCCAAATTAGGATTAATAAACTTCTTAGAATGATGACAAGTGAGAAAGTTGAAGATGCAACGAGAAAAGAAAGTCTCGAAGCATTAGTAGCTAAAAAAGACCTACTATCTGTGAAGGACATTAAGAAGATTTCTAGTTACGAATATACTCTTTCTCAGAAGGTGAAAAGATCTTGGGTTAAAGCAGCCTTTGATCCCGCTGCCGTTAGAAGGGAGCTAATTGCGATTTCTAACTTACTACCTGAAGAGCATAAATTAAAAGCCGAAATTAATGAAAAACTAGAGGCTCTTTAAAAGAGCCTCTGGATATTTAGTGATAGAACTTCTTCGTTAAAATTTCTCGATAAAGTGTCGTTTTGATCTGATAACTTGGTTGAGCGTCTTAAGCCGTAAGAGCCATGAAGTAGGGTGCTTCCTTTACCATCTAAATTTGCATTGAACCCAAGACTCAATGAAAGTCCAAAGAGAGTTTCTTGATCTTTTTGAACATTAATATTATCTAGGTGAGCTCTATATGAAATTTCCCAGCGCAATTTATTGATTTCATTTGATAGGTTTCTCGCTCCTACTTCAAGAGATTCTGCTGATAGATCACGATCACTTTTATATTGTGAAATTGCTATTAGGGAATAGAAACCTTTCTTACCTTTAGCGTATTCTATGTAGGGACCATTTAAATTTGAAGAATTGATGGACCTTTGTTTTACACCAAAGGCAATAATTGAATCACTTTCGTCTGTTTTATTAGATTCTTGAGTTATAGAGCTAATATACTCTTGCATAAGTTTAGCTTCTTTTCTCTCATCTTCTTGTTCAATTTGTTTTTTGAAGTTTGTCAGAAGAGGTGAAACCCATTTTTGTGGTTTATCAACTTCTACTGAAAAGTATCTGACAGAAGATGCGTCCACTCTTTGTTTTGATCTTGAATAGCGATAGATCCCACAATTCGTTACAAACTGACTTGTATGAGGTTTACAATCTACAATTAGAGCCTGTTCTTTGGCTTTGACCTCTAAGTCTCTTTGGATTGGTTTGATCATTTGAGAGATGCTTTGAGGAATTTGTATTTTTCTATTTTTAAAATCTTTTTCCGCAGGTGGATGAGCTGTTGCAAAAAGTTCGCGGTCTATTGAACCATTTATAGAATAAGTCTCTTCAGTAAGGTTCTTGAATTCCTTATAAAAGCTATCTCTTGCAAAGTTTACTGTAGAGTCCTCGGTGAAGTAGACCTCAACATCGGCAAAAGTGTGAAATGAAACTGCACATAATATTAAAAAAAGTTTTTTCATAATTTAATCCCAAATACTAAATTCGATTCCCTCTGTTGCTGTTTGGTCTAATTTTGAAAACTCACCAGGAATAATCCTAGCTTCTTTAGCCGCAGAGAATAGAGTGGCCTGTTCTTCAGGTGTTTGAGCTAGTTTTACGGTCATTAAAACCATGACGTTTTCTTCTTCATTAATAATTTTTCTATTTTTGAATATTTCACCTAAGATCGGAATATCACCTAAAAGAGGAATCTTATCTACTGTCTTAGATTGAGTATTTCGTTTAAAACCAGATAAAAGAATTGAATATCCGTTTTGCACTGTAACTTTAGTCGTCGATTTAGACTTTGATTTTTCTGGAGCGTTGTCACTAGTCAGCGAGTAGGTTGAATCTTCCACTTCGATTGCCACGTCAATTTGTCCAATTCTATCAACCTGAGGAAGCACATTTAATAGTATCCCTGAAGGAATATTGATGAAATTATTTAAAACGGCACCAGAATTGTTAGTCGTTTGAGTTTGAACAAAATTTTCTTTTCCTGAATGAAAGGTAGCCTGCTCTCCACTTCTAACAACTATTCTTGGATTGGCCAAAACTTTTGTATTTTCTACAGTTTTAACCATTTTAAGGACATGACTAAATGGACCTAATGTCCAGGAGTAAGAGTCAGATGAACCATTTCCATCTTTTTCACTTGAGTAGGTGTAGGTGGCAAGGCTACTACCATCCGATCCTTTAAGGCCTAGCTCTAAGTTTTTATCATTTGTATAGCTCAATACAAGGACGTCAATACTTACAGCTGGTCCAGCTCTTCCTGGAGAGTTTGCTACACCATCTCTGATACTTGGGATGAGAAGTTTTGCTATACCAAATGCCTTGGCGTGATCTAAGTCGTTGCGTTTAGTCCCTTCTAAGTATATTAGTCGTCCGTATTTTCTTACTTGATAATATCCAAAACCATTGTCTTCTAAAACTGAGTTGGCCACGTTTACCGCTGAACTACTATTTCTATATTGGCGTTTTGTATTGTCCTTGAAGTAGGCACCTTGAACTTTTAAAATCCTCGACAATGTGATTCCATCTTCTCTTCTGTTGACGTTTCCATGAAGAATATAAATCCCATCTTTCTCTTCAACTTTAATTCCTTGAATTCTACCAATTTTAGCTAGAGCTGATTTTAAAGTTATGTTGCTGATCCCAACATAGAGGTGATAGGTTAGACGCTTACCATCGCGAAGGAAAATATCAAGTTCAGTCTTTCCTTGTTTAAGTCCTTTAACTTTTAATACTGATTTCTCTTTGCCTTCTTTAACTGAAACTATATTAGCATCGCCAACAAGAACTTCGACAACATCTTTATCAAACTCGATATTCTTTTCTTTTTTTAATTCTAGATTGATTTCGTTGGCAAATAGATTGAGCACAGAAAACATTGAGAGTCCTAAGAGGACCTTTTTGTAGATAGACATGAATTCTCCTTTGAGAATATTTTATCTATCTTCTAAATTATCTTCAACAATTTCCCATGTGTGATCCGCTAGGAGTTTTACCTGCGCAACGAAGCTCTCAAAGGGCATCGAGCCACCCCATTCTTTTGGTCCAACGAGAGATAGAACTTTTTTTCCGGCTTTCTGATATAAATAATATGTGTGACCGATATCAGGCTTAAAACGCATTTCAGCTTCATAGATTTCAAAAGAAATTTCAGCACGTCTTTTTAGTTTACTAGCTTGATCAGCTAAAACTTTCATTTGATCATAGATTTGCTGCATATGCATTTCGGTTTGTTCTTTCATCGCCTTCATAGCGTTACCTTTGATAACACCTTCTTGAGTTGGAACGATTGAGAACCCACCAATGGAGTGAGCATACTCTAGTAATCCAGGAAGATCAGCGGTTTTATCCTTCATCTTCTCAAGGTCAATTTGTGATACATCTATCGGTTTAGGCTTTTTCATGAACTTATATTATACTTGATTTAGGGGCGTTTGAATATGTTAATAAAACCTGTACAACTATTTAGATTTATCACTTTAGCTATAGTTTTATTTGTTGGATTCCAATTATTAAGCTTAGTTAAACTAAAACAAAGCGAAAGTCGCTACGGCCACGCTGTATTTGAGATTTCCCGCCAACAATTTTTGCTACACAGAATATTTAGTGACCTAGAAAAATTTAAACAAAATCCATCAGATGAAAATTTAATTATTCTCAATTCAAAATTAGCTCTATTTAAAGATACTCAGCGCAATATTGTTAAGAGTAGTCATCTGGTAGACTCCGAAACCTCGGCGATCGAAGGCAATTTTAATGATCAGGTTTTGGAATTCATTAATGAAACAGAAAGATTAAAGTCTCCACTATTCAATATGAGTGATGAATACAGAATACTTGTATTGGAAACACTTCCTAAATCTTTTTACAGGTACCTGAATGGGATATTTTTGCAAAACGAAATGAAGGCCAGCAAAATTGAGAATAAAGTTTTTGCTTTAATTGTTTCATTACTCGCATTGGCGCTACAATCATTTCTTCTTTTTTATTTCGAACGAGAAATACGACTCTAGTTTCTTTTTGCCACTGGTAAAACGCACCGCGCGGCGCGTCTTCTATTGGTAATTACATAAATATTTTTGGCATCTCATTTGCTCCTTTAAGTCTTAATCACAGTCAAGAAGACATGATACGGAGGAAAAAATGAAAATATTTTTAAGTGTTGCTATGTTATTTGGAATGTTAACTCTAACTCAATCAGCAGAAGCTGCGCAATGTACAGTTGATCTTGAGAATGGAAGAGGAAGAACCGTTGAGACTTTTAGGGGTTATGGTTACAATAGGAATGATGCATGTTGGGAGGCTAAGCAAGATTGTAGAAGAGCAATTAGATCAGGCTACTACAGGGCAAGAATTCTAAACTGTGTTGAAAGAACAAGACACAACCGTCCGGGGCGTGGGGGAAGAATTGTACATCAATCTTGTACCTCAAATTTAGTTGGACCTAGAGGACATAGAACAATTCAAACATTTATTGGTAATGCTTCCGGACCGAGAGGAACTGGTGTGAAAGCTCAAGCATGTCAAAGAGCACTTAGGCAATGCCAAGCATTTCAGGCAAGAACTGGAAGATATAGAGCACAATGCCAAGTTGAAAGACATATCGGAATTGGTGGTATTTTTTAAAACTTGCTTTTCAGGCTAAGAACTTAATATTTAGGCTTCTTTAAAAAAGAGGCCTTTTTTTATTTGTTTAGAATGATCACCATGGGTAAAATAAGTGAGCTATGAGTGACATATTAAATTCCAGTATAATTTTAGTGGACGATTCTAGTTTCGCCCGCGCTAAGATGAGTTCCATTTTAACTGAAATTGGTTTTAAAAATATTACTTGCCCGGAAACTCCAATCGAGGCATGGGAGCTTATCGCTCAGTCACATCTTGATGGCAATCCCTATGATCTTTTAATTACTGATTTAAATATGCCAGGCTTTGATGGGATTGATTTGATAAACCGAATCAAGGAAGATCCTATGAGTGAGAATCAGAAAATAGTTGTCATGTCTGCAGATGCTGATATGGGAATAAAAATGGTTTGTAAGGCAATGGGTGTATTAGCTTATTTTACCAAACCGATAAAACCTGAGAATTTGAAGGAAATCCTCTTCGCCATTTTTGAAGGCAAAGAGGAAATCCCTGATGTTGAAGATTTAATTTAAATTATTATCGTTTGATGGAACTTCAGTTTCTGGCTTTTGCACTTTAAACATTCCATTCGCTTTACTTAGATGTTCAGAGCTTATCTCTCCCAAAAATTCAGGGAGATCAACACCTGATTGCTTCGCCAGCTCATGTACTGGAGGGAGGGATTTAATTAACCCGCTTAAGAAGTTTGATGTAGCATTAGAACCGTCTTTTCCAGCTCCACCTTCCCATACAGTGATTTTATCAATTTTAAGATTCTGAATTGCTTTAACCTGTTGCTCTACAAGTCCTGGTAGTTGCTCCACAAGTAGTAGGGTAGGAGCAAGTCCTTTATCTTCTCCAACACTTGAAAGTAGATTTCGGTAACCTTCGGCTTTTGCATCTAGTACTTTTCTTACCCCTTCCGCTTCAGCGTCAAATCTCGCAATAATGGCATCAGCTTCACCTCGAGCAATTCTTCTTTGTTTTTCGGCTTCAGCTTCAGCTTCAATTTCAATTTTCTTTTTATTTACTTCCTCTTGAGCGAGTTCATCTTTCTCAAGCCTTGCAATCTGCACTGCTTTCTCGGCTTCAAAAACATCTTTTTGTGCATTGGCGAGTGCAACTTCCCCGCGTCTTTTTGCTTCAGCTCTTCTCTCATTTAGGTTCGCATCGTATTGTGCAATATTTGCTTGTGCTTCATTTTCACCTTTAACTGATTCTGCTTCTTGAGCGGCAGTAAAGACTCTCTCTTCTTTTTTCGCTTCAGCTTTTCCTTGTTCAGTGATCGCTCGTTCTTTAGCTTGTGCAACTTCTTGTTCTCTTTGTGCTGCAGCTTCTCCGGTGATCCCTTCTGCTTCATATTTTGAAACGGCGATTCTTTTATCTCTTTCGGCTTGCTTTTGACCAGCAGCTGATTTTGCTGACTGTTCAGCGACTTGAACTTCTTTGGCCCTAATTGCAGTAGCTTCACCAATAGCTCCGTCTTTTTCCTGTTCAGCAACTTCAACCCTTGCTTTATTGATTGCTTCTGCCGCCGCTTTTTTCCCAATCGCTTCGATATAACCTGACTCATCAGTAATATCTCTAATATTAACGTTGATAACATCAAGTCCGATTTTGTTAAGTTCTACGTTAACGTTGGTATTAACTAAGTGAAGAAATTTTTCTCTATCTTGGTTGATTTCCTCTATCGCGAGAGTTGCGATAACTAATCTCATTTGTCCTAAGATAATATCTTGAGCTTGATTTGAGATTTCACCAATACTTAAACCAAGAAGTCTTTCCGCCGCATTAGTCATAATATTGGCTTTAGTTGAAATACCTACGGTAAAAGTAGAAGGAACGTTAACTCTAATATTTTTAAGTGATAAAGCTGAACGTAAGTCAATTTCAATTGTGATGGGCTCTAATGAAAGATAAGTATAGTCTTGGAAAAGAGGAATGATAAATGCTCCACCACCGTGAACACAATGTGCTGAGGCTCCCCCTGAAACTTTACCAAATACAACTAAGATTTGGTTAGATGGACATCTTTTATATTGTTTTGACAAAAAGATGGCGATAAAGAGCAATATCCCCACGAAGGCGATAATGATCATTGAAGTAAAACTACCTGCTAAAAACATTTCTTTCTCCTATACTTTTAAAACGTGCAGGGTTCCTGCATCATCAACTTTTTCAACTTTAACTGTGGTGAACGATTCAATCTTCTCTCCAAGTGACATGGCCTGAAGAATTTGTTGTTTGCCACCAATTGTGATTTCTATTTGTCCAATGCCTTCTCCTAGAGCCGGGATTGTGGTGTAAGTTCTTCCTGTCTTTCCAATCGCTTCTCTTACATCAATTACAGTAGAGGCGTTTAGACCCTTCACTTTAAAAGTGAAGTAGGCGCTGATAAACATGAAAATAAATCCAACGCCAATCGCCGCACCCATGGCCGGTATCGTTTCGAGATTCCACTCATGTCTTGCGGCCAATCCTGTCCAGCCTGCACCCATGAAAAACGCTAGTACCGATTGAATTGAAATGAGAGAAAATGTCGTCCCACCATCCATATCAACACCGCTATCAATCTCTGTAAGATCTCCATCGACATCCATGTCACCACCACTAACCAGTAGCATGATCATTTTAACTAAAAAAAGTAGTGTTCCACCGAACGCCATAGTCCCATAGACTGGATTTGAAACCAGAATCTCTTGCATAAAAATCTCCTCATTTGCACCTAATTATTTCAGCTCAATAAAACACGGTAAAGAGAAACATACCTGACTAAATCTGTCTTTTTACGATGGAAATCAAGGCCCTATAAGAATGGCGAAACTCTTTAATTTGATGATTTTTAAAATTTTTCTGTGACGAGAAATGAATAGCGTTAAATACAGCTCCAAGCTGTGCCGCTAAAACTCTAACTTTATTTTCTCCGGCCAAATTATCATGGACTGGTACAACCATAGCAGGAGGAGCGTAGGAGTGTTCACCAAAATAAAGAACTTTAAGTAGGGCATGAACTTTCTTGTATTTATAGTCAACTTCATCTGAGAAGTTACTAAAATGAGGTTCATGTTCGCTTATAATTTGATTGAGTTCATCTTTTTGAGAATCAGTTAGGTCAAAATCCTCTTCCAAGATTTTACCTTTTCTCATTAATTGATTTAAGAAATATATAATAATAATGAGTCCAATTAAAATTGCTAGCCGCTTTAGCCACTTCTTTAATTTGATATCCCTTTGAATTTGCTCTCTTTCAAGTTTTTGAAGTTCCTTTTGACGCTCTTTTCTGATGTTCACTTCACTGTTTATTTCATTTGCAAGATCCTCTAGCTTTTTCGTTTCGAGTTTTAGATCACCATCCGGATTGTGTTTGGACATAGCTTCTTTTATGAGATCTTTCTTTTGATCAAGAAGTATTTGATATTTCTCTTTGTCAGTGTCGAAACTAAAGTCTCTTTGTTCTAGTGTCTCCATTTTTTGAGATATTTCACTCAGTTGATCTAGGATAGATTGATCTTTGAGCTTGAGATCAGGAATCTTCTGCAATTGATTCTTAATTTCTGTGTCCATCTCAGAATTTAAGAATTCCAGCATTTTTTTGTGGCCATGATTCTTATTTTGAACGGGCTTTACCAAAGTCTCCACAAGTTTTGAAAAAAGCGATTTTTCATCTTCAATAATATAATCAGTAAGGCAAAAGAGTGTCGTAAATATAATTATAGACGGCATGACTGATTTAAACTGAGAAGGCGTAAATTTAAAATTTTGCTTCAGAATTCTTTTCCAATACCAATTATTCAAAAAGGCCATATTAAGAAAAAACAACATGAAAAAAATTATTGCGATGACATATGAAAAGATAGTTTTCACCGTGAAAAAGGCTGTGAAAGATATAAGGTAGACAAAAAGACCCAGTATCCACATCCCCCAGTATCGATAGGTTGTTATAAAAACTAAAAAGGCTATGGGAGTAGAGACTCTAGCAAGTATATCAAGCTTTGCACTTAGTAAGAATTTAACTCCTGCGACATATAAAATAATAATGACTACTTTTATTAGTACGTTCTTCAGCCTGCTACTATTCTTTATTTCAGCATATTCGAATTCTGAGAGAGATTCACTCTGGATGATATTGTCATGTTGGATTTCAAATCCTGCATAGTTATTGAAAATATCTAGATCAGAGTATTTGATAGGTGAACTATATATTTGAGAAAAGTTGCGGTCAGATTTTTGCCATATTAAGTGGATGGTAAGCAGACTCATAATGAAATTGAAAACAAAGAATGCAATGAATTTAGAATGTTCAATGCTTAATACACTTGTCATTGCAATTGCAGTGTATAGAGCATAGAAAAATTTAATTTTTGCATCATTTTTCAATCTGAAAGCTCTCCTTTAAAACATAATCATAGTTGTAACGAGAATCCATATGAATAAAACTTAACTTGATTCCGTTTGTACGGCAGGTCTCCTTGATTGTTAAAATTTCTTGGTCAAGTTTTTTTTCAAGGTTGGAGAGCCAGGTTTTTTCTTCAGATGAAGTATTCTTCATGAAATTTTTAAATCCATAAACCATTACAAGGTGAATGCTGTATCCACGGCGTCTTTGATCGCACAGTTGCTTGACGTAGTAGTCAAGTACACCACCTGGAACTAATCCACAAAAGAAAAACAGATTGCTCTCTTTTGGGAGGTGAAAATAGATTTTCTTAAATAAATGATTTATTTCGTGACTACTAAATGATTTTCTTGTGTAGGCAATCGTGTTTTCAACAGTATTTGGTTCGAGGTTTGCTAGGAATAATTCAAGAGCATTGAGATGTGCCTGCCCAGTTTTAGATTGAATAAACTTTTGGCTGGAGAAAAAGCCGTTATCATTATTTCACTTTGATAAAGTATGAAATAAAGAAAGAATTGCATCTTTTGAGT
>JAYZFM010000016.1:0-19905 GCA_036336775.1 Bdellovibrionota bacterium | reverse complement strand
ACATTATAGTGATGAGTATTATCAAAAAGGTGTCTTTTTATGGTTGGGAGATATCTTAAGAAACGACAAACGATCCGTAGACCCTAACGCAAAATCCGGAAACTACCTCAATAACGTAATGGCACTTGAGCAAGCAAAAGAAATGGGTGCCTATGATGCCATCATGCTAAACAAAGAAGGCAAAGTTACAGAGGGTACAACCTTTAATATTTGGATTGTAAAAAACAAAACGATCATCACTCCTCCCATCTCTAGCGGTTTACTCGCAGGTATTACGAGGGCGAATATTTTAAAGCTTTGCCAGAGCCAATTAAAACAAGTTGAGATCAAAGATATTTCCATAGATGATTTAAAAGCTGCGGATGAAGTTTTCATTACCTCTTCCACGCGAAAAATCATTCCAGTTAATAAAATTAACGATATTTTCTATGGTAATTCAATTGAAGACTGGCCTATTACAAAAGGACTTATGTTGGATTTTGACAATCTTGTTAAACAACAACCAAAAGAGTACAAATATCTATGATGAAAATTCTCATTTTTCTTTTAGTTAGCTTCAATGCCCTAGCCGCTTCATCATGGTCAGTAGGTAGTTATGTACCCTACTTCAACCAAGTTCAAACAAATACTAGCGGTAGCACCCAGAAATTCACGATTAATCCCTACCTCGGAATTGGTACACAGCTTCACTTAGCAGGGGGGAATTATTTCATGCCTGAACTGGGCTATAGTTACTTCATGGACACTGGTACCAATTATAAAAAAGACACCATCTTCCTTCATTATAATTTCGCTTATGTCATCACAAATTCATTTATAGCACGTTATGGAATTAGTAATCATTGGTATCGCATTATGGGCCAGGGTGGAACTCAAAGACTTAGTAATGGGAATGGAAGCACTACTTTTCCTTCACCTGACAAAACAGTCATCAGCCATTTCAACACCATGAATATTGGAGTGGAAAATTTCATCATAGGGAAAAAATATTCGATTCGATTTGACTTAGAAATAATGAACTCTCGGGATTTAGATCAAAGAGGTTATAACTATTTAGTAACGGTGAATATATACTAATGAAAAATTTAATTATAGCGACACTTTTATTCACTCAATTCAACTGCTTTGCTTTCACGCTCAACCCTAATACTGGTAAAGGCTTCAAAGATACTGAGGTAAATATTTATATCGCTGACACAGATTGTTCTGGAGCAGGTTTTACAACCGCTCAATATAGAACCTTAATAAAAGAAGCTGTTAATAAATTCTGGAATGCTGTCCCAACATCTTCTCTTAGGCTTGATGTTAAAGAGATTCGATCGGATATAGATATCGATGGTGACGACCACGAAGCTGCGATTCAAAAAGCACCAATGAATTCTATCCTTGCTGGCTGCAACGACTCAGCAGAGGATTTTGATGATGCAAGTATACTGGGTTCAGCCTTGATGACTTGTTCAGGAAGTAATTGCCAAGCGGTACTTATCTTAAATGCGCATCCCAACTCTTCATTGCCAGACAAGTCTAGTTCAACAATCGAAGCTATCATTGCGCATGAGTTAGGGCATGCCTTCGGTCTAGGACACTCAGAGTTTAAGCATAATCTTATGTACTATAGCATTTCAGGAAAATTCCAGGAATGGCTGGGTCAAGATGATATCGATGGTGTCACTTATCTCTACCCTCACGACCCTGAGCTTGAAATTCTCGGCATCTCTGCGATGGGAAGTTGTGCAACCCTAAGTTTTGACGGAGAAGAAGATTCATCTCATTTTCTCAAATCGTTTTTTTCAGGCTTATTTTTCTTCTTAGTTTTGTATAGAGTAAGAAGAAGATGGCGCTTGAGAGAAAGTTAAATCTAGCGCTTCTTCAATCGAGTATTTAGGTTCAAAGCCAAAATCTTCTTTTGCCTTTTCATGTGAAAAATAATGAGATTTAGCTAATTGCATGGCCACAAACCTCGTCATAGGAGGTTCTGGATGATAAATTCCAACTAACTTAAAAACTTTTTCTAATAAAAACCCTACAATATAGGCTGCCTTAAAAGAGATAGAGCTCTCAAGTGGTCTGATATTTTTTCGGCGTAAAATATCATTGATGAAATCCCAAAGCCTAACTGGCCTTTCCTGCCCGACAAAATAACAATTACCTGAAAGCTCTGGTTTTTCTAATAGCGCATTGTAGGCCTGAAGATGCGCAAGTGCCGCATTTTTAACATAGATGATATCAACCAGGTTATCACCTTCTCCTACTATTTTTAATTTGCCCGTTCTCGCTTTTTCTAAAACCCTAGGAATAAGGTGTGGATCCCCTCCTCCCCAAATAAGATGTGGCCTGATGCTAATTGTCCTAAAGCTCTCTGAACTTTTAGATCTTACATATTTTTCGGCCATCGATTTTGTTCTAGCATAATCGGTATAGTATTTTTCTGGATAGTCGAGAGATTCGTCACCAGCTATAATATCATCTTTTCCAAATACTACAGAGGGAGTTGAAGTATAAATAAAATGCTTCATATTGCTCTCAATAGCACGGTCTACCAGATTTTTTGTTCCCAGAAAATTCACATTATAAAAATCTGATGCCTTTCCCCAAACTCCTGCAATGGCCGCAACATGAAAAATACCTTCCACATCAGTTAAGTCAATCTGTGACACTTGCTCTTTGTTTGAAATATCGCACTTAATAGTTTCAACACCAATTTCATCAAGCTTCACATGATGGCTTCTTGATATATTTATGACTTTTAAATTTTTATTCTCTGTTAATAGCTTAGCTATTTCAAATCCTAAAAACCCACCTGCTCCAGTGATAAGGATCTTCTTCATGCCCTAACATCTTTTGAAAGAAGTTCTCTATCTATCTTTATATTATGCCTTACATCTACTGGTAGATCGGCCCTTGCCTCAAAAAGGCTTAACTTCTTTGTTACCTCATGAGTCTTCGCCAAGTTCTTTAAATCCATCAATAACATGGGTTCTAGATCTGGTTTATTATCCTTCCTTTGGACGATAACAACAGGTTGCTTCGTTTCCAAATTTTGCACGAGTGCCGATCTTTTCACCTTTGAATGCTTGTTAAAGATGGCTTCTATTTGAGAAGGATAGAAAAATTCCTTTCCGTCAAAAACCACATGCTTCATACGACCGCAGAACCAAATTTTTCCGTCTTTATCCAAAAATCCTACATCACCCATTCTATGCCAAACCTTACCTTGATCAGAAATTTTTGCTAATTCAGTGGCTTCAGGTTTTCCATGATATCTCTGAGTTACATTCTTGGAATGAACAACAATTTCGCCGATCTCTCCCTCTGAAAGTTCATGAGTCTGAGACATATCTAGAACTGGATGATCTAGCATGGGTATTATTTTAACTTCAACACCACCAATTGGCTTCCCAACACATATTCCTCTTCCATCGAGAAAATCCCTTTTGTGAAATTTTAAAATTTCTCTGCCAGAGATACAGGCTACTGGAAGGCACTCTGTAGCACCATATGGTGTGTAGGTCGTCCCCTCGGTTAATATTTGAGCAAACTTTTCATGAAGTTTTATATCGACAGGTGCCCCGAACATTACCACATGCTTAACTGAATCAAGCTTCAGTCTATTCTGCAAACAATAGTCAGCTAGCTTATCCCAAATAGCTGGTGAACCGGCCAAAAAGCTTGCATTAGATTGCTTTATATCCGCAAATAAGGCTTCAGGATCTACGAGTGAAGGTTTACTCACATCAATCCTTGGGACATGACTCCTCATCCCTATGGCCAGGGAGAAAAAAGAAAACAAAGCAAAACCAGGAATATCTGTATCGGACTCCGTGAGCGAAAATGTTTCCCGTAACATATTCGTTTGATTGATAAAGATATCATGAGTATATTCTACTCCCTTGGGAGCGCCAGTCCCTCCAGAAGTATAAAGAATTGCAGCGAGTTCACCCGCTTTTGGCTGATAAGTTTCATAGGTTTTTGGAAGTTTTTTTAGACCCTTATATAAACTCTCAGCTAAAAATGGAACTTTTCCGACTTGAATAAAAATTCTTATATTGGAAAAATAATGGGCCTTCATTTTGGTCAAAAAATGAACTTTTGGAATCCCAACCAACACGTCCGGTTTTACTTCTTCAATCGCATTTAAAAAATACTCTCTCTTCATACCAGGGTCGATAAAAACAGTGATAGCACCAAGCCTAAAAAGAGCAAATGTTATCGCCGCAAAATCTAAATTTGGTTTAACAAAAAATAAAACTTTATCTTGAGGTTTAACTCCCAGCTCTTTAAATTTATGACAGAATTGATTTATCTTCTCATCCAGTTCTAAGAAGCTATAGCTACGTGACTCAAATGAGATCGATGTTTTCTTGGGGAATTTCTTCGCGTTTTCCTGAATAAACTCAGATACATTCTTCATGAAACAAAAAACCTTTCAATCTCACCGATTGTTCCGGCACTTTTATCTTCAAACAGATAATGACCGGCATCTTCATATTCTACAAATTTTGACTCAGGATAAATATCTTTCCACCTATTGAGGAAATAATCATTAAAACAGAAATCTTTTTTCCCCCATAATATGAGTTTTTCTGAGTCTAGATCTTTAAGTCTCTCTTCAATCTCTTTTAGAGTTTTATAACTTTTATGCTCTTTGGACATTGGTATATCCTGAACGAATTGATTAATGGCCACTCTATCACTCAGTTTTTTATACGGCATAAGATATGCTTGTTTAACAAAGCGAGGAAGTTTTTTCACCGTCGTCATAAATGTGGCCGGCCAGCAAAACCCATTGAAATATTTTACTAAAAAAGGACCTAATGGCTTTTTCTTAACAATATTAATTTGCCAAGGGATATAATCGCTAGTGAAAGCTGCAGTGTTAGTAATAACAATTTTATCTGCTTTCATATCAGTTAAGGTTGCAAGACCAAAACCAATCGCCCCGCCCCAATCATGTACAATAAGTTTAAAACGCTCTACACCTAAAAATTTTAATAATTTCTCAACATCTGAGACTCTACGATTAAGACTGTAATTATAATCCTGTGGCTTATCAGAAAGGCCACAGCCCATATGATCGGGAACAATCACTCGATGAGTTTTAGAAAAATGCTGTATCAGGTTTCTATAATAAAATGACCATGTGGGATTACCATGAAGCATAACAATCACTTCTCCGGCTCCCTCATCAATATAGTGAAGATTATGACCATCAATATTGAAATACTGAGAGCTAAAATCGTAACCTAGTTTCTTTAAATCCATCTCATCTCCATCGCTGTGGTATGCAATCCACTACCGATTCCTAATAGAGCTATCTTATCCCCAGCTTTAAATTTGGGGATTGCTTTTAACAATGTTAAAGGAAGCGCTGCTGAGCCAGTGTTCCCGTACTTATCAAAGGTGGTTGTATCCTTGTTCAAATCAAGTCCAAGACTGTCATAGAGAAAATTTCGGTGATGAATCCCTACTTGATGACATATATAATGGTCAAATATCTCGCTTGCAAAGGGCTCCCAAGTCATACGGGCGAGTTTGATCCCCTCTTGCATGAGAAGCTCACTATCTGTCTCCATTGTCAGCTCTTCAGTACTTCCTCCACCTTGGCATAATTCATAAGTCGAGGTATTTGAAAGAGCATTATATTTTTTTAATTCAGCAATTCCCTTCTCACTAGAAATAACTAAAGCAACTCCGGCGCTACCAATGGTGAAATTGGCAAAAAATTTCTTAATTGTTTTTCTCGTTAACGTTTCGTCATCTTTAATAACCGATAGTGTTTTCTTTAAAAGAGGAAAAGAATTCTCGCCTGTCACAAGAAGAATATTCTTATATTTTCCAGTCTCAAGCATATTCGCCGCAAATGTCATGGCGTTCACGACCCCCAAACAAGCATTGCTTAAATCAAAAGAAGCGCAATCGGGCCTTAGACCGAGTTTATAATGTATTGAACTGGCGGTAGAAGGTTCTAAATAGTCTCGGCAGACACCACAATAAATCAGTAAGTCGATTTCTTCAGGAACTACCTCATTTTCAGAAAATAGATTTTTTGCTGCACCTATTGCGATCTGGCTAGGAAGCGCATCTGGATAAACACCTCGAGTTTGAACCCCAGTTTGCATCTCAATTCTTCCAAAAGGAAGCTTCAATTTTTCATACACAACTCTTAAGTCATTTTCTATTTCGTCAGAAGAAATAAAGCGCTCGGGCTCAACCATTGAAATTGCTCTAAGAAAACTATTTTGAAATTCAATCATTCATTAATCCATGTATATTTGCCATAGAGATTCCACTGAGCATTGATCCAACGATTCCTAAAAAACCTTGATCTGTCCCAATAATATAAAGACCCTCAACTGATGTTTTACCATTTTTATTTTTCTGAGTAGAACCATAGACAGTGCCCTCAATGTGATTCGTATATTTTTTAATTGTTCTAGGAGTGAAAACATCTTCTAGCAAAATTTCAGGTCGTGTCCCCATCAAAAATGAACTTAATTCTTTTGCATCTTGAGCAAGTTTTTGCTTAAAGTCTTTGTACAAAGGCTCTTCTTTATCTATCCATTGAGCATAGTCGGCCATATAGGTTACTCTTATGGTTCCGTACCCAGACCTCGTATCTCTTTCATAATTATCGGGAAGACAAAAAACGGCAGAGGAATTATCATAAATATTTTCTGGTTTGCGATAAAGATACTTGTCAGTTTTATTGAAGAACACAATTGTATCCTCAATTGAATCTAAATGAGATTTGTCTTTCGTAACAAAGATCGATTCGCAAAAAGAAAGCTTACCCACGGGAGCAGACAAATCACTTTCCAGGGCCTGATAAGTTTCAGGAAGACCCATTGAAGAGAAAACCTTGTCACTAGCGATAAATTCACCTTTTGAAGTCAGAATTCCTTGCACACGATCCGAAGTCTCAATTTTTTCAACTTGAGTTCTATACCTTAACTCTCCGCCTAACTGTTCATACCTATCAGTTAAAAGTTTTAAAATCGTTCGAACTCCACCTACAGGTCTTGAAAACCCCTCCACGTAAAGTGCTTTATACATTATAACGAATTGAGAAAAATCCATATCATGCTCCCAGGCCGAACCGTATATCAGTAAAGGAGCGATGAGCATTTCTTTAAGAAGATCTTCCCTGAAATATTGATCAAGGATACTTCTTGCTGAGATATACTCTGCATTTAAATCCGTTTCATTATAGTCCAGTACAAATTGGTGGAATTTTCTAAAAGAATCAATTTCTTTAGGAAAAGTCTTTTCAATTTCAGACAAAAAGAAATCCGCTTCATTAGAAAATCTTAGGCTTGCAGATGCGAATTGAATTTTTGAGGTCGTTTGCTGTTTTAATTCAAAGGCATCGTAAGGAATTCTTAGCTGCTTTAAAAGTTTTGTAAATGGTCTTCCTTTCTCGGCCCTATGAGCGAAATTCGTAAGAGCGTGTAATCCAACATCGAACTCTACAAGTTCCTTAGTGCTAGGTATACGTCTGCGATAATAGGAATTTAAACCACCAGGAATCGAGTGTTTTTCTACAATAAGAACTTTTTTATCAAACATCGCAAGTCGGATGCCAGCGGCAAGCCCTGACATCCCTGCGCCGATGATGATAGCATCATATTTCATTAAGCAAATTTTGGACTTAAGTACTCAACACAACTATTCAAAGTTGCCAGTCTTGGATAATCTTCAGAAGGTACTTCAACCTTATGTCTTTTTCTAAGTTCCATAACGATGTCTAAAAAATCCATAGAATCTAGGTCTAATTGGTCTCTTAAACTTACCGCACCATCAAGATCTGCTAAATCCTCATCAGGTGCTACGTCTGCAATAATGTCTAAAACAATTTGTTTTACGTCTTGTTCACTCATTTTTCTTCCTTAATATTTTTTAATAATAACTGTTGAGTTTATACCTAACATCCCAAATGAATTGTTCAGGATGGTTTGAACTTTTTGATTTTCTCTTGGTTGATTGATAACCAAATTATCCATAGCACATTCAGGATCTAGTTCCTCGACGTTGATCCCAGCGTGAATCATTCCATCTTCAAAACTTGGCAGGTTACCTGCAAGCTCTAGCGCTCCGGCAGCTCCCATACAGTGACCAATATGTCCTTTGGTAAAATTCACCGCCGTGTTTTTACTTTGACCAAACACTTCTCTAACTGCACCGACTTCATTAATATCACCCATAACTGTTCCGGTAGCATGTAGGTTTACGATATCAATATCTGAAACTGCTAGATCTGCTCTAGAAAGCGCTTTGTGCATACATTCAATTTGTCTTTGCGTGTTTGGTAGAACAAAGTCTGAAGCATCAGAGTTATAGGCATAAGCAACCACTTCGCCATAAATCTTTGCGTTTCTTTTTTCTGCACTTTCAAGAGTTTCAATATGAAAGACGCATCCACCTTCACTGATGGCAATTCCATTACGAGTTTTACATAAAGGGCGTGAAGCTTTCGTTACGTCTTCGTGAGATCCTAGTGCTCCCTGAGCATTGAATGCTGCAAAGATTCCAAAAGTTTGGGAAGATTCCGAAATACCACCACAAAGCGCAGAGTCAACCTCACCCAAAAGGATTTGCTGAACTCCGTTGATTAGTCCCATATTACCACCAGCACAAGCTGAACCCACCGTATAGTGAGGGCCTGTGATTCCCAGGTTTAATGTAACTTCACCCGCACAAGAGTTTGCAACTGTTCGTGGGTTATGATGAATTGACCAAAGATTATAATCTAAATCATTTTGGTGCATTTGATAAACTTCTTCTTCCGTCTCAACATTACCGTGTTCGGTAATTCCAAGAAAAACTCCATAACGGGACTTATCAACTGCTGCCCAGTCTACACCGGCATCGCTCAAAGCTTCATTGGCACAATAGATCGAAATTGACCCGGCCCTCGTTCCTCTTCTTCTAGCTTTTTTCTTCTGATATTTCTCTTCATCAAAATCACAAAAGCCAGCGGGACGTTTCCCCATATAACGAATTTCGTTTTCAGTGATTCCACTTTTTCCTTCCAATAGGTTTTTACGCATTTCAGCTAAATTATTACCTACCGGCGAAGTCAGTCCCACACCTGTAATAACGATTCTCTTTGACATAGTATCCTCAAAAATTAATTGGTTTATTAAACAATAAACTTAATAAAAGTTAAATAGCTTTTTATCCCCTAAGACTTTTTCGCAATTCGGTATAAATAAGAAGCTATGGCCAAAAATGCTACTACAGACAAGATTTCTTGTAGCATCGGGTTTAATTTCAACGCGAGTGCATCACCTGCGGTATATAATACAATCGCAATGACAACGCCCATAATTGCTTCACCCGCAATAAAACCTGAGCCCAGTAGCACGCCTTTATCTTTACTTTCATCTTCAACCTGACGAGATCTTTCAACCACATAACGAATGATCCCTCCTAAAAAAATTGGAACGGCCAAAGTTACTGGAAGATAGATTCCTACCGCTAATGGCATTAAATGGAGTCTGAATGATTTATTTCTCAAGAACAGATTATCAATCAATATCACAGCAGCACCAAAAATCGCACCATACATAACCATATGCACAGGGAGGTCACCTTCACCAAAAAGACCTTTAGTAATAGATGCAAATAGCATTGCTTGAGGCGCCTTCAGACCTTCACCTATAACGTATGCTTCGTGCAAAAGGGTTAGCACGGGAGCGATAACAAATGCAGGAATGATAACTCCAATAAACTGAGCTAATTGCTGATACTTTGGAGTCGCACCAATCAAGTAGCCAGTTTTTAAATCTTGCGAGCAATCACCTGCAGTACAGGCAGCACAACACACAACTGCAGCAACCCCTAGCGTTGCTAAAATTGCTGAATCACCTTTATACCCAAGTGCCAAAAATAAAGCTGCTGAAACTAAAAGTGCTGAGATGGTCATACCTGAAACCGGATTATTTGAACTTCCAACTAAACCAACGATGTAGCTAGAAACAGCGACAAAAATAAAGGCACAAACGATCATCAGCACTGTTGTAAAGACTGTGATCCCCATGTCATTTATCATCTGAGAATAAAGACCAAACATAATTCCGAAGCAAACCAGCATGACTATACCAATTCCCATTAAAGGAAAATCTGTATCTTCTCTCTTAGTTTCTCCTGAATTACTTCCCATTTGTTTAAGACCTGAAAGACCTGCAACAATTCCCTTTCTCACTGAAACGATAGACCAAAGTCCACCTACAATCATGGCACCAACACCAAGATATCTTACTTGAGTTGACCATAACTGCCAGGCAAGATCAATTGCACTTGCATCTTCCATCCCAAGAGGAGTCCCTAGTAAAGGAATGGCCACAAAAAACCCAAGAGCACCACCGATAAAAACAAGCGAGGCCACGTGAATATTTACGATATAACCAACAGCTAAAAGCGCTGGAGAAACATCAAATCCAAAAAATGCTGTACTTCCACCAACTTTTTTAGCAACCTCAAAAGATCCGACAAAAAGCTTTAATCCACTTCCTACAAACTTAAAGATCGCTCCAACAGTTAAACCTTTAATGATAGTAATGAAACCTTCTTTACCTGATTTTGCATCACCTGAATTTAAAACAGCGGCACAAGCAACACCCTCTGGGTAGGTTAATTCTTTTTCGTTTTGAATAAGAGCCTTACGAAGTGGAATCATAAAGACAACACCAAGAAGACCACCTGAAATCGCTATCATAGTTGTAGGCCAGAATTCAAAATTCTTCCATGCGCCTATAAGAACTAAAGCAGGCAAAGTAAAAATAATACCTGCAGCGAGTGATTCTCCTGCTGAGGCCATAGTTTGAACAATATTTGATTGATGAACAGAGTCTGTTTTTAGGATACCTTTATATACACCCATTGCAATAACGGCTGCTGGTATTGAAGCTGAAACAGTCATTCCCGCATATAGCCCCAAATAAACATTGGCCGCAGTCATTACAATACCAATGATGACACCTAACAATAATGAGGTCGGGGTGAACTCTTTGATCTTTTCCATTCATGTCTCCTTAAAATCAGAGCATTATGGTAGAACTCTTTAAATGTCTTGTGAAGTGTCAGTTATTCCTTAAAACGCTTAGACACTTGAAAAAATTGCCAATGACTCTGTATTGCTGCTGCGCCCACAAAGTCATCAGACAATTTTTTGCTTCTTTCGCACTAAGTTACTTATGATTTTCCTAAATACCGAAGCTCATCCCCTCTTCTCTCGGGTCTGAAACTCCAAGCAAAGTACCATCTTTTTGTTTTTGGATGGCCTGGATCTTACACCCAAGAGACTTATGGTTAATCTTATGTCCCATGGCCTTTAGTTTTTCTTCTACTTCCGTTGAAAAGTAAGGAGGCCCAATTCTAATTTCCTCGGGAGACCACTGATGATGGTAACGAGTGGCTGCAACTGCTTCCCATAAAGGCATATCATGTTCAAGAACGTTTAAGACAGTTTGCATAACACAAGTAAGTATTCTCGTTCCACTTGGTGTCCCTAAGGCCATAAAAGGTTTACCTTCTTTATCAAAAACAATTGTTGGACTCATTGAGCTCAATGGTCTCTTCCTAGGTTCAACCAAATTATTTTTGCCACCAACAGCTCCAAAAAGATTGACCCCACCAACATGAGAAGCAAAGTCATCCATCTCGTTATTCATAACGATTCCAGTCCCTTCAGCAACAACACTTGAACCGAACCAACCATTTATTGTTTGAGTTGAAGTTACAATATTTCCTTGCCCATCCATGATAGTGAAATGAGTGGTGTGATCACTCTCTGGCATCAATTCTTTAAACGGGATTGGAAAATCTTTACTGCTTAAAGCTTTATCCAGAGTAATTCTTTCTCTCAATTTTTTGGCATACTCTTTTGAAACAAGAGTGGAAACTGGAACCTTTTTAAAGTCTGAATCCCCCATATATTCCGCTCTATCAGCGAATGCAATTTGCATAGCTGAAGATGTGAGATGAATCGCCTCTGCACTTTGTGCACCTAAGGCTTTTATATCAAAACCTTCCAAGATATTAAGAATTTGAATAACATGAGTTCCTCCTGAACTTGGAGGCGGCATTGAAACAATCTTATAGCCTTTGTAAGTTCCTTCAACTGGAGTTCTCTTTTTAACAAGATAATTTTTTAAATCTGACAAGGTCATGAGACCGCCATTTCTTTTTTGAGAAGCAACAATTTTTTTAGCGACCTCACCTTTGTAAAAACCATCTCTCTTTTTCTTGGCGATAGTTTTCAGAGTATTAGCTAGATCAGTTTGAACTAAGAGCTCACCTGCATTCAAGCCTTCGCAATTTTTCTTAAGGAATATTTTCTTCGATGCTCTAAATTGGCAGAGCTTGTCAGCTTTTGCTTTAATGGCCTCAGCAAGTGCAGGATAAACAGGAAAGCCTTTCTCAGCTAATTCAATCGCAGGCTCCATCACAGTCGCAAGATCGAGCTTTCCGTATTTTTTATGAACTTCTAAAACCCCAGCAACAAGGCCTGGAGTTCCCGATGCAAGACCTCCAGTTAATGACCTTTCAGTAACTTGTTTTCCGGATTTATCTAAAAACATTTTGGAGTGAGCAGCTTTTGGTGCCATTTCACGAAAATCAAAAGCTTCATTCATAGCATCTTTCGCATGGTGAATGACCATGAAACCACCGCCACCTAAACCAGTCGAGTGCGGTCTTTCTACTGAAATAGCAAATGATGCTGCGACAGCGGCATCATAAATATTCCCACCTTTATCAAA
Source organism: Bdellovibrionota bacterium (assembly GCA_036336775.1). GTDB lineage: Bacteria > Bdellovibrionota > Bacteriovoracia > Bacteriovoracales > Bacteriovoracaceae. The sequence goes on along the minus strand of JAYZFM010000016.1, from coordinate 7,144 downwards.
GACAAATTTTGCAGCCTTGGTGGTCGCTTCACCTTGAGTGGAAATCATATATTGATTTCCCCTTGCCTCGTATTGAGAACGAGATTTATTTGGCAGAAGTTCTGCCTGTTGAAAATTCTTTGCACTACATGATATCAGTGCGACTAAAAGTGATAATCGATAGACTAATTTCATTAAAACATCCTTGTTAAAAACATCTTAAAAAAAACAATTCAAATCGGCCATGAAAATACTGCCTGATTTAAGCAGCTTAACGTTAAGTGTAAAATGGTAATAACAATTAAATTAGGGAGGATTTAATGCAAAAGATTTTCATGACGACAGCTTTAGGCCTTAGCGTTTTATCTTGTGCCCATATAAAGCCTGTGAACAGAGCGTACCCTGAAACTTCTTTAACATCAACAACACCTCCTACTCATACTCCTCAACAAAAAAGCAAAGCTAATGGCCAAGTAAAATATCCAATAACGCAATTGGAGAAGAAGCCTATTTTTAAAAAGTCTGAAAATGATTTTTTAGAAAAGAGACCATCTAAAAAAGTCGACTTTTGGATTAAGTATTTTGCTGTTCAAAACAAAGACCGACTAGAACGCTTCGTTGCAAACGGAGAGAAATACCGAAAGATTGTGGAAGAAACTTTTGAGCGCTATGGACTCCCTAAAGAATTGTTCTTTGTTGGAATAATCGAAAGCGGTTACTACAATGCCAGTAAAAGTCATGCCGGAGCGGTAGGGCCTTGGCAATTCATGCCGGCGACTGCAAGAAGATATGGGCTCAGAGTGAGTCGATCACTGGATGAGAGACAAAACATATTCAAAGCAACTGAGGCAGCAGCGCTTTATTTTCAAGATCTATACAATATTTTTGGCTCATGGGAGCTAGCATTGGCAGCCTATAATAAAGGTGAAAACGGAATAATCCGTCGTATTAGAGGGGCCAACACGAGAGACTTTTATGAACTTAGTGCAAAAGGAGTTATTCCTAAAGAGACTCGTCACTACGTTCCTAAAGTTTTGGCGGTAATGGAGATTTTAAATAACAAAGATAAATACAATATCGAAATAAAAAAATGGATTGATAACCCTTTCGAAGAAGTTGTGACGATGGAAATTGACAGAAGTGTTAGTGTCGCAGCTCTAGCGAGTAAACTAAGAATCAGCTCAGATTTAGTAAGAAAATTAAACCCTGATATTAAACAAGCTCATATTCCTCACCCTGGTAGAAAGAAATTAGAAATTTATCTGCCTAAAGATTCACAAAAAGCCATGAAAAGTTTCAAAAGATATATGGCCAGCTTAAGTACCCATTCAAAGAGTCACACCAAAAAATCTGAGCATATCGAATATCACCGAGTGAGAAAAAATGAGTCTTTGTACTCAATTGCCAAAAGGTATGACACAAATATTAAAGACCTAAAAGCGTTAAACAACTTAAGACGAAACACTATTTTTGTTGGTCAAAGAATTAAAGTGAAAACTGAATCACAGAGTAAAGTTCTTTACTCTTATATTGTAAAGCAAGGTGATAATTTATCTAAAATTGCCAGGCTCTTTAATACAAAAAGTTCTCACCTTAAAAAACTCAACAGAAAAAATAACTCGAAAATTTTAGTAGGAGAAAAATTGCAAGTCCCACCCCATAAGATGAAAATTCACAAAGTCAGCGCGGGTGATTACTTAGGAAAAATTGCAAAAGTAAACAACAAGACTTTATCGGAAATACTTGAACTCAATGGTGGTGTAAAAAGAATTTATCCTGGGCAAGAAATTATTGTCGATATTGAGAAAATTTAGGCTTCAGACTCAAAGATTTTTTGCTATAATCAATCCAAAGGTAGATTTAGATGGAAAAAGATTATCTTCTTATTGTTGATAAAGAAGAAGGAATAAGAGATCAGCTAAAAAGTGAACTCTCTGACCTTGTTTCGATGGTTATTGTTCTGGCCGCAGATGGTGTTCAAGCCTATCAAAAAACGAGAAATCAAAAATTTAAAGTTGTATTAACTGATTATGATCTTCCAAAAATTAGTGGTGGTCAGTTGATTGCGGCGCTCAGAGAAACGAATCATAACGCTCACACACCTATTCTTTTTTACACCGAAGATGTAGAGACTGCAAAGCAGAACACTCGAGGACAAAAAAATATCGAGTACATGGAAAAGCCTCAAGACTATAAAGTTATTGCTGATAAGATCAACGAACTTTCCAAGCTAGATCCCAACAAAAAAAGGTTTAAACTTGATGTAGATTTTATTAATCCTTTCATTGATTCGGCCATGAAAACCTTAAATGGACTTTGTGGTGTAGAAAATATTCAAGCACTTAAACCTTATCTTCTAGGTACCGATGTTATTAATATTGATATCAGTGGAACGCTTGCCATTACCTCTCCTTATTTCAGAGGAAATATAGCTATTTCTTTTGAAGAAAGTGTTTATAAGCAAATTATAAGCAAAATGTTAGAAGAAAATATTGCTGAACTCGATCCTGATAATGAAGACGGTGCCGCAGAGATAATCAATATTATTTTTGGTCAAACCAAAGCAGTTTTAAACACAAGAGGATATTCTCTTGATAGGGCGATTCCTTCCGTTATAAGAGGAAAAGGTCATAAAGTTTATAAAGACAGTAAAATTCCTGTGCTATTGGTTCCTTTTAATTCGGACCTTGGGGAATTTTGGATACAGATTTGTGTTAAAGCTATTTAGTATTTATCTTGTTCTATTATCTCACCTAAGCTTTGCAGATAATTTCATCGATACCAATGAACTTCCCGTCGGTGAAAACAGGCAGAATATTACAAAAAACGATATTAAGATTATCATACCTAATGCTAAAGAATATGGAATTCGCGCAAGAATTGATGAGAGCTCTATTATCTGGAATAGATTCAATGAAATTTTACTCATCCCTAGGGCCAGGCTTAAGATTAGAGTAAAAAAACTTCCGCCTGCTAGTTTCATATCTTATAAGAATCGAACTATTAATTTCCAACACTCGAAGAAATATTCTTTTGCGGAACTAAATGTATCCCTTTACGAAAAGCATCCCATTTTAATTAAAGGAGCTGATATTGAGTATTCCGCGATCAAACTAAAATTAAAACCAGATAAAAAGCCAAGAATTCTTATAGACTACACTTGTTCACGAAACAATATTACCGTGGAAGGTCTAAAAGATGAGCATTTCACTATCGGCTGTAGAACAAGAAGAATAGGAAAATTTGGAAAAGAAAAACCTATGTTAGAAGTCAGCTGGCTTTCTCCCGAGCTTAGAATTAAATCAAGTGAATACCTCCCTTACAACGCAGCATTTATAAGTGACCGTCCAGTACAAGCTGAAGTTCAAAATATTTATACCGGTGAAACTAAGATCATAACAATTAAGGCCAGCATTCCAAAAAGGCTTCACAGACTATTTACAGCGTATGGCTTTGGTCCCTATGCTTTTGAAACTGAATATACAAACGATGAAGGCGTAACTGAAGAAAAATCAGTTCCAATGGCACCCGCTTTGATGTTTTATATAAATTACAAAATTTCAGATACTTCTTCTGTTCGAGGCTTTGAAGCGGCAGTGTTTAAGGACTCTGTTTTTAATAATGCAGGAATTTATTTAGGCTCTGACTTTGGGTTTAGTTTAGATAATAAGCTTTATTTTTCTACACTCATTGGAGTTCAGCATCTTTATTTTAAATTTGATGAAGACAGTGAAGTCATTAGTGAACCTATATTTCCGCAAGGAATAGAGTTCATGTACCGCCACGCTTTTGACATTCCAAACTATATTATCTCCGGAGGAATCTTTTTGAGTCCCTCTGAGTCCGTTGACTACACTAATGCTTGGGTTCGATGGGGAAAAAATTATTTTTGGGAACTCAATCTAATCTCTTGGGGAAAAGATGATTTTAAGGCCACAACTTACGGAGTATCAGTTGGTTTCCCCTTTAAGGGTTTTCTCTAGTTATTTTTTGATAATGAAAATAATAGGCCAGTTAAAATTAAAATTGAACAAATTCCCATTCTAAAAGTTACAGGCTCTTCTAAAAAGATATAACCAATAACTCCGGCCACGACAGGCTGTAGGTAAATAAAAATAGCCACATGCCCAGAAGCAGCTCGTTTTAAGGCCCAATTATTTAAAAAATAAGTCAGTAATGTCGCCCCAATGATAGAGTATGCTGCAGCTGCGAGAAAAATAGAATCATAAGTTTGATCCGTTAATTCTCCGAGTTTAGAAATATTAGGAACAAGCATGGCCACACCTGAAATGAGAAACATCCATGTCGTTGTCCACATATTATCAAATTTCATAAAATATTTTTTTCCAAAACTTATGTATAGAGCAAAACAGAAGGCCCCCCCAAGAACCAGAAAATCACCTAACAGAGTTTCGCCACCCATTTGGAAGTCACTTACATTACGCATGAGAAGTACCCCAAAAAAAGACAAGACAAAACCAATGAACTTATTAAATGTCAGATCTTCTTGTTTTCTTAAAACAACTACCATCAATGTTAAAATGGGAATCATAGTTAGAATAATCGCTGAATTAATGGATGTAGTGTATTTTAAACCAACTAAAAACAGCCCCTGCCCTAAGGCCATACCTAAAATTGATAGAATACTAATAGGAATGAAAAAGTCTTTCGTTATTGGGGGGTGCGGTCTTCGCATTATTAATGTAACTATTAACATGATTATACCTGCCAATAGAAACCTCACATCTGACCAAAGTATTGGATTCATTTTTGCGACAATAATTTTACTTGCCGCAAAGTTTATTCCAAACAAGATCTGAATGCAGACCAATACAAATAAAACAAATTTTTTACTATTTATCATCTTCCCTAATTTAAACTTCTTTTAATGTCCTACTATATTAATTGACCAACTATTTAAAGTTCCAGTCGTACCCGACTTGCCATCAATTACTCTTATAGTCCAGTCTCCTACTGCATTCTCTCCGTAAAATGCATGAGAAGCTAAGACAATATTCAAATTTTTATCGTCTCCCAGAAGAAGACTATTATTTATGTTTAATAAGATACTTTTAGTACGGTTGGAAGCGGTTTCAGGCCCCAGTAATTCTACACCTATTTCTCCAGGGGAATTATGAGAAATATTCACTTTGATTTGAACCGATTCCACAGTTAGATTATTTGTCACATTAATTGTATCTGTAACACCATCTTTGTTGTGATCAGGAATAGAGCTTCCCGGGGAGGATCTAAAACTTGAACTATCAAAATCACCATTTAGTTCTTGTAGAGTTCCTAGACTGGAGACATAACTGGAAGCTGCATTAACAGCCGCTTTTGCGTCAATGAGTCCAAAGCCATAAAAATTATTGAACCAATAACCTGCACGGTTCTGAACCCAACCTTGCTCGTATTCATAGTTATCTAAACTTAATGAGCTACATCCTCCTAAAATTTCAGATGGATGTACTTTTCCAAAATAGTTATCATCATGGTCTGGGTCAATTCGTTCAGAAGTATTTGCCAGAATATGTTTGATATCTCTCTGAGTAAGATTAGGATTCGCCTCAAGCATAAGAGCGATAACTCCGGTCACAACTGGAGTTGCTGAACTTGTGCCGTTCATTGTTGATGTGTAATGACATTTAGAATTCAGTGGATGTTGGTATTCAAAATCGTTATAAGGATCACCTGTAGCTTTAGAAAATCCCTTGAAACAAGTTGGAAGATCAGTCGACATAATGGCCGGATAAGAAATTCCATACTCACCTCCTGGTGCCACTACCCAAAGATTCGACCCAGCATTTGAATATGTCGTCTTTCCTCCGCTTGCATTTATAGCGCCTACAACGATCAAGTAAGGAGACTCATTTTCATATGGCATATTGGCATTATGAGGGGCACAAGTATTTCCATCGGCTAATAGAAATTCATTTCCAGCCGCTTTAACAAAAACTTTTTGTTCATTTAGGATTTGGTCTTTAATATGGTCAAGATAGTCTTGGTCCGACTGAGTGTCCTCATATAAAACATCCCCATATGAATAATTAAAAATATCAAAATCACCTGTGGCCTGAGAGATCAAGACACTCGTGGCCTGAGTGGAATCAAGAAATTGAAATACAGCCGTTTTTGCTTTTGGTGCGACACCGATACTACCATGATTATTCCAGCCTCTAGCATTTACAATACCTGTCACTGCAGTACCATGTGCATTTGTAGGTACGGGGTCTCCGATATAAGGAGAGTGCAAAGAATAGTCTCTATGTTCACCCGAGAGCATATTTTGATAGAGGTCATCATGATTTATTTCAGCACCAGAATCAGAAATTGCAATTCGAACGCCTTCTCCAAAAACCTCATCTTTAAAAACATCGTAGACATTAATGTCATATCCTGCGGTACCAGATGCGATGGCAAAATTTTTCTGCCCTGTATTTTTTAAATGCCAAGCATAAGGTCTTAGAGGATCTCCATTGACAGCGATGGATATTTTTTTTGACTGCTTGGAAGAGTCTGCTGTTTTAGTGGCGATAATTTCAATTTCTTCAAATAACCCACTTTCTTCAGGCTCGCCAGTTAACTCTCCCGTAGTAGCATCGATACTTAAAAACCCAGGTGCATTTTTAAAACTAAAAGTATGCCCCGTACTCACATCCGATGAAAATTTGTCTGTAGGATCAAAGCTAAACTCCATACCTTCAAAGGCTTCAAAGTCGCCAGTAAAAGTGATGGGAGCCGAAGGAGTATAGGGTCCCTCATCTCCTTTAGGAGTACCTGTGGCCGTTTCTTCAACACCACATGAAGCCAGAATGAATAGGGTTAGAAATAGTCTTATCAACATCTTAAGTTATTTTACGACAGTTTCGAGCATGAGCTTAAACATGAATAAAGTAACGGTATTATGCGGAATTGTATGCCTCTAAATAAGTTTATATAAAGTAGAATGCCACTAAAAATGGGCAGATGACTATTGATTGATCCGAGCGCCCTTTAGGATTTCGATGGTCACTCGTCGTACTCTTGGATCTTTTTTAGCAATATTATACGCCTGGTTCAACACGTCTAAGTCCTCAAATCGGTATAGGACAACTGAGATATTTTCAAAAGACTCTTGAATCTGGTGAGGTAAATTAAAAAGGTAATTCATATCTTCAAACCTTTT
>JAYZFM010000015.1:0-23021 GCA_036336775.1 Bdellovibrionota bacterium | reverse complement strand
TTTCCTTGATAGCGTAATATGCGATGAATTTTATTAAAGCTTACTGAAATTTCTTTGGTGCCGTCTTTATCATAATCCAAAGTATTTACGATAAATCTTCGATTCCAATATTTTTGATAGTGCTCATCTGCGCTCTCTCTTTCATGCCAAAAATGAGGACCTTTTGTCATATTAATTTTATTCAAATCTTTATTTTGAATCGTAAGCACATAAAGTCTTGCCGAGCCTTCAAAAACTGCCTCATCAGTGTCGCCCTCATAAAAATGTAGGATAAGGGCATCCGCTTTATCAGAGATCCCCACCAAATGGGCCTTAAAGATTTTACTATTTTTTCCTTTGGCTTCTAAACTTGCTTCGAATTTATTCACGCCATTTGCGTCTAGAATTCGAATGAAATCCACACCGTCTTTTTTGATTGTCTGAAATGAATCCACCACTCCGTCTCGATTGAGATCGATCATATACTCAGGGCTGGCCACTTCGTACTTATAAACAAAGTCCTTGTCTGATTGACGCTTAAAACTTCCATCAAACAACTGGCGATAAAAGCGCTCATCTTGTCCAAATGACATATGACTCAAAGCTAATAAAAGAATAGTAATCCCAAACTTCATATCTATATTGTAACTTAAAGTTGCGTTTGTTAGAATCGAAGAAAACCAGACTAAAGGACTCGGAATGGAAATCAGACTTGGATTTTTGGCCAATGAAAACTTGCTTCAGATCATGACTCTTGACACTGAGAGCCATGAATTAACCCGCGAGAAAGCCGACCTAGCACAACTCCCAAAATTCGAATTAAATATGCTTGTTTATAACCAAGAGCTGACCCACCTAGATCAAAAAATCGGTGAGCAAAATAAATTCTTACCAGTAACAACCTTCGACCAACTAGCAACTCAGACAAGTCCCGAAGAACTAGAATATGATGGATTACTAAACCTCTACCATAGCGTAGCGGACAGATGGGTCATAAAAAATAACCTAAACACAATTGAAAATATGGTGGCGGTGACAACTTACTTAAAAGGACTATGGGCCAAAGATAGGCATAGTTTTTTCGAAGAGCTTTGGTACCTATTTAAAACTAATTGCAAATGCTCAGAGCTTAATATTATTTTTCATGACCTCCAAGAAAACCAAGAAGCTCTCTGCTACTCCCAGGTAAAAGGAACTAAACTTCCAAATATCCAACCGGGAACAAGTGCCGAAGAAGCACTGATGAAAGATTACACTAACGACTTCAACCAGGTTTTTAATATCACTGAATATAGTGCAGAAAAAAGGCAATTAGTTGCCTGTGCAAAAATTGATCTAAGCCCAATACTTTTTATGGCCAGAGTAGATCAGTTTACTGCACTCCAAGAAGCTTTGATTCACGGAGTGCTTAAAGGTTTACAAAAGCCTAGCGACCAAAACTAGAGAGCTGCTCACCACCGAGAACATGGAGGTGGGTGTGAAATACTGTCTGGCCACCGTTTTTATTGATATTGGTAACTACTCTAAATCCATCAGCTTCTAAGCTATTAGCTTGAGTGAATTCTTTTATCGCTGCAAAAACTTGCACCAACTCTTCAGGGTCCATTTCATTCACATTTTTAGAGTGGGACTTATTAATAAAAAGATAATGCTCTTTTGCTTGGGGATAGAGATCTTTAAATCCCAATACATGGTCATTTTCAAAAATTTTCTCACTAGGAATTTCTCCCGCAACAATACGACAAAATAAACATTCACTCATTATTTTACCCTCTCTATTTTTGCACCTAAGTCCTTAAGCTTTCCGCATAGATTTTCATATCCTCGATCAAGATGATAGATACGACTAATTTCAGACTCACCTTCTGTTACCAGTGCAGCTAAGATCAAAGCAGCTGAAGCTCTTAAATCAGTACACATGACAGGAGCAGGACTTAAGTCATCTACCCCTTCAATAATTGCTGCAGAAGCCTCAAGCTCAATATCCATTCCCATACGTACTAACTCTGGCACGTGCATAAATCTATTTTCAAAAATATTTTCTCTCACAAATGAAAGTCCGTTACTAACTCCCATCAAGGCCATCAACTGGGCTTGCACATCAGTTGGAAAACCTGGATAAGGTGCAGTATCGATTTTTGTTCCGTTAAGTCTTCCCGATGGAAAAACTTCTACATAGTCGTCCCCGATTTCAAGCTTTGCACCCATTTTCTCTAAAACGTCTAAGACCGCTTTAATATGTGATGGTGTGAAGTCTTTAACCGTAATATGCGAATCTGTCATAAGACCTGCAATAATATAAGTTGCAGCCTCAATTCGATCACCAATAACTTGATATTGAACCTTTTTAGCTGGCTTATACTTTTTAAAATCACGACCTTTAATGGTAATCCTAGAAGTTCCTGCACCTTGAATATCACAACCAAACTTGATCAAAAAATTTGCGAGGTCTTCAATCTCTGGTTCACGAGCGGCATTATCAATAACAGTATCACCCTCGGCCCATACTGCGGCCATCATTAGGTTTTCAGTGGCACCAACTGATGGGAAAGCCAATTCTATTTTGGCACCTTTTAGCCTAGCTGCCTTAGCCTTCACATAGCCTTTTTCTAAAATTATTTCGGCGCCTAAAGCTTCCATTCCAGTTAGGTGAATATCAACTGGACGTGATCCGATCGCACATCCTCCAGGAAGAGAAACTTCCGCTTCACCACAACGAGAAAGAAGTGGCCCTAAAACAAGAATAGATGCCCTCATTTTTCTAACTAAATCATAATCCGCGTGAGTGGTATCTATCGTTTCGCAATCAATATTTTTAGCGTCGGTGACCTTTGCGCCAAGACTTTCTAGAATTTGTAAAAAGAAATTTATATCACTTAATCCAGGTAGATTTGTGAATTCGATTTCTTCTGGAAAAAGTAAAGTTGCAGCTAGAATCGGAAGCGTGGCATTTTTTGAAGCGGAGATTGAAACATCTCCTTTTAATTTATTTGGTCCAGTAATTTTTAATTTATCCATAAGGTTTCCTATTTATAGGCCAAGAGAAAACGATCTCTTTGGGTATAGTCTTGTAAAATTTCAGTTCGTGTAAAATATTGAGAAGCCAGGGTTTGTAATGAGTTTAAATGATCCTCATGGCCCTCCATAAGAAAGATCCCCTTCTCAGTTAGTTTGCTTGTCACTTGGTTGAATAAATCCTCAAACCAAGAGTTGTAATTTTCGTCAGCAATAAAAAGTGCAAGGTTTGGCTCGAATTTCGTATTGATATGCACTTCATCTGAGTTTTTGATGTAAGGAGGGTTTGATACGATCATATCAAAAGTCTGATCAATTCCTGCAAGTTTATCTGCTTGTCTAAACTTCACTGTCACATCTCGTGAAATCATCTGGCGATGCCTTTGCAAATTGATCTTTGCCACCTCGATCGCTTCTTGTGAAATATCTGTTCCAATTATATCAAGTTTAGAAACTTCTTGAGCAATGGATAGCGAAATACAGCCTGAGCCCACACCTACTTCAGCAACAGTTTTCAATTCATTATTTTGAATAAGTAGGACAGCTTTTTCCACCAGAATTTCGGTTTCTGATCTCGGAATGAGGACATGATTATTGACATAAAATTGGGAACGATAGAAAAACTTAGAGTGAGTCAGGTATTCGAGCGGAGTACCAATCTTGAGCTGTTCAAAAAAGTCATCATGGCTCTTTAGATAAGTCTCATTAACTTTTAGGCCTGAATACTCTGTAAACTTGTCCAATAGATAAGGTACACGAAGCCCTGGATAGGACTGTTCCAACTCAGCTTGATTCTCATTGTAAAAAGTAGCAATGAGATCCTTCACAGATTTCATAATCTACTCTTCTTGGCCCTTAAGTAGAGCAGCTTGGTTATGAGCAATCAGCGCTTCAGTAACTGGTGCAAGATCACCTTCAATAATCTTATCAAGAGAATAAAGAGTAAGGTTAATTCTATGATCTGTTAGACGACCTTGAGGGAAGTTATAAGTTCTAATCCTCTCACTTCTATCCCCTGTTCCAACGAGACCTTTTCTTTTGGCAGCTTCTTCATCGTGAGCTTCTTGAACCATACGATCATAAATACGGCTTCTTAAAATTTTAAGTGCCTTTTCTTTATTTTTTAGCTGAGACTTTTCATCTTGAATGGCAACAACTGTGTTAGTTGGTAAGTGAGTTACCCTAACCGCCGAGTCTGTAGTGTTAACTGACTGACCACCTTTACCACCAGAACGGTAAACATCAATCCTAACATCATTCATATCTAGTTCGAATTCTACGTCATCAGCCTCTGGCATAACAGCAACAGTGATAGTCGAAGTATGAACTCTCCCTTGAGATTCTGTTTCAGGGACACGCTGTACGCGGTGAACTCCTGACTCATATTTCATGATAGAGTAAACCTTGTCTCCGGTCACATTTAAGATAACCTCTTTATAACCTTTATCAGATTCACTAGCCGATACAAGCTCTGCTTTAAAACCGAGAGTAGCAAAATAGTTTTTATACATTCTCCAAACATCACCAACGAAGATTGATGATTCATCTCCACCGGCTCCGGCCCTCATTTCAACCATACAGTTTTTATTATCGAGAGGATCTTTTGGAAGAAGAAGTATTTTTAAACGGTCTTCATATTCAGGAATCTGACCTTCATATTCTGAGATTTCCTCTTTGGCCATCTCACGCATTTCCTCATCTTTTTCATTAGCAAGAATATCTTTAGCGCCTTCTAAGTCGCCTTTGATCTTTTTATATTCCTTATAACAAACAACAAGGTCTTCAATATTACTTCTTTCTTCACTAACAGCTTTGAATTCTTGCTGACGATCGTAAAGTGTTGGATCAGCCATTTTTTCAGTAAGCTCTTCATAGCGCTTAACAACGGCATCTAACTTATCAAACATGGACATATTTATGACTCCAAGAAATCATTAAGGGTTGAGTTTGTGCCTTCCATCTCTTTAATTGATTCGATATCAATCTCTTCAACTTCAAGCACTTTGGCAGACTTTTCTTTAAGCTCATATTTCTCTTCTAGAAAAAGAACTGCTTTTATCGAAGCTAATGCGACTTCTAACTGACTGTCGTCAGGCTCTTTAGTAGTTAATTTCTGTAGCATCATTCCAGGGAAGCTAAGGCCCTTACAAACAGGATTATTAGCATGCTTTCCAGCAAACTTGATAATCTCATAAGAGATTCCCGCAACTGGTAACATAAGTGGAATCTTAATAAAAACAGCAAGTACATGTTTTAGATTAGGATATACTTTTTCAGCTAGAAAACCTGTTCCACCTTGAGGAACGAATGAGTTAACCCACGCGTCTAGCGGAATAAATACAAAAAGTACTGAAAATAAAATGATGGAAATAAATAGAACAAAAAAGATAAATGAAGTTCCACATCTAGGATGTAGAGTTGTGTATTTTCTAGCGTTTTCAACCGTAAGCTCTTCTCCGGCTTCAAAAGTAGAAATCGATTTATGTTCCGCTCCATGGTATTGAAATACTCTTCTAATATCTTCTAATTGCCCAATCGCCCAGATATAGAAAATGAAAACACAAGCTTTGATGACACCATCAATAAGGTGAAAAGCGAATCCATCTAAGCTCCAACCAAGTGAGAAACTTTGATTCATCCCTTCTGTTAAAAGGTGTGGAAGAAAAACGAAAAGTAACATCCCAAAAGCAAAACTAATTCCGATAGTGATATAAGTTTGCCAGTCTATTTTTTCTTTTTTCTTTTTATCTGCTTCGTATTCAGCTTCAGTTTTCCCTTTTTTCAAAGCCTCAGCTTTAAGCTCTTCATCCATAGCGATATTGGCTGCATAATTAAGCGAAACAATACCATTGGCCATGGCTTCAACCAGCATCACCACTCCCCTTAAAAAGGGCTTTTTCATGAAAGATAATTTTTGAGAAATTCCATACCACTGATCACGACGAAGACGAATCTTTCCATCGGGCTTTCTAACCGCCACAACAAAAGCGTTCGGAGAGCGCATCATGACACCCTCGATTACTGCTTGCCCACCAATACTTGTGTATTGCTTTGCAAATGCAAGTGAAATCCTTTTCAGTGTTTTAATCATTACTATCCATTCATTGATTCAAGGAAGTCAGTATTGGTCTTAGAGTTTTTAATTTTATCTAAGATGAACTCCATTGAATCAATTGTATTCATTGGGTGAAGAACACGTCTTAAAACAAAGACTTTTTGTAGGTCTGCACCATCCATTAGTAAGTCTTCTTTTCTTGTTGCAGATTTGTTCACGTCTAAACAAGGGAAGATTCTTTTTTCCATTAGTTTTCTATCAAGTTGAATTTCTGAGTTACCTGTACCTTTGAATTCTTCAAAGATAACTTCATCCATTCTTGAACCTGTATCGATAAGCGCAGTAGCGATAATTGTAAGAGATCCACCCTTTTCAATATTTCTAGCAGCACCAAAAAATCTTTTCGGACGGTGAAGAGCGTTTGAGTCAACCCCACCAGAAAGGATCTTACCTGAAGCAGGAACAACTGTGTTGTATGCTCTAGCAAGACGAGTGATTGAATCAAGAAGAATAACAACATCTTGACCTGCTTCAACTAGTCTTTTTGCTTTTTCGATTACCATCTCAGCAACCTGAACGTGGCGAGAAGCTGGTTCATCAAATGTACTAGAAACAACTTCAGCATCAACTGAACGTTTCATATCTGTAACTTCTTCTGGTCTTTCATCAATAAGAAGAACGATAAGTTTCGCTTTTTTATGATTTTTTGCGATTGCGTTAGCAATGTCTTGAAGAAGAACCGTCTTACCTGCTTTTGGAGGTGCAACAATTAGACATCTTTGTCCAAACCCTTGAGGAACAAAAAGATCAATAATTCTAGTAGAGTAACCTGTTGGCCCTGCTTCTAAATTGATTTTCTTATTTGGATAAAGTGGAGTTAAGTTATCGAAAAGAACTGTTTGCTTGTGTTTTTCTGGAGTTTGCGTGTTGATCGTTTCAATTTTTAAAAGAGCAAAGTATCTCTCGCCTTCTTTTGGCGGTCTGATCTCACCTTTAATTGTATCCCCTGTTCTTAAACTAAAACGTCTAATTTGAGAGGGAGAAACATAAATATCATCGGCACCTGGTAAATAGTTATATCCAGGGGATCTTAAAAATCCAAAACCGTCGTTAAGAATATCGAGAACACCTTCACCATAAATAGCTTCGTTTTCTTCAGCTGTTTTTTTGAGGAGAGCAAAGATGATTTCGTGCTTTTTCATCGAAGCAGCGTTTTCGATCTCCAGCTTACCGGCCATTTTGGTCAGTTCTTTGATTTCTTTTTCTCTTAAGTCATTTAAATGCATTGGGTTAACTCCAAGATGTAAATTTGGGGGTTATTGGTGGTTTGATATAATATTGATATATCGAAAAAAGATTTATGTTCATAATAACCTTAAAAGAATTGTTGTCAAGCTTTACAGGGGTGAAACTCTTGGCTAAAGATATTCTTTAATATGCAACAAGACCTCACCAACAAACGAATTCTCGCAATTGACTACGGGCGCAAAGTCACCGGTGTCGCAAGCTATCATTTTGGAAGTGATCCCTTCCCTATTATTTACGGCAAAATAATTTACAAAGATGATCAACAACTCAAAAAAGAGATTCTGCATATTGTAGAGGAAGAGTTTATCGACATCTTAGTCATTGGTGTTCCCTTCTTTACTGACGGTACCGAATCGACTCTGACTAAAGAGATTCGCGCTTTTATTGCAGAGCTTAAAAATGAAGCTTCTATCCCGGTTTTTGAAGAAGATGAAACCCTCACAACCTTTGAAGCACAAGAGCGCATGAAAAATGATCCAGCCTACAATTTTAAAGTAGATATCAAAAAGATTGACGAACTTTGTGCGGTAATAATTTTGGAACAATTTCTTAAAAACTCGCAAAAGAATTGAGTCTCTATTAATATATTTCTGTGTCAAAATTAAAGATTATTTTCAGTATTGTTGTTTTAGCTATTTTAGGTGCCGCTGCAGGGTCTGCTTACCTAGGATATCTTTTTTATGAGCCTTATTCCGGAGAGACAACCACCTTCACTATAAATAGAGGTGATAACTTTCCAGCGATCAACGGACGCCTCATTAAGGCGGGCATCATAAAATCGCCAAGAATATTTCATCGCTACGCTGCCTTCAAGAATAAGATGAGCTCTTTTAAATATGGAACTTATGAAATTCCTTCTGGCGCGCATATGGAAAAGGTTTTAGAAATTCTTACTGAAGGAATGCCAATCTTAGAGAAGATAACTATTCCTGAAGGAAAGAACCTATACGAAGTTGCCGAGATCTTTGCTGCTAAAGGAATCGTAAACAAGAATAAATTTATTTCTCTTTGCAAGGATCAATCCCTTGTTAAAGAGTTAACAGGAACAAACGCTCCTTCTCTTGAAGGGTACTTATTTCCTGACACCTATATGCTCCCACCTGAGATTGATGAGCCAGGTCTTATTAGAGTTATGGTGCGTGAGTTTAAAAGAAAAACAGCTGACCTAAAAATGGATGCGAGCTTCCTTTCACCTCATGAAGTTGTCATCCTTGCTTCGATTGTTGAAAAAGAAACTGGAGCTGCATGGGAGCGCCCTACTATTGCGGGAGTTTATTTAAATCGTTTAAAAAAGCGTATGCGTCTGCAAGCTGACCCCACAACTATTTATGGAATTTGGGAGCGCTATAACGGAAACCTTAGAAAAAGAGATCTCTTAGAAAAGACTGCATACAATACTTATAAAATGAGTGGCCTGCCACTTGGTCCAATTGCGAACCCATCTCTTGCAGCGATAGAAGCGGTACTTAATCCAAAAGAGCATACCTATCTTTATTTTGTCTCTAAAAATGATGGAACTCACGTGTTCACATCAACTTATGCTGATCATAATAAAGCAGTAGATTACTGGCAGAGAAATCGCAGAAATCGCCAAGGAAAAAGCTGGCGAGATCTAAAGCAAAAATAAATTAATTACAAGGCTTGATGTTTTCAAATCTCTCTGTTGTAGGATTACCAAATAGCGTGTAACTCAGATTGATAAAAGTTGTTTTCTCAACATGTGATTGCCAAGGATTAAACTCGAAAGTAAATACCTTGGTTCCAATCTCCCTAGTCACTGACACAGGCTTCAACGAGGAGTTTAGTTTTGTCTCGAAGGTAAAATTAGGAACTTCAATTTTTCTTGTTCCTCGGTTATAAATCGCTCTACCTGATCGGGTGTAAAACTCTCTAATCCACTTGTTGGTATCTACAATACAGCGAGGTTGTTTAATTTTAAGATCAAAGTTTTTTGTAACTTCGTCTCTAGTGAATTCAAAGTCCCATTT
This sequence comes from Bdellovibrionota bacterium, assembly GCA_036336775.1. Taxonomy (GTDB): domain Bacteria; phylum Bdellovibrionota; class Bacteriovoracia; order Bacteriovoracales; family Bacteriovoracaceae. Next base: position 13,676 of record JAYZFM010000015.1, on the reverse strand, counting down.
AAAATAATAAAAATTCTTCTCTAGACTCGCTTCAATTTGCGTGCGGTTAGAATGATTTAAATTTGTTCCTTTCAAAATATCTGCTCGGTAATTATCAAGCTTAGTCAAAGATAAGTTAGGACGGCAAGCTTTAGGATCAGAACCAGTCCCTAAAAACTCGATACAAGCTAAATTAGTTGCGTGATGGTAATGACTTAACTCTCCCACCAATACATCACTATTAGATAAGAATGCGTATAAACTTCCGCTCATCTCTTGGCTTAAAAAACCAACCACTTCATTTTGTTGGTTTAATAAAGGTGATCCTTGAGCTCCAAGAGTTACTTCACAATCTTGCACCACTTGCATTGGATGAAAGATATTATCTACAAATGGATTTAAGTATGAACCGTGGTTTCCATTACAATTCGATTTTTTAATTTCAGATTTCTGAGAGTCTTTAAAATCAATTTTCCAAAGGCTAAGGTTTTCTTGATCTTTCATTCCTTCAAAATTCAAAGGAGCTACATCTCCTTCTACTTCTGAACTCAGGTTAAAAAAGAAATAATCTCCTTGCCACATCGATGGTTCTAAAAAAGAAATTTTATTATCTGTTTCCAATATTTGGTTACAAGGAATGATATTCGACTTCTCACCTTCAAATACGGCATAAATACTTGAACTACATTGAAGGCCTCTAATTCTTAGTGGTCTTGGGATACAACTTGAAGCTGTCATTACTGTATTTTTATTTACGAGAACACCCGTGCAATATGAAGCTTTATTATCATAGATCACAACAATTTTTGTTAAGTAGTCAGGACAGCTTTCCTCACCACAGCTCAGCTTTTGGTTTTTTACAAAATCGTTTAATTCATAGACAGGCCGGGTATTATTCGAACCTCTATCTCCAGAACCACCATCTTTTTTTGTATTTTTGGTGTCCTGTCCACAGGAAGAAATCAGCGTAATAACCGCCGTAAGTAGTACAATAAATTGAAATTTTCTCATAAGTGCCTCAAATCATATTGTAATGATGCCCCCCTGAGAATGTCAATTTTGCCTAGTTAAAGATTTATTGCCCTCAACCGACAAGAGACAGTAAAATAATAACAGTGCAAAGCAAAGTACTCGTTTTTATTATAAGGAGATAGATATGGACCAGAAAAAGCTGAAGTATTTCGAAGAAAAGCTACTTAATGCGAGAGCTAAAATTGTAAATAGTGGGATCTTAAATGATCTAGAGGACCTCCATATCAAATCTGACGATCTTGCAGACGACGCTGATTTAGCAGCCAATGCTATCAACCAGCAAATATCTTTTAGTATCAGAGAAAAAGAAATGTCTAAACTAAGAAGAATAGATGCTGCACTTGGAAGAATTGAGGAAGGTACCTACGGACTTTGTATTGAGTCTGGTGAAGAAATTTCTGAAAGAAGACTAGAGGGTCAGCCATGGGCTGAGTACTGCCTTGAAGTTGCTGAAGAAATGGAAAGAGAAAGCGGTCAACGTTTTAGAAGAGCTTAATTATCCTTATATAAGGCTCTCACCCGAGGGCTTTTTTTTTATCCAATATTTAAACAGTTTTTAGCCTAAGTTCATGGAATAATAGAGAATTTTGTCAAAATCTCTGCCTAAAACCGTCTAAAAATTTTACACTTGTGAGGTATTAGACACCCTCCCCCCCCTAAATGCATGCTAAGGTCCCATTATTACTTGGACGATTTTGGCAAGGTCCTTGCTTCTTAAGAATATGAGAAAGTTTAAAAGAATAGGACAGACAGTATGCTACAAAACACAATTAAAACATCATTAGCAGTAACGCTTCTTTGCTCAATGAGTTTAGGGTTCGCACAACCTTCTAAGAAGCCAGCATTTGCAGAAGATCTAGTTAAATCAAGATTTGCAAGCTGGGGAGTTGATCCAAGCTACAAGAAAAGCTCAATCAACTTATTAGAGTCTTGGAAAAATTTTACTCAAAAGAAAGATGTAACTGTAGCTGTTGTTGATACAGGGATTCAATTCAATCACCCATTCTTAAAAGAAAATCTTATTCCTGGAAAAGGAAAATTATCTGAGAAAAACTTTGGTGTAGACTTCTCAACTCCTTCTCCAACAATGTCTCCAAAAGATAGTCACGGACATGGAACTCACGTAGCTGGAATCGTAAAAAGTGTATTTCCAAACGTTAAAATCATGGCCTTAAAATACTATAATCCACATGCATCTGGGCAAGCTAACCTTAACTCTACTATTAAAGCGTTAAAGTATGCTGTTGACCAAAATGTAGACATCATCAATTACTCAGGTGGAGGACCAGAGCCTTCAGCACAAGAAAAGAAGATTCTTGAAGAAGCAGAAAGAAAAGGTATCTTAATTATCGCAGCAGCAGGTAATGAGAAATCTGATATCGATAAAAAGCAAAATGCTTACTACCCTGCAAGTTATGGTCTTTCGAATATCATCACGGTAGCAGCTCATGATGAATTCAATAAAATCATTGCTTCATCTAATTTTGGTAAAAAATCAGTAGATATCGCAGCTCCAGGTTTCAGAATCCGTTCAGCGGTACCAGGAAATGGAGCAGGATTAATGACAGGAACAAGCCAAGCAACAGCTTTCGTATCAGGTGTAGCAGCGCTAGTTAAGTCAAACTATCCAAAACTTAACTACCAACAAATCAAAAATATCATCCTTAGCTCTTCAGTGAAGATCCAAACGCTTAAAGGTAAAATCCTTGGTGGTGGTAAACTTGACGCAGCTCGAGCACTTGAAGTAGCAGGATATGTAAACGAGCGACTATATCCATCAGCAAATGGAAGAACAGTTGCTAGAAAAAAGTAATTAATATTTAGTAAACTCTGACATAAGATAAGCGTATGGAAAAATTTAAACCATACGCTTTTTTATTTTTGGCCGCCCTGATTTACACTCAAGGCTTTCCCAATCACTTGGGAATCATTTTTCCACTAGGCCCAATCATTGCCACCGCCATTTTATTTCATTTTTTGATCAAGGCCTCAGGCCTTAAAAAAAGACTATGGCTATACCTTTTTTATAATACCGTAATCAATATCCATAGCTTTTCCTGGATCACTAAGACGCTACAGGAATTTGGGCAATTGCCTTTTATGGTAGCTGCTATTGCAAACTCTTTATATGCGCTGGTTTTCAATCCACATATTTGGGTGCTGATCTTTCTCTATACTTGGCTTGAGAAAAAATATGAAATTGAACCTAAGAAGGTATTCTACTCAGGATTTAGCTCAGTTTATTTCGCACTCGTTTTAACTTTGATCGAATTCTATCTTCCACAACAGTTTCCAGTACTCATTGGACAGCCTTGGATTATTTTTGGAAACTACTTAGGAATGGCTGCCGTAACTGGAATGGTGGGCTTTTCATTTTTCTCATACTTAGTGGTCGCGGAAATTCTTAATTTTAAGAGTCATCAAAAAGTCTCAATTGTAAACATCATTGCTGTTTTTGGCTTTGTAGGTGCGAACTTCTATTTCGCTCATCAAAAAGAAGCTAAGATTTCAGAAATAGTGAAAGACTCTAAAAAGACCTATCAAGTAAGACTTGTTCAAGCCAATATCAGTAATTTTCTTAAAATGGATTCTGAAAAAGGTGAATTTCATTCGGTCAACTCGGTACTAGAGCGCTATGAAAATTTGAGTTTAGAAAAATCAGAGAGAAAATTAGACCTTGTGGTCTGGCCAGAAACTGCTTACCCATACCCTCTCTATACTAGCCCAGCAAATATTATGGCCACGCAAGTTCCTACCATCTTCACCAAAATTGCTTATGAAATGAATTCTGCTGTTCTTTTTGGCGGATATGATCATTTCAAAAATAGTGATGATGGCAGCTATTATAAAACGGAATACAATGCGGCTTTATTTGTGAATACTCTCGGACAACTTGAAAAAGTCTATCACAAGCATATCTTGATTCCTTTTGGAGAGACGCTTCCCTTTGGACCACTTAACAAAATGATTAGCCAGTATGTTCCTGAAGTGGCTTTTTTCAGAGAAGGAACGGCTAAACCGCTTTTTGAAACTGAAAACGGACTGCGATTTATAGCCACCATTTGTTATGAAAAACTTCGCCCGGAGTTTCTACGTGAATACCTAAATTCGAATAAAAAACTACCTCATGTCATGATTAACTTAACTAACGACTCTTGGTATGGCGACACTTTAGAGCCTGAACTTCATTTGTTTCTTGCTCGTTGGAGAAGTGCTGAGTTTGCGATTCCAACTCTTCGCTCGACCAATACAGGGGTGTCGGTATTTATTGACCGTTATGGTCGTGAAAAGAAGCGACTTGGCTATAACAAAACAGGAAACCTAGACGTCACTTTAGATACAAAAGACCTTGCTCAACTTGAGCCAAGTTTCTATCAAAAAAATGGAATTAGAACTTTATTGGTACTGATTTTCGGTCTCTTTATTTTTCAAGGAATACTGCTAAAATATAGACATGTTAAAACTTCTCATAAGTCTTAGTCTTTTTCTAAGCTCGTGCGCAAGCTACGAAAAGTATCGTCAAATTACCGAGGAATTAGATATTCCTTCCCAAGTTTATAAAGCTGATTTCAATCAAACTTGGCAGGCCGTACTACAAGTTATGAAACGCTTTGATGTTTCCTACAATAATCAAGAAGCGGGTAAAATCAAAACTCGTTGGATGGATAATACTCTTCAAGTTAATTTTACTGATTCTTTTGGTTCAAGTGACGCAATTAAAGCAGCTGAATTCAAACTACTAATCAACGTATCTGAAGGGTTTAGCTATGGGAGAAAGGTTTCCAAGGTCACGATCTTTAAACGTCAAAGAGTAGAGAGAGATTTCTTACAAGGCTGGCAAGAAATCCCAACTGATGGAATTCAAGAAAAGACCCTTCTTTATAGAATAGGTGTTATCATCGGAAATGATAATAAACTTAAAGAACTTGATAAACTTCGAGAAAAAGAAGCTCTCGAAAACTTCTAAGTTATAGGGTTATAGATTTAAGAGCTACCTTGTTCCAATAATTTTTCTTAATGGCCATGCTTCCGTCAGGAGATTTTTTTCCATCGATTATTGAAAGTGCGTAATCAAGCTCTTTATAAATATCTTTGTATTTCTTTTTTTGCATCATCTTAAGCATTGGCATCTTGGCATCTTTGAAATCAAGATCACCTATGACTTTAATTGCAGTTTTAACAATATGAGATCTTTTACGGTTACCTTTGTTTCCGACATAGTTCTCTTTGTTATAAAGCATTTTCCAAACATAAGGAGCCAGAGTTTTTAGCTTCATTTCTTTAATATTTTGAAGTGCCTGATGCCTTACGATCAAAGATTTATCCTCTAACATACGAGCATAAATTCCTTTGTATTGTTTTTGATCAAGGTGTAAAAGCACTTTTAAAGAAGCAAGTCTCATCATCCAATTTGGATGTTGAGTAAATTTAGAAATGAAATTCGATGATTTTTTTCCCATGATTCGACCAAGCATATAGGTGGCAATCCATCTATTTTGATCAGGGTAATCTGAGCTTTTCATAACTTTAATTAGCGTTGGAACTGCTTCTTGTTTTAATTTTAAAGATTCATTTTTTAAAAGAGCTAAATGCTCCTTGCCTTTAGGCTGTTTTAAATAAAGAGCTTCAAGTGGAGTTGTGGGAGTGATTTTTACTTTTTTAGTTTTTTTAGTAGCTTCTTTCTGGATTTTCGGAACCCAGTTCTTTTGATTGGCACTAACAGACAGGCTCACTAAAAGTGTTGCCGCTAAAACTAACTTCATTTCATCCCCTCGAATATATTCCTAGGAATTATCCTAGCATTTTTTCAAATTCACTTAGTAAGTCTTCTGGAGACTTTTCATCACTCGCAGCAGGTGCTGCTTCTTCAGGTTCAGCAGCTGCAACTGGCTCAGGAGCTGGTTCTGGCTCAGCAACTGGCTCTGGCTCTGGCGCTGGAGCAGGCTCTGCCTTAGCTTCAGGAGCGGCTTCTGGAACTGCGCCTCCACCCTCTTCAAGTGCTTTTTTAAGTTGCTCATTCTCTTGCTTGTATCTTTTAAGATCAGCTAGGTCATCAGCGATAATATTATACTGCTCTAATTCTTCTTTTAACTTATCTCTCTCTTTGGAGATCTCATTTACTTTTGCAGAAAGTTCTTCGTCGCTTCCACCACTAGCACCTTCCGCCAGCATTCTTTCAAGCTCTTCAATTCTTTCTTGCTTCGCTTTGTTATCACCAGAGAGGCTTGTGTTTTTATTTTCAAGATCTGTAATAGTTAAATTCTTTTCCGCTAGCTGCGCCTGTAGTCTAGAAACTTCAGCTCTTAAAGCCTCATCGCCAGCTCCACCAGCACTTCCAGCAACTGCTTGTCCTGCTCCAGCTAATTGATCAAGTGGTAGAACGGAAGGAATTCCTGAAGGGTCAACATCTAATCCCCCACCTCTAAAAAGTGAAGACTTTAAAGCTGTAGAATTTTGAATGATTGAATCTAAATAATTTTTTACAACTGAAGCAGGAATTTGATGCTTAAGATTGTGATATTTTTTTCTATTGTAGATATAAAGAGAAATGAAAATGGTCGCTAAAATAAATAGCACTCCCATCTGTAGGAAAACGATTTCTTCAGTATATTTATCTATATAATTTATTAAAGCGTCCAAGACTCCCTCCGTGGATTCACACCATGCTTCATTATAAAATTATAGATATTTACGCGATCATTTGCAAACGCTAAAAAACTGCCCTAGCCTTTGATTTTCCCGATGATATGGCCATGTAAAGGCTTTGCTGCTGCAATAATTGACTCATTAAATGGGGAATATTCCTTACCAGAAAAATCAGTTACTAGTACCCCTGCTTCAGCACAGATAATATAGCCGGCTGCTACATCCCAAGGCTTCAAACTCTTCTCCCAATAGGCATCAAAATTCCCGCAGGCCACATAACATAGCTCTAAAGCTGCACAACCTAACCGTCGAACCGCACGTGCCCCTATGATATTCTTCTTAAAAGCGGAAAGTTGATTCTCGAATCGGTGATCAATATCGTAAGTTGGTGCTGGAGAAAATATACACTCATCCATGGTCTTAGTATTTTCTTCAATAAATAACTTATATTTTCTGAGTGGATTAATACGGTAGTCGATGAGATTCGCCCCTAATCCTCGCCCAGCAAAAAAACATTCTCCCGAGTGGGGATTATAAACTAAACCTAAAAGAGTCTCCCCTTTGTGAAGAAGTCCAATCGATATCGCAAAAATGGGAATTCCATTAACGAAATTATTGGTTCCATCAAGCGGATCAATAACCCACAAGTATTCAGTCTTTGAAAGTGTTTCGATATTTTTCTTATAATGTTCGTAATCACTCTCTTCAGATAAAATAGTATGACCTGGAAACCTGTCTTTCAGTCGCCCAATGATATAACGTTCAGACTCTTGATCCGCGGAAGAAGCAATTCCTTCAGGGCCTTTATCTATAACTTCAAGATGCTGTCTTTTCTTTTGAAATTTTAAAAGGATTTCTCCCGCTTCAAACGCCACATCTTGTAAAAATTCTAAATAATCTGAAATCTCATTTTTAGAAATCATCAACATCTACCTGTTTAAGAAGTTCTTCTAACTTCTCTGGATCTTCAGCATATATACTAAAGTCTCTTCCATTCACTTTATAGGATTCTGAAAACCACTGTCCCATATCGACCATCTTACATTTTTCGCAGCAAAAAGGACGAAACTCTGAACTATAGTAATCAAACTTCACAGCACATTGTGGACATTTAACTTCTAATTTCTTTTTCATAGTGGCCCTACTTCTTTTAAAAAACTTACTAACACTTCTCTGTTCACTTCAAAATCTATTTGATCTATTTGGATGATTGGCTGAATTAACCTCACGCTATTTAAGCCAAACGCACCTTCAAAATCTTTGAGATCTTGCAGCTTTATATCGGTGTATTCTAATGCATAATTATGTTTCTCACAAAAACTTTCGAACTGAGCTAATCCTAAACTTTTAAATTGTTGAGGAAGGTTGGGCGTGTAAAAGACAGCTCCTTTTTGCAGTACAATTCTCGAAGTGGAAAGTTCAGTGATAACTCCGCTGGTTTGAAAAAATAAAACCTCATCAAAGCCTATCGATTGCGCTTCACCTCTAGATTTAAATGCCTCAAAATAACTACCGGCCTTAGTTTGCCAGCTATATTTTGTGTAAGGAGAGGGCATCGACTTCACTTTAAGCTGCTCTTTTCGGTATATAATTTCCTTGTGTTCAACTAAAACTTTTCCCGCTGATAGCCCAATTCCCCTCGCACCCGGAGCTTCATCTGCAATAAACGTCAGGCGAAAATAGTGATTCGGATAATGATTTACCAGCAATTGGCCTTCAAGATAATGACCAACAAACTGATCGTATGTCAGTCGCCCCTTGAAATAATAAGCATTTACCCCTTCAAAGAAGCGTTTCAAGTGAAGATCTAGTTGAAAGACCCGTCCGTTAATACTTCGAAAGCTTGTGAATATTGACTCGCCGTACAAAGACGCTCTATTTAAACTCATATACAGCCATATAACATTGCTTAGCCTAGTCTGTCATGATAGTTACAAAGCCGTGAAATCGTTAAAGGAATTTACCATTATCGGTTATGGAAATCAGGCGAAAGCTTGGGCCAGTAACCTTAAGGATTCTGGGGTCAAAGTTTATATTGGCCTAAGAGAAAACTCACCTAGTTTAGCTCATGCCCAAAACCGTGGGTTTGAAACATTCATCTATACAATTGAGAATATTAAAACCGATTTTTGCGCTCTTCTCACCCCTGATGATACTCATCACAAAATTTTAAAATCACTTCCTAAACACCAAGCTGCAATAATTTTTGCTCACGGCTTTTCAGTAGAAGCGAATAAATTAAATGAGAAATACTCCCCTCTTATTCTCCTCGCTCCTAAGGCCATCGCAAGTGAGCTTCGGTTTAGATATGAAAATAAAGAGGCGCTAACGGCTTTTTATTCTTTGGAGTACGCGAGCGAGAACTACCTAGATGCAATCAAAGAAATTGCCAACAAACTTGGGATGACAAATTTTTATCCCTCAAGCTTTGAAGAAGAAACTCAAGCTGACTTATTCTCCGAGCAAACTCTTTTATGCTCAACTCTTCCTTACAGTATTCTTCTTGCCTACAACGCTTTGATTGAAAAAGGCTATAGTAAAGAGATTGCCTTTTATGAGTGTTTCTATGAGTCAAAACTTATTATAGATACGATCCTAAAAGTAGGGCCGCAGGCATTTTTTGAATTAATAAGCCCTAACGCTTTGATCGGTTCACAGATTGGCCGCGATCGTATTTTTGATTCAGAGCTAGAAGAGAAATTTAAAACAGCGCTACTAGAAATTCAGCAAGATGATTTTTACCACCAATTACAACAGGTCGATATCGATTCTCTTAAAAATGAAGTGAAAGAGTTTTGGAAAAATCAAGACCTGCAAAAAACTTACGAATCACTAAAGGACACATTATGATTCACACCATCCGCTCCATGCAAAAAGCTAAACTTGAAGGGCGCAAGCTACAGATGCTAACTTGCTACGATTATCAAACAGCTTCTATGTTTAATCAAACTAAGATTGATCTTCTTTTGGTTGGTGACTCTCTTGGAAATGTAGTCCTTGGATATGATACAACAGTAGAAGTGACTCTTGATGAAATGAAAATCTTTGGTGCTGCTGTTACTCGAGGAGCTCCAGATAAGTTTGTCGTTCTTGATATGCCTTTTGGAAGTTATGCAACACTCGAAGACGGTTTAAAAAATGCAATTGATCTATTCCAAAAAACGAAAGCACAGGCACTTAAAATCGAAGGCGCAAATCCTATAAACCTGAGCCTTGTTACTCGCCTAGTGGAAACGGGAATTCCAGTTATGGGACATATTGGACTGCAGCCACAATCAGTTCACTCTCAAGGCGGCTATTTTAAACATGGCAAGGACGAGTCCGCTAGAACTCGAATAATGGATGAAGCCAAAAAATTAGAAGCTGCTGGGTGCTTTAGTGTCGTGCTTGAATTTGTGGAAGAAACTTTAGCTTCAGATATCAGCGCCAATATAAAAATTCCAACAATAGGAATTGGTTCAGGAACTGGAGTTGATGGACAAGTTCTCGTTATAAATGATCTTCTCGGAATGGGAGAAAAAGCTCCCGGTTTTGTGAAGCCTATTGCCAACCTATTTCAAATGAAAAAAGAATTAATCGAGAAATACTTACAATGATTATTACTGTTGATATTGGTAACTCTCACCAAAACTACGCATTATTTGATGATAATGAAAAATTTATCCGCAAAGGTGATTTTCAGGACCTCGACCTAGTCGTTAAAGAATTTCCAGGTTCTAAAATCCTCGTATCTTCAGTCGATGACGAATTTCTTAATCAAATACCAGGAAACTTTCACTTAGTAAGAAAATTTTTTACGAAAGGAAATTATATCGACATGCCAACCCAATACACTCAGAGTATTGGCGAAGACAGACTTGCCGTTATTTATTACCTTTATAAGTATAATCAACAAAACAAAGTCATTATTGATAGTGGATCGTTTACTACAATTGATTTCGTTGATTCGAAAGGCCACAAAGGCGGATTTATCTTACCGGGACTTCAGGCCATCAGGTCAACATTTACCCATGGTAAGCATTTAAAGAAAGTTGAAATAAATATGCAGGCTCAAGCAAGTAGCCAACCACCAACTTTTACCCAAGAAGCAATGGAACAAGGGATGCTAGCTAGTTTCCACTACCCTATATTAGGTATCATAAGAAAATTTCACGCTGAAAATATTTTCCTCACAGGTGGAAGTGGACAGAGACTAGCTGAGTTTTTAAAAACTCAAGGTGACTTCAAAATGGCCTATTCCGCCGAGCTACTTCACCGATCTCTTTGTTTTATCGCCAAAAGGATGCTCACATGAACTATGTTTTAGCGGTATGCGGTTCAGTATCTGCCTATAAAGCTTGTGATGTTTTGCGAGGTCTTTTAAAAGCTGACCACGAAGTGAAAGTTATCCTCACTAAAGGAGCTACTAAATTTGTTCGCCCAGAGATCTTTGAGTATTTAGGTGCTGAAAGTGTTTATAACTATGATGATGATTTTAGGAAACGTGAGGATACAATTCTTCATATCGATTTAAAACATTGGTTGGATCGATTGGTAATCGCACCAGCTTCGGCAAATACTTTGGCAAAACTATCATATGGCATGGCCGATGACCTACTGAGTTCTCTTTTTTTAAGTGTTGAAGACAAAGATAAAATTATTTTTCCAGCAATGAATACTTCGATGCTAAATAATTCACGCACTCAAGACAATCTAGCGAGGCTAACTGCTCTCAAGCGTACTTTTATTCATCCAACTATTTCAGGTGTACTCGCCTGCGGAGATGAGGGAGAGGGAAAGCTTCCCCTGCCGGAAGATATTGTAGAGTTTCTTGAAGCTTTTAGTTTTGAAAAAAAAACACAAAAAGCCTTAATTGTTACGGGTGCGACTAAAGCTCCCCTTGACCCGGTAAGGTATTTAACGAATCCATCTTCAGGTAAAACTGGGATTGATCTGGCCAAAGTATTTCTGGCCAATGGTCATCGAGTGGATCTGATAGCAGGGGAAGACACGAACATCCCACTTGGGCTTTTAAATAATCCTAACCTTAATGCAGTGAAAGTTATGACGACAAAGCAAATGTTTGCCGAGGTTCAAAAGTATTTTTCAGACTGCGATTATTATATTTCTCCAGCAGCGATCAGCGATATTGCCTTTAAAATGGCCGGCACCAAGATAAAAAAAGCAGATAGTCCAAGTTTTGATTATGAATGGGACGTGGATATATTAAAAGAGGTTTTAAAACTTCGAGACAAACAAAAGATCGTAGGTTTTGCAGCAGAAACTCAAGTCACAGAAAAAGTTGTGCAAGAGAAAATCGAGCGAAAACCAGTAGACCTCCTGATTGCAAATGAGGTATCTAACGGAATTGAATCAGAATTAAAGGGTTTTAAAGCTGACGCAAATATTTATTTCTTCGTAAAAGACGGTGTTTTAGGGGAAAAAGAATTTTTAACAAAAAAACAATTAGCTAGTAAAATATATCAGTATTTAAATGAAAGTAATTAATACGATTAAAGAATTAAAAAATGAGAGGCTTAATTTGGGCTCCAGGGTTGGGTTTGTACCAACCATGGGAAACCTACATGCGGGTCATTTAAGACTCTTAGAGAACAGTCTCAGGCTTTGTGATCACCATATCGTTAGCATATTCGTAAATCCTACTCAGTTTGGTGAAGGGGAAGACTTTGAAAGCTATCCTCGAACACTTGAAGCTGATTTAGAAAAAATTAAATCCATTTGTCCTGAGGCCATTATTTTTACTCCGACCACAAAAGAGGTTTATGGCGATGAGGTAGTTAATTATTTTAAAGCTCCGGCAATTGCCGATATGCTTGAAGGAAATTTACGTCCCGGTCATTTTGATGGTGTATTGACGATTGTGCATAAGCTATTTGAAATCGTAATGCCAGACCATGCTTTTTTTGGAAAAAAAGATTACCAACAATTGAAACTGATCTCTGAGCATGCCAAAAACTATTTTCCGGCACTAGAAATCCACCCGGTAGAAATAGAGCGAGAAGTCAGTGGCCTGGCAATGAGTTCAAGAAATGGATACCTCACCCAGGAACAAAAAGACGAGGCGATTACACTTTACCGAACGCTAAGTTTTATTGAGAAAAAACTTATCACCGAAAAGGACCTTAGAGGTTCATTAGAATATATACAACAAACTTTGGAAAACGATGAAAGGTTCAATTACCTTTCCATTAGAAAGCAAAGTGACCTCACTCCTCCATTGGATATGAGTTCACCTCTTGTGATACTAGGAAATTTCCAACTAGGGCAAACTCGCCTATTAGATAATATTGAGGTTTCAATTTGAGTACTTTTGAAGAATACCAGTTAAGTCGTGACGACAAGGCTACATTAGTAAGTATAGTGTGTGAGAATTTTGAGTTTCACAAAGACATCAACCAAACGATGACGTCTCTGGATGAATTACGTGAGTTATTGAGAACGCTTGGAATTGAAGCTGGTGAACAACATTATCAAAATAAGAAAAAGCTAGAGCCGGCGACGATTCTTGGCGAAGGAAAACTTGAAGAGATCGCAGAAGCTGCTAGAGCTGAAGGTTCGAATGTTTTAGTTTTTGATTTTGAACTGACCGCCAGTCAAATGCGAAACATCAAGAAAATCACCAAGCTTGAAGTACTTGATCGCTGCCTTGTCATTCTAGAAATCTTTGCTCAACACGCGCGAACAAAAGATGCGAAAATTCAGATAGAAATTTCGAGACTTAATTATATGCTTCCTCGTCTTCAGACACTTTGGACTCACTTTTCAAAACAAAAAGGTGGTATTGGTTTAAAAGGTGAAGGGGAACAACAACTCGAACTTGATAGAAGGATTATTAGAAACCGTATTGCGAGTTTAAAAAAGCAATTGATTGAAGTTCAAGTTTCAAGAAAAGAGCAAAGAAAGCGCAGAGAAAATAATGTCGTGACCGCAGCTTTAATTGGTTATACCAACGCCGGTAAATCAACTTTAATGAATAAGCTTTGTAAGGTGAATGTTTTATCGGAAGATAAATTATTTGC
>JAYZFM010000014.1:0-29697 GCA_036336775.1 Bdellovibrionota bacterium | reverse complement strand
ATCAAAACTCTCTTTAATTTTCTCTGCAAATTGATCCTTAATTTGATTTCCGAGATCGGTAACCATACCAGTTAAAGTCTGTCTGATTTGTTGTTTAAAAAGCTGAACAGCTTCATCTCCCACACTTGCACCACCAGCACCGATAACTTTAACAATAACAACAATCATAGCTGCAATGGGAAGAATTGTTCCATACATAGAAGTTGTAATACAGTTTGAACTCACTCTAAAATTAAAACTGCAATTTAGGGTATATCCTTTTTTTAGGCCTGTGCTGGATAATAGCCTTCTTGCAAGAAATCCTAACTCTCCGCCATCAGCGTTATCAGTTTGACCATCCCTCTTCAGGCGGTTAATAAACTCTTTTTTCTGAGCATGTGTCATATTATTATACTGATTCTTAAGTTCACTACGGGTCCATTCATCTTTATCAGCATAGAGGTCGTCTAAAAACTTATCGTCAACCTGACTTAAAAGAATTTCTGTTGTGCTAAATAATGTTCCAATTAATCCAAGAACAAAATTTTCAGTCCGATATTTACTTCGAGGTTTCCGACCGGAATAAAACTGATTTGAAAAAACTCCCCAATGATTTGCGTTTGAAGAAGCAAAACCATAAACAATTCCAGGAGCCGTCAAATTATCATGCTTCTCATTTGGATGATAACCACTTTCGGGTGCATAAGTCGCCTGTTCAAAATACTTCAACGGTACGATGGCAGATTCGGTATCACTTACAGCTTTGGATAGGTCTACAAACTCCTGATCAAAAATCATCTTCGATTCAGACTCAATATACTCATAGACTTCAGACTTCATCTCTGAAACAGAATCAAAGAATATTCCCTGCTCTGCAAGATTTGAGATCACACTATCAAAAATTATATTAGCGACTCCGTTTTGTAATTTTAAAAAGGTCTTATAAGTATCACTGCCAAGATAATCAATCGTTTTTGTCCCATTCTTTTCAAATGGCTTTACAGCAGCTTTAAGCTCTGGTCCTTCTTGAAATTCTTTTAATGTCTGTGAGAAGTGGGCGTATTTAAAGCCTGACTTTATAGCTTCATCGCTGTTTGTGATTTGATCATCATCAATATCACTTTGTAGATTTTGGATTCCTTGCTGAATATAGATAATCGATTCCGACTTAGAGTTAAGATGAAGAGTTCCGTAAACCAAAAAGAAAATAACGGGAATAATAATGATAAACTCAACGAGATAAGCACCTTTTTGGCTGGAGACAATTCTATTCATTAAAGTATTTCTCCCCAAGTGCTCCGACTTCGTTATCGTTAATCCCTCGAAGCTCAGCCAAGTTTTTTGCCCAATCTGCCCATTCATCTTTTAAGGTATGAAAGATAGATCCAAACTCTCCTATATCTTCTCGATTGACTTGGATTTTGGGCCAGGCAATCAGCATGGTTTTAGTCATCGGCACCACTTGAAAGTTTTCAGGTACTGCGTAGAGAATGGTGGTGAGGAGTCCTTCCTGGGCCCTTATTTGGTCATTGGCCTGTGAATAAGCATTATTAATTCCTTCTCTTGATCTTCTAACTACCGCCTCAAGTCCATCAGAAAAAGCTTCTGTTTTATTTAGGACATCCTTTAAAGGTCCAAACTCACCAGGAAGATTTGAAATCACATTCATCATATCTTTTGTTTTAAAATTCATTTGCTCAAATGAATCTACCAGTTCAAGAGCTTTATCTCGTGCCTGCATAAGCTTCGGACTACTCGCTCTAACCCCGAAATAATTTTCATCCAGTGAGGTTTCAAGGTAACCATCATTAGAATCTGTAATTTTTTTCAGAGCATAAAGTCCATAAAGGATGCTAGAGATATAGGGAGTCTTACCAGAGCGGTAATACCTTAGAGTTATCTTTAATCCCTCAGGTCGCATTTCACAATCTGATACAGTGGTAAATAAATAAGCTGCAGGCGTGCCTTCGATAATTCGTAAAAGATTTTTACTATACTTTCCATCAACACTTGCAGAGAGATTTGGTAGAGGAATGCCAACCTCAGATAGAACTGAGCCAACACTAGGAGCTGTTGAGGCCATAACAAAGGCAGCTCGTCTTTTAATTTGCTCTTTAATTGCATCACCACACAGAAGGTACCCTTCCTCCGAGCAGTTTTGTCCCTGGCATACAAGTTGATCTTTTCGATTGAGTGAATTGAGTGATAACACACCAGCTTCCCCTTCAGGTCCCAATTCAGTAAGTGCTCTCACGACATTTTGTCCCGAGGCGAGGGTTGCAGAGGATAAGAGGTGCTGATCTACCATTAAAAGAGACATTTCGATGGCGAAAAGAATTCCCAGCATCAGAGTTGGAAAAACCAACACAAATTCTGTGAGACTCGCTCCTCGATTATTTTGAATAGAATACCCCATGCTAACATTTTAAAAGATTTAAAAATGCTCGCAATGAAAGGTAAAAAGAGACTATTTTAGCTGATCAATTGTTAGACCAAAACGATCCATTAAATACTTAGTGGAGTTGATCACTTCAGACCTAGTTACTTCTCTTAGTCTGTATGAGGTCTTCGTTTTCGTATTCGTTCTGCTCTTCCCAGTGGTTTCTTCTAATACATAATATTTTTCAAGCCAAGGATAAATCGAGTTAAATACGTATCTAGACTCAACCTTCAACTTGGAATCATATCTAATTTTTTGAGGTTTTTCACTTTCGCCCAAATAGGTATCACCAGTTTTTCGCGATCTTACCACGGTATCATAGCTACGACCGTTATCATCACTAATAGTTTCTATAGCAATTTCGCTAATATCTAATTTTTCAATAATCGTTTTTTCATATGAAGATTCCCCTTCTAAAAGTTCTTTCTTCTCAGCTGGCCAATAGTCAATTTGTTCCTGTGTATCAATATGAGTTAAATTTCGATTCTCATAGTTAAATGCCAGAGCTTGATCATCTTTTATGGTAAAAATTTTGTAATCAACTTCAGGGTAATTTAAATCGCTACACTCAGAGTTTTTATTGAATTGTTTTTCTTTATAATCGACATCGATTGCATCTGTAAGATCGATAAGTTCGTAATCTAGAAGCTCTTTAAGAATCATAACAGACATTGAATTTTCCAAAAATGTCGCTTTTTCAACTTTCAAAACTGTTAAGCGGTAAGTTACTGAGGAGTAAGCACAGTAGAAGGTTTTAAAAGCATTACCGAGTGGTTTCACTACTCTTTCTATATAGTATGTATAATCACTTTCAGTGTGATTGGTTGAGCTCACTTCTTCGCTGACTATCAATGACTGACCTACCTCCGGTCTAAGCTTTAATTTCAACTTCGACATTAAATTGCCGTCACCTACAACTCTGAAGTCTGCTTTTACTGACTTTGTACCCTTAATCGCGGAATCTGAGGCTGAGTTTTTTCCTCCCCCACCGCTGCCACCTCCGCCAGTACAGGCAGTAAATATAAGCAAATTAAGTGCTAGAGAAATAAGTATTTTCATCCCTAAATCCTACCATTTGAGGTGAAATTTCGAAGACTTGCTTACTTTTTTACAGGGTCTGTATATCAGATGACCAAAAATTTTGCGGTCTTTTCAATAACTTAGAATTTGAATTCCACCAAACCTTCACAATGCCAAGCGAGTGGATTAGATTCATCTGCTTTTTGATACTGGCAGTAACACTTAATTTCTTCGGTAATAATTTTTTCTCCTAGCTCACAACTCCCAAATTGCAATCGCACTCCTTTAGGAAGGTAGAAATCATCACCACAAAGATGAAGCATTAAATTTTTATTACCAATATCTTGATTAATCGATAGTCCATTAAAACAATAGTCAGACTCAGGACTTACTGGGTCAACACAGCTTTTTTGAATAACTTCCTTATTTACACAGGATTTAGGCTCTCCCACTTCAATACAATGCTCACAGCGGGTTTTTGGCTCCCAACTTGGTGCTAACAAATCAGAGTCTGATGCTGCCAAGCTATCCACAACTTCATCAAACCTGAGTGAATCAGACTGAGAATAAGCAGATGCCATAAATATTTGAATGCTAAAAAGCACTAAGATTAATCCCTTCACATACATCCTTTCGGCTACTTGAGCGGACATCTTGATTATATCAGCAATCTTTACCTTGTTTAGGTGCCCTTCCCCTTTAGGTAAAATAAACATATGAAATTACTAATACTTCTGACATTTTTTACCTTCCCTCTATTAGCTGCAGAATTAAAAATTGAACCCGTTTATGGAGTGGAAAGAACCCAGAGACTTTTACCGGAACCAGCAAGATATAAAACTGAAACCTTCGTCGGTGCCAGGGCCTTGTATGGCGTTCCGCTTTTTTCGCTTGAACTTGAAGTAAATACCTCGAGAGATACCGAAGAGTTTCCTGATGATGATATGAAAATTACTTATAGCTCACAAAAGGCCCTACTTGGATTTAGGTCCTACCCTATTCACACTTCAATGCTAGGTATATTTTTAAGGTTTGGTGCTCGCGCTTCAAAATTAAAAAGAGAAATCACAGAAGCCGGAGAAGACAGAACAGAAGAAGACCCAATTAATTTTGATCCGTATGCAGGAACGGGGCTGACTTTTGTGCTTGGAAAAAACTTTGCCCTCAATGCAGGAGCTACCTTAGTTTATAACAAAAATGCGACTGAAGAATCCGAGAAGTATGACACTAGATACTCATTTAGCTTTACTATCAAAGCAGGAAGTAAGTAATGAAAAAACTTTTACTCTTCCCCCTAAGCTTTACTTTGTTTACATCAGCCGAAGCCGCTCAGACGAAGATTGAGCCAGTATATGGCTTTGAAAGAACCCTACAAGTTGAACCAAAACCTTCACGCTATAGAACTGATATCATTTTAGGTATTCGGGGAATTTACGGTACTTATGTAATTGCTGGTGAACTAGAAATCAATCAATCAAACTCAGAAAACGAAGTTGATAGCTATAAAGTAAAAACTCAATCTCAAAATTTATTAGCTGGTCTAAGGTTAGTACCATTGGCCGGAAAATTCTACAGCCTCTATATGCGTGGAGGAATGAGGGCCAGGCAGACAACGACTGAGGTTAGTCAAAATGGAGAGACCAACAAAACTTCTAGTGGTGCTCAACTCGACCCCTATGCAGGTACTGGGGTCACGATTAATTTAGCGAGTGTTTTTTCACTAAATGCGTCAGCGACCCTCATTTATAATCGAAATGCCGAATCTTCTGAGCAATACGATACTCAGTATGCCCTCGGTTTCTCAATTGGGTTTGGAAACCGCTAAACCTACCAAGAGCCTGTATTTTCCATAGAAGCCCAAGGCTCTTTGGGAGGAAGCGCATCACCTTTTTGAAGAAGCTCAATAGAAATATTATCCGGAGACTTAACAAAGGCCATATGCCCATCTCGTGGAGGTCGATTTATGGTAATACCCGCGCTTTGCAGTTTTTCACAAGTAGCGTAAATATCGTCAACTCTAAATGCAAGGTGTCCAAAATTACGCCCAAAACTATACTCTTCTTCTTGGTCCCAATTATAAGTGAGCTCTATCTCGGCTTCAGAATTTTCACCTCTTAAAAAGACCAAGGTAAAACGACCTGCTTCTATTTCTTTCCTGCGCACTTCTTTTAAACCTAAATGCGTACAAAAAAAGTCTAAGGCTCGATCTAAATCTTTAACACGTATCATCGTATGCAAAAACTCCATTGCTTTCTCCTTCTATAAATTTATGGGATAATACTACCCATATCTGATTAGGAGGACAACAAATGAGAGTTTGTATAATAAAAGGTAAACGTATTCCATTCATGCGATCAAGCACTAAATATATGGGTATTCCGCTCAAAGATTTAATGAAACCAGCAATGGCTTCTCTTGTCTCTGAACTTAATTTGGAAGGCAAAGAAATTGGTGAAGTAATTCTAGGTGCCGTTAATAAACACGCCTACGATTTTGCTCTTGCACGTGAAGTGGTTATGGATTCAAAACTTTCTCCCCATACTCCGGCTACAGACATTCAAAAAGCTTGTGGAACTTCACTAGAAGCTGCAGTTATGATTGCCAACAAGATTGCACTTGGACAAATTGAATGTGGAATTGCAGGTGGAATTGATACAAACTCTGATGTGCCAGTTGAATTTAAAAAATCATTCTCAGACAGATTACTTAGACTTGCTGCTGCGAGATCTCTTCCTGATAGACTTAAGGCACTTAAAGGTTTTACGCCAAAAGAATTAATGCCAAAACTTCCAGCAATTAAAGAACCACGTACAGGTAAAAGCATGGGAGAGAGCTGTGAAGACATGGCCAAAACTTGGAATATTTCTCGTGAAAGACAAGATGAACTGGCGTTTAAATCTCAAGCTAACGCAGAGAAAGCCTATAAGGAAGGTTGGTATGATGACCTTGTGGTGGAATTCAAAGGTGCTAAAAAAGATGGAACAATCAGGGAGACGTCTCTAGATAAATTGGCAAAACTTAAACCTGCATTTGACAGAACTTCGGGTAAAGGAACTCTGACGGCGGGAAATTCTTCACCACTTACAGATGGTGCGAGCTGTGTGTTTCTTTGTAGCGAAGAATACGCCAAAGAAAATAATTTAGAAGTTATGGCCTACCTAACTTTTGCTCAATCTGCAGCTGTTAATTACGTTAACGATGAAGGTCTCTTGATGGCTCCTGCTTATGCTGTTCCAAGACTTCTTAAGCAAGCAGGAATAACATTACAAGATTTTGACTTTTATGAGATACACGAGGCGTTTGCCGCTCAAGTCCTTTGTACACTTGATGCATGGAAATCTGAAGAATTTTGTAAATCTAAATTAGGTCTTGATGCACCTCTTGGTGAAATCGATATGAGTAAATTAAATATCAAAGGTGGCTCCCTTGCTCTCGGACACCCTTTTGCAGCAACAGGATCAAGAATTGTTGCCTCTCTTGCTAAACTCATTCATGAAAATGGTGGTGGTAGAGGTCTCATTTCGATCTGTACAGCAGGTGGAATGGGCGTGACCGCAATAATTGAGAAATGAGAGTTCTAACCTTTAATATTCATAAAGGTTTTAACTGGTCGAATAAAAAGCTTACGATTCAATACTTAAAAGATCAGCTCAGGGATATGCACCCTGAGTTGGTTTTTCTGCAAGAAGTTGTGGGGGAAAATTTAGAGCTGGCCAAGACTCAAAAAGATTGGGTCGAAAATCAATTCGAGTACCTAGCTGATGAGTTATGGAGTGAGTTTGCTTACGCTAAAAACGCAGTCTATGACAAACGTCACCACGGGAATGTTATCTTGTCCAAATACCCAATTATTGAAACCGAGACGATCGATATTTCGACTAATAGTTTTGAACAACGAGGTGTCCTATTTTGTCGCCTCGAAGTCGAAAATAAATTTCTCGACTGTTATTGTGTTCATCTTGACCTCACTCAAAAAGGTCGTGAAAAGCAATACGACGCACTTCAAGCAATCATTGCAAGAAAAAGTGATCATGATTCTAAAATTATTATTGCTGGGGATTTTAATGACTGGAACCAAAAAGCTTGCGATTACCTTATTCAAGAAGACAATTTCTTAGAAGCTCATAAATTTGTACATGGACAATACGCTAAAACTTTTCCGGCCCAACTACCGATGCTTTGCCTAGATAGAATGTACACGAGAGGAATTAATATTAGAAACATTCAGGTTTTAAAAACCAAACCATGGAAATCGATCTCAGATCATCTTCCTCTACTCGCAGAGGTAGATTTATAAAAACAAAACCATCTCAAAAAAATTCGATCGATCTTATCATCAATGGAGATTCTTTTATCGAAAGAAACCTCGAAGTTATCAACGGGGCCACGCATTTTATCATGCTTCATACTTATATTTTTGAAGATGATGAAGTCACGACTCCTGTGGTAAATGCCCTTGCTTGTGCAGCCGAAAGAGGCGTAAGTGTTTATGTTTTACTAGATGCTTTCGGTTCTCAAGAATTTAGTGACAAGGCTAGACGCAGTCTAATTGATAGTGGTGTTAACTTTGCCTACTTCACGCCAATTTTCCATTTTTACCGACTGGCGAGAAGAATGCATCAAAAGGTTCTCATCGCCGACAACACTCAATGCATAATTGGTGGTATTAACCTTGCAAAACGTTTCAACAGTCCTACAACTGAAAGCCCTTGGCTTGATTACTCTGTTTTTGTTCAGGGAGAAGAAGTTCATAATATTTACCTCAAAATTGTGAGGCATTATCTAAAATATTTTTCCCACAAAAAAGATGAGCTTCAAAGTTTTAAAGCTTACTCTCATCAAGTATCTGATCAAGTTGTTATTAAAACGATTGAAAACGACTGGGGGTTTCGCTACAGAGAAGTCACTAAAAGCTATTATAACGCCATCGAAACTGCCCAAGATGAAATTGTTATCTTGGCCACTTATTTTCTTCCGGGAAAGAGGCTTCTTAACCTTTTACAAAGAGCTGCTAAACGTGGAGTTAAGGTTACCCTAATTTTTAGTGCAATGTCCGATCATGCTGTTGTACATGCTTGTGAAGAGTATTTTTTCAAGTGGTACCTAAAAGCTGGTTTTGAAGTTTTCCTTTGGGATCAGAGTATGGTTCATGGAAAAAT
This sequence comes from Bdellovibrionota bacterium, assembly GCA_036336775.1. GTDB lineage: Bacteria > Bdellovibrionota > Bacteriovoracia > Bacteriovoracales > Bacteriovoracaceae. The sequence continues at coordinate 21,099 of JAYZFM010000014.1, read as the reverse complement.
TGCTTTAATCGATGAAAACTGGACTACTGTTGGCTCTTATAATCACAACTATCTAAGTAAATACGGAAACTGTGAGATAAATTGTGAAGTTATCAACAATGCTTTTCGAAATACAGTGAAGGAAGAACTCAATCGTGTCATTTCGAATTCCAAAAAAATCAACATCGCAGATATCAACAAAACTTTTCGCTACTCTCAATATTTGAGTTTTTTCCTTCTTAATTTTATGACATTGTTTTCACTGATTTTTCTCTACCGCCAATCTGATGAAGATAAAGAGAGTATCTTACGCTAATTCATGTAGACGTCGTCATCGATGATCGCTCTGGCAAATAGCGCGGTATAAATCCCAAAAATTGCAACACCGATAAGCATCAAAAAAATTCCTATTAGTTTGCCCTCTGCCGTCACAGGAGTGATGTCACCATAACCAACAGTTGAAGTCGTCGAAAAGCTCCACCATAGGGCATCTAAAAAACTTTCCATTCTTGGGTTTTGTCCCTTTTCAACTTGAAAAATTAAAAGAGCGAAAAGAAAAACTACGATATTTCCGAAAAAAGAAAGAGTAATAAAAGGAGCACTTATAAGTAGTCTGCCAATTAGCTTACAAAAATGCTTGCTCTTAAACAAAAAAGTTTTCATACCCAAATTCTAATAAAGTGCTTCGCTATTGCAAAGTCTTGATTATAATAAATAATATGTCAGCTCAAATGCCTAAGGTCATTCTTATTACTGGTGCAAGTTCAGGTCTAGGCCTTATTCTGGCCAAGAAGCTCTTGTCCCATAATTTCCATCTGGTCTTAACAGCTCGTGAAAGTTCTCTTCCTCGCTTTAAAGAAGAAGGCATTGTTGAGTCTGATAATATTTGGCTACGACCACTCGACATAACAAATGAAGATCAACGAAAAGACCTAATTTTAGAGGTAAATCAAAGACTCTCAGGGGTAGACATACTAATTAATAATGCGGGCTTCACATACCGAGCTGTTGTTGAACATGTATTGGCCGAAGAACGTATCAAGCAATTACATACAAATTTTATTGCAGCAATGGAGCTTTCAAGGCTAGTTCTTCCATTTATGAGGGCAAAAAAACAAGGTAAAATTATTAATATTTCATCTGTTGGAGGCATGATGGCCATGCCGACAATGGCAATATACTCAGCCTCTAAATGGGCACTAGAAGGCTACTCCGAGAGTTTATGGTACGAAGTAAAGCCTTGGAATATTAACGTCACGCTAATTCAGCCCGGATTTATTAATTCGGACTCATTTAAACTTGTTCGTCATACCGAAAAAAGTGCAGACTCAGCTCAAAGAGTTCGTGATCCTTACCATAACCACTATCATTTTATGTCGACCTTTATAGAGAGACTCATGAAGCTATCTCCATCTAGGCCAGAGAATGTAGCAGATAAAGTGATTAAAGTAATCTACAGTAAAAATCCCCCTCTTAGGGTTGCAGGAACATTCGATGCGATCGTATTCAAACTTATTCGCACCCTACTTCCACAAAGACTCTATCACTTTATTTTGTATAACACGCTTCCTGGGATCAGGAAGTGGGGACCTGGATCCAAATAAATTCACTTTCACAGCTAGATTTAATTTCAACGTTTTCTTCATCTTCGATAGCAAGGCCATCACCAGCAACAAGTTTAAATTGACCGACAGTCAATTCTCCATGCAAACACTGAATCCAAATCCTCTTATTAGCGCTTCGTTTTTTTAGAGTCCTGTCTTTCGCTAAGGAACATATTTTCACATCATCAACTTCGGCACAACTTCCCTTAAGCCAGACCTGATAGATCTCTGCAGCGTCATTCAATTCATTTGATAACGTGTAACAGGTTCCTACACTCTTATCGATTTTAACTAAGCGATTATCCTTATTTACAGCGAACTTCATCTCCTTATCTCGATATTCCACACTTCCCCTTACTTGAATGAGGCAGAGGCAATAATCTGATTTAGCTTCTAAATTTAAAAATGAGCGCGGTGGAAAAACTTCAAAAGACAAAACCTTGAGTTGATGAAAACACATCCCCTCAAGGTCTATATAGGTTCCAAAAGAAAAAGTATGATGAGATAAAACCGCTCCATTCGAAATAATTCCTCTAGCTGTAGCGGCTTTAAATCTCATCACTGGGCAGTCTTATTTCTTTACAACAAATTTGTAATCAACAGTTACATCATTTTCAATCGCTTTATCACCTAAGTTTTTGATGAACGAATCTGAACCATAAATCATTCCAAATTTTGTTCTATCGAAAACTAATTTACCTGAAAAAGTATTTCCTTCTTGCTTAATATCAAATTTAACTTCGTTGGTTTTACCCTTAATAGTCAAATCACCTGTGGCCTTATTGCCCTTTACGCTTTTGATTTTTAATTTTGCATCTGGATATTTTTTCATTTCAAAAAAGTCTTCACTTTTCATATGGGTTAAAAACTTCTGTGCCCACTCACCTTCAAGATCATCTACAGTAAAGTTTTTAAGGTCTGCTACGAATTCACCGCTTACTAGCTTTCCATCTTTCATCTCTACAGTTCCAGATTTCAAAGGAACTTTTCCATAATGCTTTCCAGTTACTTTTTTTCCAGTCCACTTGAATTCACTTTTTGATACATCCACTTCTGCTCCGAAAGAGCTAAAACTTACTAGTGCTAATGCTGCTGCTGTTAAAATTAGTTTTTTCATATATCCTCCTACAGATTTATTTCCTAATCACACCTTGATTATCGGAGCAAAAAAGATAAAATGAAATTATTATTTTTTAATCAAAAATATAAAAAAAATTTATACTATGACGTATGATCAAGTACTTACATTAGACACCATAGTTAAATACGGGAGTTTCAAAGCTGCTGCAGAAGTAATGCATAAGAGCCAACCATCTTTAAGCATTGCAATAAAAAAACTAGAAGAAGAATTTGGATTTCAAATCTTTGATCGCTCAGAATACAGACCTAGGCTAACCGCTCAAGGAAAGACCTTTCACCGGCAGGCACTCAACCTAATTGAGAGTTTTCAAAATCTAGAAACGATAGGAAAAGAACTAGGAGCTGGTTTCGAAACAGAAATTAACATCTGTGTTGAAGCCATTTTTCCTATAGAAACTATTTCAAATCTCCTCGAGAAATTCTTTGAGCCCCATATTACGACAAGTTTAAATTTAAATATCGATGTTCTAGAGGGCGTCTTTCAGAAATTAAAAAGTCATGAGGTAGATTTTGCCATCGCACCAGATTTTAACCAGCAAGAAAGTTTCGAAAAAATAAAAATAATGGAAACAAAAGTCATTCCAGTTATTGCTCCTAAACACTTAGGTTACACGAGTAAAACCCTCAAGGATTTACCTCAAATAGTTGTTCAAAGTTCAGTTATTGAGAGGCGAGGTTTAGTATATGGAGCTTTCTCAAAGCAATTTTGGTACACATCAGACCTCTTTATGAAAGAGCAATTGATCAGTACTGGACTGGGCTGGGGAAGTTTACCAGAACACCAAGTGCGAGAAAAATTAATGAATGGCTCTCTAATTAAAATAACAGACATAAAAGGTATACAAGAAAACTCAATTCCAATTTTTCTAATACGCGCACTTGATAAAATACTTGGGCCGAATACTAAAAATTTATGGAATCACTTGTCTCAAATGAATTTCAACCGCTAACTTCAAGATAAACACTTGAAAATTATCCGGTTCAATGAAAAAATTATTTCTCATGAAAAATTTAATTGAATCAGCAAAATCTGTTCTTAAAGAGAACGATCGTGGAAAAATGACAATTCCCTCAAGTAAACTCTACCCTCATATGTGGGCATGGGACTCCGTTTTCGCAGCAATGGGCTGGGCGCATATCGACATGAACAGAGCTGAAGCTGAATTAGCTTATCAGCTTGATAGTGCCTGGGATAACGGGATGATTCCGCATATTGTTTTCGATAAAAATCACCTGAAAGATTATTTTCCAGGGCCTGATATTTGGGGGCATGGTTCAAGTACAACGATCACTCAACCTCCAGTTTGGGCGATAGGACTAGATTACCTGCTTGATAAAGGTCTTCAGTCTGATCGAATGGTGGAGTACCTCACACAACTTGAAAAAACGCACCTCTTTTTTTACAAGCATCGCGATCCAGAGCACCTCAACCTTGTGGCCATCTCTCATCCGTGGGAGAGCGGTATGGATAACTCTCCAGCGTGGGACCTGCCATTAAAGGCAGTTTCTTCTGAGTCTAGGTTTGAACTTAACCGAGTTGATGTAAAGAAAGTAGAAAATCCAGATGAAAGACCCAGTGATCTTGAATACAAAAAATATCTTCGGCTTGTGCAAGATTTAAGAACAAATGAATTCAGTCCAACTGAATTTCTGACTTATGATCCATTTATGTCGACCGTCCTTTATTTAAGTGAGCTGGCATTAGATAAGATGGCCAAAAAGTTTGGGTTCGAAACAAAAGCTCTTCAAAGGGCCAGTGCAATTAAGTCATCGCTGATGAATTTTTTCGATCCCCAAACTGGAAGATTCCTATACCGCGACTCCCTTAGAAAAGAGAATTATACTTCACCAACTCTAGCCTCTCTCTTTCCAGTCCTAATTGAAGAGTTAGATCCTCAAATTAGAGACAGAGCACTTCAAACTTTGAAAGAAGAACATCTAACAGAATTTGGTCTCACGACCTATAGTAAAGCAGACAAAAAATTTGACGATGTCTGCTACTGGCGTGGCCCTGTCTGGATTAATACCAATTTCTTTTTTTGGAATCTGTTTCCTGAAGAGCTTTACGCTTCAGTCAAAAACTTAATCACTCAGCAAGGCTTTAGGGAATACTATAGTCCCACTGATGGTTCGGGATTAGGAGCAACAAATTTTTCATGGACTGCAGCTCTATTTTTAGTCATGAATAAGGAGAGACTATGAGCTTACACATTATTGATTGGATTATCATCGCAGTCTACCTCATGGGCATGATAGGACTTTCAGTATATCTCTCCCGCGGACAATCAAATGAAGAAGATTATTATTTAGGTGGAAACGATACGGGATTTTTTCCGATTGCTATTTCTACGATGGCCACTCAATGCTCTACCAATAGCATTCTGGGAGCTCCAGCCTTTGTGGCGTTCACTTTAGGGGGTGGTCTTGTCTGGCTGCAGTACGAGATAGCTCTTCCGCTGGCCATGATTGTCGTTATGGCGTTTATGCTCCCTTTCTTTCGCTCTCTTAAAATAATCTCTGTCTACAACTATCTTGAATTAAGATTTGGTCCTGAAACCAGAATGGTTCTCAGTGTTCTATTTCAATTTTTGAGAGCATTTGCAACTGGAGTTACAGTTTACGGTATCTCTCTAGTTATATCCTATTGTACTGGAGTGAGTTTTTTTTGGTCAGTCGTGGGACTTGGAATTATCACTATTATCTATGATTCAATAGGGGGGATGAAAGCAGTAATCTATTCTGATGTGATCCAGATGGGAGTTTTATTTGTTTCAATTCTCCTTATTATTTATATGGCCATCAGTCTTTTAGGTGGGCCGGCTGACATAATGAATTTCGTAAGCGCTGATAGAGTTAATGCCATTGACTTCAGTCATACAGGCTTAGGAGATGGACAGAATTTTTCCTTTTGGCCAATGCTATTTGGAGGGTTCTTCCTATATGCCTCTTATTATGGATGTGATCAAACTCAAGTCCAAAGAGAGCTTTCAACGAAGTCAATTGATGACACTAATAAAAGTTTATTTGTGAATGGAATACTAAGATTTCCACTTGTACTTACCTATTGTTTTCTTGGAATCTGTATTGCTGCATACGTTGCAAAGTTTCCGGAATTTATCGACCTACTTCCCAAGACGGATAAAGGAACTCCCAATTATAATATGTCAGTTCCTATTTTTGTTTTAAAAGAATTTCCAGTGGGAATCATTGGCATTTTTATGGTGGGGCTATTTTCCGCAGCCATGTCATCATTAGATTCTACAATCAATTCACTTTCTGCGACCACAATAGAAGACATCATCAAAAAATTTACAACAATTGATAAGAAAAAAGAGCTACTCTATTCAAAACTTCTCACCGTTTTTTGGGGAATTCTCTGTGTGGTTTTTGCTTTCTATGTCGAAAATATTGCGGAATCAATTATTGAGGCCATCAACAAAATAGGTTCTCTTATCAATGGTCCAATCCTTGGTGTATTTTTATTAGGTCTATTAACTAAAAGGTGTAATCAATTAGGTGCGCTTTTAGGCTTTGGTTGCGGATTTATCCTTAATGCAATTTTGTGGGTGAAAGCTCCCGAGATTTCTTGGTTGTGGTGGAATGCAATTGGTTTTGTAGTAACTTTTGGAGTGGGCTTTTTAGTGTCCTTTAAAAATACTGACTACCCAAGTGAACAATTAGTTTGGTCACGAGGCGCGCTCACTAAGCTTGGCTCAAAAGTAGACTGGAAGAAATACTACCTCCTTCTTGCAGCCTACTCAGTGTTAATAACTTTGATTCTTCTTTGGATATCTTAGGTTTCAATATTAAATTTTTTAAACTTTCTTAGGGCCAAATCTTTGGCCTTTTTTCTTACCTCTTCTAGTTTTTCCTCTTTTTTGGTTCCTATAACTTGAACAGGCTCTTCGACATATTTATTTTTCCAAACATTCATCACTCTTATTTTTGAATATGGAGTCTTTCGCCCTTCTTTGTATCCGAACTCCTCGAACGCTACATATTGTCCTCTTGGAGAAGCTCCAATGGCGTTGATTCTCACCAGAGTTTTTGCTGATACGCCTTGTGATACGAATAGAGCTGTTAAAAGCACATAAAGTTTTTTCATTTAATTACCCCTTTACACTCTTAAGTTGCAAGGTTGATGCCGGAAGCTTAAACGTATTTTCGGGCGGTTACATCTCATGGAGCGTTATTTTCCTGATAGGCGCATAATAACTTAACAGATCTTAAAATGAGCCGATAAGAGTAATATGAAGTTGATGATTATACTGACATTCATTTCTTTTAGTATCTTTGCCGACGATTCAGTACTAGAGCAACCTGAGCTTTATCAAGAAGTTCTCAAACGCCATGTCCAACAGGGTCATATTAGTAAAGAAGATGTTGAAAAGCAGAAGTTTCTTTATGAAAAAGACAAAGAGTGGCGATCAAACCATGGGAAGCAATTAAGAGGTGTCGCAAGCTCTCTGAAAGTCCCTCGTGATATTATTGAACTTGATAATCCGGCCATTGAAATACCTGTAAATTAGTTTTATCTTGTTTGCAAAAACAAAAGGATAAAACAATGACTCAAGAGGAATACGAAAAGTTAATCCATAATGTAGCTGACTTTCCAAAGCCAGGTGTCGTCTTTAAGGATATCTCTCCCCTCCTATCTGAAAACTTAGAAACTGTTATCACCGATATGGGTGCAAAAATTAATTGGGATGAAGTTGATCTTGTCCTTGGAGTTGAATCTAGAGGGTTTATCTTGGGGGCACCGATGGCGCTACAAAAAGGTAAGGGCTTTCTTCCAATCAGGAAAAAAGGAAAACTACCTCCACCAGTGATCGGTGAAGAATACGCTCTAGAGTATGGAACTGATAAATTAGAGATGCGCGTAAATGATACTCCTAAAAGAGTTGTCCTAGTAGATGATGTACTGGCCACAGGAGGAACACTCCAAGCTTGTATCAATCTTTGCGAGAGGAATAATTACGAGATCAAAGCAATAGCTGTCTTAATTGATCTACAATTTCTCAACTCTATGGCATCAAACGACAAGCGCATTCATTCCGTTTTAAAATATAACTAGTCAAGATTTTCCCTTTCAAGAGAGATTTGAGCATATCCATTAAAATAATAATATGCTCAAGTCTCTGATATTATTTTTATTATTTTCCATCCAACAAGTTTTTGCCCTTGAATCAACTGACGTGATGGATACTCAGATTCTTAAAGCCTATGATTACAATGTGCTCGTTCTTAACCGAGGCCTTGAAGATGGAATCCATAGAAATGATCATATAAAACTCACTAACGACAACGGCTTTATCGCAAGAGGGATCTGTATTAAAACCTCATTGCTAGTCAGTCATTACAGAGTCTACCGCGTCTCTAGACCCGAACTTGTTAGTAAGGATGCTATCTATCAGCTTCGCTCTATCAACCAAAGTAAAATTCCAAGGGATATAGCGAAACTAAAACGAGTGGACTTCAGTCCCTATTTTAATACCTACAATGATGAAAAAATGTTGAAGCAAGTAAAGCTTCAAGATAATCGAATTGTAAAATACGACCTTCCTACAGAAGTAAGAAGATCAGAAGTTTTTGAACAAAAGAAGCAAACGAAGTTTGATGAATTTATCAGTGAAAATTTTGATGATGAAGAGCTTAAGCGCGATTTATCTAACACTTATTTCGAAGTCTTCTTTTCGCCCTACACTCTTGAGAGCTTGTATGATCAAAAGCAGAGTCACTACGGTGCTAGAATTTATAATTTTGGACAGAAATATCGCTACAGTTTGCAGGCGATTGAGCGTCAAAGAAAAATTGTAGACCCACTCAATGAATCCAATAAATACGAGACTAAATCAACTAGCTACCAACTAGATTTTCAAATTAATCGAATCACTGAAAACATCAGTATGGTTTCAAGTGCTAGGTATGACCGCGAGAAGTTTGGAAGAATTTACTATCCTCATAAATGGCTAAGATTGGCCCCAATTGGTTTTCGATATCATTTCTGGGAAGAAGATCCAAAAGATAATTTCTTTGATATAAGCTACGCACCGACTGTAGATATAATGGAGTACAACGACCTATCCAACCCCTATACGGATTCTCTATTTGAACGCCAGGGATATCGCCATACTTTTATCATGAGACTTCACAGTGATGTGACTGAAAATCTTTCGACAAAATTTAACCTCTACTATGCGCCTTTTTCAGAAAACCCTTATGGCTCCACAGACTGGGGAGACAATATGTTCGATATGTCTAATACCTTCAGCTATAAAATGGATGGTGGTTTCTTTATGGACTTTACCTTTCAATATATGACAGATGAGCTTAGGGCCAAAACCTATGATATAAAAGAAGTTAATTCGATTAACTCCCTTCGTCTTCGTTACGAAGTTGCTCTGTAGCAGTATAGTATTTAATCAAGTAACAGGTGAACAAGATATTCAGTATTACCTTTTTTACCTTGAATTGGTGAATCACAAGTATCAATAACTTTAAGCCCTTTCTCAGAGAGGGCCTTTAAAACTTCATCTTTTATTTGTTGATGATGTTTGGGATCAACTAAACCATTTTTACCAATACGAGCTTTACCAGCTTCGAATTGTGGTTTTAAGAGCACCACCATAAAACCATTATCTTTTAAAAAAGACTTCATGGTATCAATGACTAAAGTAAGAGATATGAATGAAAGGTCAGCAACACAGGCATCAACTTTCTCTGAAAGCTCATAGCTATGTTTAAGGTTAACCCCTTCAATATTCTCTACTTTTTCATGCTTTTTTAAAGGCTCAGCAAGCTGATCATGTCCTACATCAAGAGCAAACACTTTTTCGGCTCCGTTTTCTAGTAGCACTTGAGTAAATCCCCCCGTACTTGCTCCACAGTCGGCAACTTTAAGGCCTTTGAAATCTATCTTAAAATTTTCAATCGCTGCTTTTAATTTATAAGCACCTCGACTGACATAAAGTTGATCTGCTTTAATTTCGATCTGAGTCTCAGGGCCTACCTTCTGACCTGGCTTTAGCGTCACCACACCATCACAGCTCACATCACCTTGCTTAATAAGCATACGCGCTTGTGAGCGAGTTGATACGAGCTTTCGCTCTATCATTTCTTGGTCGAGACGATTACTCATCGACCTCACCAATAAAAACAAGCTTCACCCGCCCCTGAAAGTATAGGTCTTTATCTTCAACAATTGCCTGCAGGGTTCCCCCCTTAGCAAAGACAGTAATCTCGCCTTTCCAATTAAAAAATCTTGAACATGCTACAGCCGTGGCCATAACTCCCGTTCCGCAGCAGAGGGTTTCATCTTCCACTCCCCTCTCGTAAACTCGAAGTTTAATGGTCTTTTGTTGTAAATCAACGACCTCAAAAAAATCAACATTCGTTCCCTTAGGAAAGCGCACGTCATTTCTTATCGCTGATCCGACAGCACATACATTGACGTCTTCAACCGAGCTTACTTGGATAACAGCGTGAGGAACACCTGTGTTTAGGTAGAGGGCATTTTTACCAGAGAGATCATCGATATTGATTGAGCCTTCATCATAGAGCTCAGTCATTTTAATTCGAACGAGGGTGTCATCCACTGCCTCTCCCTCATATAGTCCATTCATGGTTTCAATAGTGTATTTAGGTTCTTCTTTGAGTTTTAGTACATCATGCGCGAAGTGGACTGCACAACGGGTGGCATTACCACACATTTCGGCTTCCGATCCGTCTGAGTTGAAAATTCGAAGACTCAAGTCTGCTTTTTGGGAGCTACTTATGAGGACTACCCCATCTGCACCAATCCCTTCTCGCCTTGAGCACCATTTTTGAACTAAAGTAGGTGTTATTCGAGCTGAACCATCTCTGTGATCAATAAAAACGAAGTCGTTACCACTGCCTGAATACTTATAGAATCTCATGGGCGCATATTACATCCCGCCGCTCCAGCTGTCTAAGTTTTTTGCGCCACACAAAGACATTTCACCTATTTTCAAACTGTTTCGAGTTCTGTAATATAATCTCTCGACTGAAGGAGCATTAGCTCAGTTGGTTAGAGCCCCCGGCTCATAACCGGGTGGTCGCAAGTTCAAGTCTTGCATGCTCCACCATAAAAACCTCTTTTGAAATGCGAACGTAAGTGAGTATTTTAAAAGAGGTTTTTTTATGTCCGGATTTTCATCAAGACTTGAAGGGGAGCAAAAGCGCGCCATCAGGCGAAAAGTGAGCAGGAGCGAACGGCAGCTTTTGTGAGGGGAGGCCACGCAGGTTTGAGCTGGATGCGAAAACCGTAGTGGCCAAGTCTTGCATGCTCCACCATAAAACCCTTTAGGGATATGAACGTAAGTGAATATCTTTAAAGGGTTTTTTTGTGCCAGTAATGGAAAAGACTTGAAGGGGAGCAAGCGGATAGCCGACCAAGCCTATCGAAGCGAGCCGGATGCGAGCGAACAGCTTGCGAGGGAAGGCCACGTTAGTGAGCAGGAGCGAACGGCAAGTGGCCAAGTCTTGCATGCCGCTACTTTAAAATTCCGACCTTCCAAGGCATGCAACTAACTTCATTCAGCAAAATCACCCGACACTCGCCTAAAAGCCTGCCACTGGCAGCCTTTCTTAACGGCTCTTGAGTCTTGCATGCTCTTCAACTAAAAAGACCTGTTCATTCAACAGGTCTTTTCTATATTAGAATTTACTTACAACTAACAGCAACGGAATTTTTATTGTGAAAAAGGCTCGGTGCACTTCCTGATGTTAAAAATTCTGAAACATATATCCCATCAGCACTAGCACTACCAACATTAATCGTTAGGCCATCATTATCCTCACTAACCTCAACGGTATACTGATAATTATCTTTTTCCAACAAAGTGACTATTTTAAAACCTAACTCATCATATTCCATCGTTGAAAAATCAACAGATTTTTCAACTGGAGACTCGCCAAGGATTACAGTTGTACAAGTCGCCTCATCAGCGGCAAAAGATGACATCGATACTAAGAGCATTAATCCTACAAACATTTTTTTCATTTGATCTCCTTCCTTACTAATTAAAATTAATATATTACTACCCGATTAGTTTTAATTTCTTTGTTATATCCTACTAGAGATTTTGATTTAAAAGGATTCCTATTGCCACATTTACATTGGGTGTTGATTTTTTCGACAATTTCGAGGTGGCGTTATTTATCATTTTCTAACTCAATACAACTATCAATATCATCACTATGCATTCCATGATTTCCGTCATCAATACAGACTTTCCTCACAAGAACTTTTACTTCTAGTTCTGTAGGTGCAGGTGCTCTGTATCTACTTGAATATCTACATTCGTATTCACACCTGCAAAAGATGACATTAAAGTCAGAAAATTTTACATTTTAAGTAGCTACAAATCCAGTTTACTAGTAGAAAGCAGAAAATAACTTTGGTAACCAAGTGGTCAGGAGAAAAGTATGAAAAAGGTATTTTCAATAATTGCATTAGCTTCAGCTCTCAACTCCTACGCTTACGACTGTCAGCGTGAATTAGAGAAAAGTATTGAATTAGAAAAAAATATTGAATCACTAACAGGCATCACAGAAGTTGAAAAGTCATTGATGTATGAAATAAATGACAACTCAAGAAAAAGTATCGAACTCGCTTGTGGCTTAAGGATGCCTACCCAAGTGAATCGTCTAGATGAGATTGAGCAAGCAAGACAAGATATCCTAGATATGAATGATATTACTGAAGAGCAAAGAAACTTAATGCTTCAAATAAATGATAACGCTAAAGAAGCTTTTTTAACCAGCTATTGAAGAAATTGTATAGATTCTATACAACTCGAAGAATTCTACTTCTCAGGTTCGCAGTTACTGGCACTTAGCACTAGTATTTTCTCTGAACTTGGCACAAGGTATCTCTTACTGTCGTTTTTAATGGTGAGCACATTAGCGAATGCTGAAGTTTTATTTCAACAAAAGCACCACCCCCCTCAAATCAATAATCAAGAGAAAAATGGTAGCTTCCCAAGATATACTCAATATTTAAATACCATACCATTCGAAACCAATTCATCTACGATCTACCTCTCCAACGAAGCACTTATAGAAGAAGGGTTTATCATAAAAAGTAATATTATTCTTGCAAATGAAAGTGAGGATAATAGAAAAGAAGTTAAAGTCCTGGGTGTAAGTGACAAGGTCGTAACTGTTCATATGGCAAGAAAAGGAAAACATTTTGTAAGAAAGTATAATCTAGAGACCCGTGAATCTAATGACTATAAATTGCCAAAAAAGTTTGATAACGTACTTCGTTTAATAGTGGATCATATTTCAAATAATACTATTCACATTCTAAATGAAACAACCGGATCTAGAGAAGTTCTTCATTTAAATTAATATCTGTCAGAGATTTTTTTAAAAACAGTAAGATAAGCCTTTTATCCTCAGAGCTAAGTCTAATTTGCTTACCTTTGATTAAAGGATGAGCATCTTCTTTTTTACGAAATAGCCTATATTCCCCTGTCTCAACAAATAACTCTCTCAAATAGTGTGCACCGTATTTTTGAAAAATAGAACTAGGGTTATAATGATCCAAAGACTGTGTTCCACCTGCATAATGATCAATCACATCTTCAAGGCTAGCATAAACTCCACTATGAAAATAGGGCGCTGTTAAAGCCACATTTCTTAAGCTTGGAACTTTAAAACGGTAGAGATCCTCACGTTTTTTCGTGACGTAAAAACGTCCTTCATCGTTCTTATGGATATCAAACCCCTCACCCATTTGAGGAGCTGCCAGATTCTGAAAGCTATGATTGGTAAACAAAGGACCATTATGGCAAGTCACACATTTTCCCTTCTCTACAAATGCGACTAGACCACGTTTTTCATCTCTACTTAAAGCTGCTTTCTCTCCAGCGAGGTACTTATCCCAAGAAGACTTATTGCTGACAAATTTATGGGTTTCATACTCAGCGATAGCATTAGCTAGATGGCCAATAGTGATAGAACTAAACTCTGTTTTTGGAAAAGCACGCTCTACTAATTTCGCTAGTTCATTATTATTCAAAACTCGCTGAGTGATCGCGTTCCATTTGTCCTGATCAGACTTTAGATTTGAGATTTCATTATTTGTGCCCATCATTTCTTTTGCATCAATAAGAGGAAATAGTGCTTGCGCGGACAGGGCTCCTTCTAAGACTTCAGTTATCTCCCATGCCTCAGGATACTCTCCATTTAGCGCTTCGCTTGGTGTCTCATACTCGAAAAACTTCTTGTGAAACCTAACTCTCCCATCCCAAAAGAAAAACTCCATTTGATTAGAAACGTTAAATAGTGCTGGCGTATGACGTGAGATTAATTGAGTAGATTTTGTTTGCTTGCGCTTTTGACTGCCCTCACCTAAAGCAAGCGGTAGAGCGTCTGCTGAAGCATATTCAGGAGCGTGACAGCTAAGACAGCTGATATTTTTATTTCCACTAAGTAGAGGTGATTCAAATAATGCCTTTCCTAATTTATATAAATCTTCTCTTTTAGCTTTTGTTGGCATGGGAGTACCGAAATTGAATGCTTTGATATATTCATTAAGTTTCTGATCAAGCGCGTCTGCATGTACAGCAGAGCTTCCAAAGAGAAGTACTAAGATAGAGGATATAGAGATTAAGTATTTCATTATTTAGAAATACAATAAGTTGAAGGGCTAAGTCTAATTTTTACTGATTGTATTCAAATACAATGCTCTTATCGCATTCTAATGTATTATTAGTGATATAAACCGCATCACAATTATGACGAACACCATAAACAGTCAGTGACAAAGTGCTTCCAGTACCTATTTCCACAGGTGTGTCATCAATTTCAAAACTATAGCCTTTTGTAGGTAAGCTGCTAATTTTTTTGTTTCTGAAGCGTAATAGAAGCGTTGGATCTAGCATTTTCGCTTTTGCTCCAGAATCGATTTGATAAACCATTTTGGTAAAATTTGTATCTTGATCGAATTCGATTTGTGAATTCTCATAGTCACAGAAGGTAGAATTATTTTCACCAAGATAAAGTCGAGAACAAGAAAATAAGTTTTTAATTTTCTTTGTTTCAACTTGGCAGGTGCCAGTTCCTACTTGGACTTGTAAATTATTTATTCGAAATTTACTTTTACTGATAACTTCCGCACCTAGACCTTCCATAGTCTCTCGAACTTTGTCCGAGGAATCTTCGTCTTGCAGCCCTCTGGCCAATGAACATAAATCACTGGCCATTACTGAGCTTACAAATAAATTAAATAAAAGTGCAAAAGTAAATATTTTCATTATTTTTTAGCCGGGATCATCTTGTTATAAAGTTCAGCGTTAGTTTTCATCATCTCAAGCGTGTTACTCACGACTGTAGCAATCGTCTCTTGATTTTCTTCACAAGCTGTAGGGATTAATTCTAACATCGCAACCTGACAAGCAGCCATTTGTGCTTGTCTCATTTCCAACATATCCGGTTGAGCATCAATTTCTTGCTCAAAGATATCTTTTGTAAAAATGTCTGAAAGAAAACTAAAGGTATTATAAATCCCTCCAGTAACAACATCAGCGATAGGAGAATATAAAACAGCTATACCCATATCAAGTCTATAGAACCCAAAATGATCTTGCATTTTCTGACCTAAATCATTTGATGATTTTTGATAAACTTGTACTAAATAATCAACGGTTCTAGCACCTGTGATGGACTCATTATTTTCAGTGATGGCATTAAAATTAATCGTACAAGTATACGAAGATCCACCTCTAGTTTTTGAGTTAAGACTTCTATCAGCGACAGATGCATATGCTTTTGTGATACAATACCCACCTGACTTTCCATTAGAAAGTGTTGTCTGAGAATCAAGTTCTTGAGCAAGATAAACATTTGGATTCTCTGAAGCAAATCCTGTTAAACTTGTTAAAGCAAGTAATGTTGCGGCAATAGTTTTTTTCATTTTCAACTCCTTAGTTGGTTTTTTATCTGTGTTTCGGCAAATTAAGTTTAGAGTCAGCTCTCGCTCCTAGTGGAGGACAAAAGTTAACTTCTTCACAATTTAAGCTTTTATGATTTAAACATTGATATAATTCATCACATTTATCTTGCGTGTCTGTTTCATTTCCATAGAACTCAATCTTTAAAGCTGTCTTCATACCCATAAAATCGGTAGTTTTCACGGTTAGCCCGCAATAAGACTTATCCATTCTTTGCTCTTCTTTAACTCTTGCGACTTCATCAGCACAAAAATTTAAATGACCACCGGCTATTCCAATATGTTCAGGCTTAATAACAACTGAACTATATTTTTGCAGGATAGCTCTCGCGCAAGTTGGCATATTCTTTGGTATCTTTCTTAAGCGTCCTGTTAAAATGGCAGCGATCGCCGGATCAGTAGTATCAAGTAAGGCTGGAGGCCCACCAGTGTTTACCCACGGATTATAATCGCAACTTCCTGATTCAACTTTTTCAAGTGAGCCTTTTGCTAAGTTTGTATTACAAGCCAGTTCAGCATCTTCAAACACAGTCCCCTCAATAGGAGCATCTGCACCTACTAATTTATAGCGGTGATTAGTTTCAACATGAAAGTTTTCTATTTCCTCTGATCGTTCAGCACCTTCACAAACAAGTTTTGTAAAAACATAATGATTATCACTATCTCCTCCCCAGTTATAGCAGGCGTTCATAAACGGTGTTCCTAGGTCGAACTCATAGAACCCTTTAGATCGAAGACTTGTTTGCAATAAAAAGCCGCCATCATGATTACGACAAACACTCGCTTTTTCACAATCCGTGACTTTTCCATTTTTCTTTGGCTCAATTTCACTTGAACCAAAAAATCCTTTTGTTTTAGCTTTCAAAACAAATGGTGCAATAATATTCTTAGACGAATTCTCTCGCTCCCAAAGGCTGAGAATTTCTTGTTGTTTTAAATCAACAGCATAATTTGCGTAGGCTTCTTCCAATCGAAAATCATTAGCATCAAAATATTTCATACGACTTTTAGTCATAAGTTGAACTTCAGACTTGCCAATTACTGCTCGATTATATCCAGCTAGTTGACAAGCAACAGTTGCAGAAGCATTTTTAACATCAAGATAAGATTCTCGATGATAGGTATGTTCGGCTGCATAAGCAGCAATTGGTTTCCCATCGATATTGGGATTATTAATAACCGTCTCGGCAAGAGATATATTTGCTACAAGCAAAAGAGACAAAGGGATAATTTTCATTAGATTTCCTCCCTTAGAACATGTTCCATTAAGTTTTGCTTATCTGATTCTGAACAAAAATCATCACCAAGTGCTTCTAGCATAATCACTTTACAAGCGTGCTCTGAAGCCTTAATCAGGTTTTCATTAGTAGGAGCCATATCTAATGTTTGAGCGTGGATTTGAGCTTCTTCGTCGGCAGTAGAAATACCATCGTAGCTATTATAAATTTTAAACGGTATCGGATAGATCACTCGATTGCCACTACCTAGATTCTTGTAGGTTTCACGAATTGGTCTGTAATTATCTCTTTTAGTCACTTGGGTTTTAAACAGATATTTTGCCTCTCGAGATCCCTCTAAAATATTATTATTAGTATCTCTAAACTTGAGAGGTACATTGCAAATATATTGTTTGTAGTTTCTCGCCGTTGTGATTATTTCAATAGTTGGAGAAAATTCAAGATTGGCCAGACAACTCCCCTCTCTGTTTAACTCCTCAGGAAAATTAGTCTTAGCACTCAACTGTTCGATTTCAGCAATCACCAGTGCCTGAGAGGCAGAAACGTAAAGTGAAGCTGCAACTACAATTAGCATTTTAAGTTTATTCAATAAATTCATAGGACAATTTTAATAAGAAATCGGCGGGAGTTATATATCAGATGTAGAAATAATAGGGGGTGTTGTTATTTTAGACAGTTTTAAAGATTCAGATAGGCGTTAAAACGAATATCTGTATTGTCAAAACTAGATTTAAAATCGAGTACAAGCCTAGCGCTAGCTAAATAAACAGATTCTGAACAATTATTGGTAATTTTAATCTCTCCGTCCGCTACAACTTCGGCTGAAGCACAGCTAAGCTTGGTATTCACATTTGAGTACAGGCTGACTTTAGGATTAGTAAAATTACAAGCTCGAAAAGAACTGACTTGAATGGTGATTTCTTTTCCATCACTACTAATAACTTGATTTGAGACCATATTTTCAGAGGGAATACTTACCCATGGGCTAGCGCTGTCTGGCGTAATACCCAAACTCATTTTCCGGTCATCAAATTCAGGAGAATTGATAATGTCAGATGGGCGAACAGAAATATCCTCTTCAAGCTCTTGAATGAACCTTAGCCCTATATCGTTATAGAGTATATCTTTATCACCTTCAATCTTACTGAGATTTAAATTGTATTGGCATTGAAGGTTTTCTTCATTCGAGTCAGACACACTTTCAAGTAGTGTTTCCCTTAATTCTCCAAACTTCTTTACAGCAGATTTTGGATACCTATGTGAGAAAAATGCTAACGCCCAAAAATGCTGAAGAGAGTCCTGTCTCGAATCAATCATACTTCCCTCAAACATTTCATTATCAAATAAACTTTTAGGGACGATCGTATGTCCTCTTAAGCCATTAATGGCTCCACAAGCTCCTCTAGCGTGCATATTCGAAGAAATAAAGCTGTAATATAAGGCTAGCCCCATATCACCCCGGGCGATTTGGAGTGATTGCTCATACATAAGGTCCAACATTTTTGTATACTGCTTATTTTCTTTGGCGTTAGCAAATACAGGATTGGTCTGCATTTCGTACATTTTATTTGGAACTCTAAGGACATACTTGGTGTTAATATTAACACCCATTTCTTGCGTATCTGGATTGAAAAAGACTGCTGGGGGATTATAATTAAAAGGATTCGAATGAAGCTCAAAGAAATCTTTTCCTGACTCATAATCCAAGTAACTAAGCTCAATGTCTTTGGAGCGTCCTACTGTTCTATCACGGTTAAACTTAAGTGGATAAAAACTTATGCCAAATTGATTATCCTGTTGAAATTGAAAATACTTATTAAAAGCAACTCCGACGGAAGTCTCAAAGGATATCGTTGGATAGGGATGAGTATTATTGACGTTTAGAAGTCCTAGGGTCCAGCCAGCAGATGTTCTAATAAGTAAGCCTGAAAACTCAGCCTCATTTTTATGGTTTAGAGTCTCAACCCGCAAAATGGCCTTATATTCTGGCTTCCAAACTTGCCATACAAAAGAGCGCTCAAGAAAGCTTATACGAACTTTTCGGTAGCGATTATTAACAGCTAAACTATAGAC
Organism: Bdellovibrionota bacterium; assembly: GCA_036336775.1. Classification (GTDB taxonomy): domain Bacteria; phylum Bdellovibrionota; class Bacteriovoracia; order Bacteriovoracales; family Bacteriovoracaceae. The sequence goes on along the minus strand of JAYZFM010000014.1, from coordinate 2,086 downwards.
TCCACCTACGGCCTCACAAGAATCAGAAGTTCCATAGACCTCCATATTCATTTCCTGGAAGTATCTTTCAATCGCAGTCTTCTTTTGATCGAAATCAACCGCCTCAGGCGCACTAAAGGCACTTGAGCACACGAGAGTCAAAAGTAGTAATATAGTTTTGTGACAGGTCTTAATTTTGTTACCTACTAGTACGCTATCACCGTATGGCAATATTCCATCATCACATCGATCATCTCTTTTTCTTGTTCGTAGTATTTGGTCAGATCGCTCAGAGTCGCGTTCACTATCGGTCTATTAGGCGCTTTATAGGTGTTCTCTTGCGGCCATACAGGCTCATTTAAGATCACTTTACCTTCTGCATTCCTTTCAATGATATCTATGGCATCAGGAAGATCTGAGATCGCTTGGAGCATATCATTACAAGCTTGAGCATTTTCTGGGCAATTGAGACTGATTTCCTTATGAAGTCCGCTGTCTGTAGAGACACATTCAACTGAACTGAATGCGGGTAGAGAAACTAAAATAACAATTACCAAATATAAAGACTTCAACAGGAGCTCCTTCAAAATAAAATTTAGTTTATTTTACTTCTAAGGGAGCTACCTATAAATTCAACTTGAATAAAATCCATACCATGTCTATTGTTTAGACATAGCTAAAAGCCTAATAACTTATCCCCGCAATCGCTGCACAAGGGCTTTGCGCCTTTTTAGTCTCAAGAGTCGACTTATCATTTTCAGCCGCTGTCTTTTGATTGGTCAAATTAGTTATAATAATAGGGTTTGTAGCGGCACTGATTTGCGCCTGTAAAGAAGCAATAAGCGTCTGTTTCTGGCTAATCAGTGTGGTGTATAGACTCTTTAAGTTAATTCTTGATCTAACAGCCGAAGGCTTACTATTCGCACCGCTATAATGAACCTTGTCTTTATTATCTATGTACTCTTGGCAATAGTTATCAAGCTTACTTAGACTCGAAGTACTAATACTCATCGAATTGACATCACTAATCAAGTCATTCCACTGTCCGACCTCATCATTATTCACTCTAGCCTTCAAGGCTGTGATAGCATTATTCACATCTTTTTCGATATCAGATAAAACACTTGGATTGCCATCTAAATCCATTTGATAAAATTCTTCAAACCCAAATCTATTTTTTGCAGAATCGTAAATATCAGTATGAAGCGCATAGAAGTCTGTTAAATTTTGAATTCCACCATAAGTCACATTCTGGGTTAGAGGATCTGTAAGACCATTGCTTCCAGGGTTTGATTCATCTTCAGGAATTTCTATTTGAACCGTTACGCTATCTCCATCAAGTCTTTTGTTTATAGACTCGATCAAAGCCAAAATTTCCTGCCCTGCCTCTTCAGCTTCTGTTGTGGACACAGTTCCAGCATTTATCATATCATCGAATTTAACATTACTTGAAATAGACTTGGCAATTTCAGCAATCGTTGGCGCATCGAAAGTTTCCTCGTGACGCCACTTACAACCACAGCTAAAGCTTTTGCATTTGAATTTTTTCTTTTCCATTCTAATGCTTTCAAGTTCTTTAAAACCATTTACACAAGTATATTTTGGTGTAAGTTTTCTTGCATCGTCACACTTAAGAATCGTCTGAAAAGCAATCGCAATACCAATAGCGATAAGAGGTGCATAAGTTCCGAAAGTCCAAACAGAGCTTGACGTGGAACCCAAAAACGAAGAGCCACCACCAGCTAATAAAGCCTTCGAACTTGTCTTTACGGCAATAATTTCCAATGTAGATAGGTAATAAGAAGCTCCAGCACTTAAAGACCTAAGATTATTACTACCGGTACTACTACCAACACTAACATTACTGCTACCAACTGCGTTCTGGTAACTGACATTGTTTCCGTCTGCCGTAATATCCATAACGTGTGCGGCTCTCGCAAACCTAGTCATATTTGAAAGCTCCATTTCGGCTTTCACGTAATGCTCAATTTTATTAGGTTTAAGCTTTACAGTAGAACCCGTCCAGTTTTCATTAGGTGGACGACCGATTCGACAACCATTCCATTTAGGAGTAGGACAGTACTTAGAACTTATCCCCATCATATTA
>JAYZFM010000013.1:0-66729 GCA_036336775.1 Bdellovibrionota bacterium | reverse complement strand
GGATTTAAGCATCGCTTGCTGCTCATCTTTATTAATCCCGATATAGTGCGGGAATTGCTCTCTTTTATTAGTCATATATTGATTCCTTTTTATTGTTTTTTAATAGCATATTTTCGTGTATTTGTGATGGAGAAAAATATTGAATGAATTAATTTTTAGGCCATGATCAACCAATGCAAATTGTTATCAACGGTGAAACCGTAAGTTTTGAACATTTTGAAAAAAAATTCCCGAAAGAGTCCAAAATTTTGGCACCTCTTACTTCTGTTGAGTTGGTCATCGAAATGGACCAGGGCGTAATGAAGGTAAGCCATGGTGAAGTTGGACCTATATCTATTGCTGTGAAGCAAACTTTAGATAAACATAAAAAGACTTTCTACAAACGATCTCCTTATCAAGAAAATCTCGCTCGGGCGCTAGGTGTTAAAACGGATACTGATAAAGACCTTAGGGTATTGGATGCCACTGCAGGACTAATGTCTGATACTTTAATGATGGTGGCGTTGGGACTGAGAAATATCTCAATCTGTGAACGAAACCCCGTTCTTCAAGCTTTGATCGTAAACTCAATGGCAAATTTTGAGGAGCTCAGTGCTCTTCATTTTCGAGAGCAGAACTCTGCATGCTTAGATGAGAGTTTTGATGTGATCTATTACGATCCTATGTATCAGGCGGTTAATAAGAAATCCGCTAGCAAAAAAGAAATGGTCTTTATGCGCCAATTGATCGGAGCCGATGAAGATGCCAGTTCAGTCGCCACTATTTTGAAGCAAAAATGTCATCGTTTAGTGATTAAACGCAGCCAAAAAGCGCCGCCGCTAATTGCTGGAGCGAGCTTTACTGTGGAAGGAAAGTCCACTCATTACGATATTTATTTCAATAATTAAGCATATTTGATATAACACTGAGATTAAAAAAGGATTGTTCATGAAATACGATGTTTACGGAATTGGTAATGCTCTAGTCGATATGGAGTTTCTTGTTAATGAAAATTTTCTTGGGGAAAATAATATAGAAAAAGGTTTAATGACTTTGGTTGAGTCTGATCGTCAAAAAGAATTAGTTTCAAAGCTTTCAGAGGCGCAAAAAGGTGAGATTAAAAGGCAATGTGGTGGTAGTGCTGCAAACTCAGTAATTGCTGTTTCTCAGTTTGGTGGAAAATCATTTTACTCTTTTAAAATTGCAGATGATGAAACTGGGCATTTTTATCTTTCTGATATGAAAGAAAACGGTGTTGATACAAAAAATACCAAAGAGAATTTGCCTGCAGGTGAAACAGGTAAGTGCTTAGTTATGGTAACTGATGATGCAGAAAGAACCATGAATACGTTTTTGGGTATTACTGCAACGCTTGATGAAGAACAAATTGATGAAGAAGCCTTGAAGAATTCAAAATGGCTTTATGTTGAGGGCTATCTTGTGGCTTCGCCAACAGGACAAAAAGCTGCTGTTAAAGCGGTCAAGCTGGCAAGAGAAAATGGTGTAAAAACATCACTTACAATGAGTGATCCAAATATGGTTAAATTCTTCAGAGATAATATGCTTGAGATTATTGGTGATGGACTTGATCTGATCTTTTGTAACGATGCTGAAGCACTAGACTTTACTCAGACTCAGGATTTGAAAGCAGCGAGAGAAGAGTTAAAAAAATATGCGAAAAAATTCGTTATTACTCAAGGTAAAAACGGAGCAATGATTTGGGACGGTGAGATGTTTATCGATATTGAACCACACCAAGTTACAGCTATTGATACTAATGGGGCCGGTGATATGTATGCTGGTGCATTTTTGTACGGGATCACTAATGGGCAGTCTTATGCTGGTGCGGGAGCTCTCGCTTCATTAGCTAGTTCAAAGCTAGTTGAACAGTATGGTCCTAGACTGAAGTGGACTGAAGTCAAAGATATTTTAAAACATTTTCAAGCTAAATAATATAGAGGGAAGCATGAAGCGTTCAACTATTAAAAAACTTTATAAAGATCAGCCTATCGGTGAAGAAATCGTTGTTAAAGGATGGGTGAGAAGTTTAAGGAAATCAAAATCTTTCAGTTTTATCGTTTTAAATGACGGTTCTACTCAACAGGATATACAAGTAGTTGTTGATGAGTCTGTAAATGATTACGAAAATATTATCAAATGTCTTACTGGTTCTTCATTATCGATTAAAGGTAAGCTAGTTGAGTCTCAAGGGAAACAACCAGTAGAAGTTCAAGCTGAAGAAGTTGAGATCTTAGGTCTTGCTCCTCAGAACTACCCGCTTCAAAAGAAGGGAACTTCGATGGAATTTTTACGAGAGATAGCGCATCTTCGTCCTAGAACCAATACCTTTGGTGCTGTGTTTAGAGTGAGGCATGAGTTGGCGCAAGCGACCCATAAGTTTTTCTCTGAGCGCGGATTCTACTATATCAACACTCCTATATTAACTGCAATGGACGCCGAAGGTGCTGGGGAGCTTTTCAGAGTTTCTACTTTGAACGCTGAGAAACCGCCACTTGATAAGTCAGGTAAAGTTATTTGGGAAAAAGATTATTTTGGAAAGGAAGCTTTTCTTTGTGTTACAGGGCAATTAGAGGCAGAGGCTTATGCATGTAGCATGGGAAGTGTTTATACTTTTGGACCAACTTTTAGATCAGAGAATTCTAATACAACAAGGCACTTATCTGAGTTCTGGATGATTGAGCCAGAGGTTGCATTTGCAGACCTAGAAGAAATTGCTGAACTTGGTGCAGACTATATTCAATACATGGTCAAACATGCTCTAGAAAATTGTCCTGAGGAAATTGAATTTTTTAATAAGTTTATTGAAAAAGGCTTAAAGGATAGGCTAGAGAAAGTTGCAAACTCTAATTTTACTAAAATTACTTATACTGAAGCCGTAGATATTTTAAAGTCTTCTGGTAAAACGTTTGAGCATCCAGTGGAGTGGGGCCTTGACCTTCAAACTGAGCACGAGCGATTTTTGACTGACGAAAAATATCAAGGGCCTGTTATTGTGACTGACTACCCTAAGGCGATCAAAGCTTTTTATATGAAGCAAAACGAAGATGGGAAGACCGTTCGTGCTATGGATATTTTGGTTCCAGGTGTTGGGGAAATCATTGGAGGATCTCAAAGAGAAGAGAATCTTGATAAATTAGAAGCTCGCATGAACGAGTTAAATCTAGAGACCTCATTGTATGATTGGTATTTAGATCTTAGACGTTTTGGAACGGTTCCTCACGCAGGCTTTGGATTAGGTTTTGAAAGAGCCGTCATGTATATTACGGGAATGCAAAATATTAGAGATGTAATCCCTTTTGCAAGAACACCTAAATCAATCGAATTTTAAAGAATAACTAGTTTCAGGGGAGGGACTTTTAGCGCTCTCCTGAGACAAATTAATATAAATCTGAATGGGTTTATTGCAGTCGCTACAAATAACTCGTGAATCGACGATTTTGGGTTCAACTGTTGTCAAACAATCAAGACATTGAATTTTTTCACCTCGAGATTCCATACTATATAGCTTAAGTTTTTTTCATTTTTAGTCAGCTTAAATCAACTTACATTTCACAAATGGCCTTAACTTCCTCATAATATAGAAATGAGTAAGCTACTATTTGCAGGAATTTTAATAGTCTTTAATTGTTTTGCGCAAAGCTCTAAAGAGCAAAATCAAGAAATTGATAAAATTTTCGAAATTCTTGAAGTCACAAAATTTGTTAACTCCGTTAAAAAGATCAAAACATATAAATCTCCAGGTGAAATTAACGAGCTAGAATATGAGATGAAGATGTTCTTTGATAAGATTGGATTTTGGTACTATTTTGATCCGGTTGATTATCGCAATGGATTGCAACGAAATATCAGGGCCAGCTTCGATTTAGAAAAATTGCAGGCGATTAAAAAATCTTTTAAAAATCCTTTCTTACCTAAAGTTGTTAAGAATCTAACTTTGTACCGCGATGTTTTTGGTGAGTACCACAATATCATCTTAGGTGAGTATACGCCTGAAGCTTTACGAAAGTCACGCGTGCTCCTTGTTCAGAATGTATATAATATTTTAGGAATGTCTGTACAAAAAGAAATGTTTGATAAAAGAATTATTGAACTTGTCGGTGGAGGATTGGTAACTGTTCCCATGCTTGGAAGAAAAGATGACGTGGCCATAATAGATACAAGAGAACTAGAAAAACGCCAAAAAAATATCGAAACCTTCACTATACTTCTCATAGGTGAGTCGTTAAAGAATTTTAGGCATTATGAGCTTCGCGAGTTTATCCGACAAATTAATACAGATAAAGACCTTATGAAATTTACTCAGCTATTTGTGAATTTTCATTTTATGTACCTTTATAATTACATGATTAAGGTTGAAGCCGATAAATTGAGGCAACTTAAGGCGCTTAAGCCTAGTTTATAGCTTCAAAAATTGAGATATCTACACAGTTTACTGGTCTAAGATAAGTTCTTAGAATCACTTTGTTTCTTCGCAGTCACATATTATAATTTAACTAATGATAGAGAAGAATATTATATTCATTCATCCGCTTTCTCCACTGCTACAAAATTTTCTTAAAGAAATGGAGGAGGACGACGATTTTATGGTGTTTGAAGTAGTCGCCTTAAATGAGTATGGTCAAATCATTGGAGTTTTGGAGCAATCAGTGACGTTCTCCTCGGACCTTAAAAAATCAAGAACCTATTTAGAAGATTTTTCTCAGTTCGTTAAAAATAAGAACTCGCGAAACTATCTCATTCAAGAAAGCACTATGGCGCCTCATTTGTTTTCTAAGATGCAAACCTTAGGATTAAATGAGTTGATTAAAGAAGCCACTGAAACTAAAACCCTAAAGCATAAAATCAATATGTTTTTCAGTATGTTTGAATCGGGAGAAAACCAGATTGCAGTAGGTGAAACTCCTACACTAGGTGCTAAAAAACAAAAAGAGAACGAAATTCAAAGAGCCCAGCCACTTGCTTTTGATAAGCCTGATACACTTTTTAATTTTGATAAGAAAAATTCTAAGAAAAAAGCTAAAACTTACGACTTCGATAATTTCTCAAATTATAAGATGAAAAAAAATAAGACAGATATGTCTTTTTTAAATTCTAACTTCAGCGATTATCAAAAGAAAGCAGTCACAGAGTTCACACCTCAACTGAAGAATCTTGACTTAAAGAAAACAAACTTCGAGCCAATCACTGGAGTATTGAAAAATAATCCATTTAAAAAAAGTTTAGAGATTAAACCTCCTGGAGAGTTGAAAAGAAAAGAGGTAGGCAAGTTTGAAGAGGTAAAGTCTCTTAATGGAAAACCTAAAAATGATCCCTTTGCTCCTATTATAGGAGATATGAATCGCAAAGATGTTGGAAAATTTGAAGAGCAAGCAAGAGAAATCAAACCTCATAAAAAACTAAATCTACCCGAACTCGAATTAAAGAGAAGAGAACTGGCAAAAAAAGAGGTTGAAGAACAAAAACTAAAGCCTAAAAATAAAGTGGTAGATCTACCAGAGCTAATTCCCAAACTAAAAAAACATGCCAAGTTTGAGCCTGTAGAAGTTAAAAAAAATGTTGATCGTAAAGAAACCGAAGAAGCTCAAGAATCAAAGCGTAAGAAACAATTAACGCTTGATGAATTGGAATTAAAACGTAAAAAAGCCAAAGCTTTTGAAGAGTCGATAAAGGACAAAAATCCGCGTAAAAATTTCGAAGAAACACAGCAAGATAAAAACAAAGTCAAAGGTCAAGAGTTTGAAGAGCAAGACTTCGATAAAGATAGAAAGAATTTCGAAGAAGTTGACCCCAATAAGAAGAAAAAGGGAGGAGCCTTCGATGAATTCCATGAAGATCAGTCAGTAAAAGATAAGGAATTGGATTTAAGTGAGGATTTAAAGCCCAAGAAAAAGAATTTTCAGGAAGTTGATCCGGATAAAAAAGGACCTAAAAAATTTGACGAGAATTTAGGTGAGTTAGAAAAGTTAAAAAAAGGGTTTCAAGAAAACATTATTGACCTAGATAAGAACAAGGGAAAATTTGAAGAAACTGAAATTGAAAAAAATAAAAAGAAATCTACCTTTGTTGCGAAGCCACTTGAGAATTTAAAAAGTAAATCTGTCGACTTTGAAGAAATAGTAACTAAAAGGAAAGCTTTAGAGAAACAAATTGAACCGGAAAAAGAAGAATACGATCTACTGCTAAAATATTCTAAAGATAAAAAAATTGGTTCTGAAACGGTACTCGATTATAAACAGCTCCACCGAGAATATAAAGAAGGAAAATTAAAACTTAATGCTGAACTTGAAGAAAAAGTTAAACGCAAAAATTGTGATCAACTAGCGTTGGAAAAAAACTTTACTCTGCTAGACTTTGATAGTTATGGGGTGGAATACTTTATCACTTATAATGATCTGATTTGGAAATCGGCTAAAAAACCGCAAATTTTATTGAAGTTTGTTCACTTTGCCCTTTTAAAAGAATTTAGTGCTGAAGTTTGTTTTTATACCTTACAAGATGGAAAATACCAATTAGCTTACAATGGTATAACTGAAAAAACCTGGCCAAATTTGTTTGATGAGTTTGAAAAGTTTGAGGCCATAAATAAGGTTCGGTGGGAAAAGACAGAACTTCCGACTTGGTCTGATGAGACTTATCAGGCGAATATGAATGAATTTATTTATCCTTATTATGAAGAAGGAGAGTCTATTGGTTTTGCTGTTGCCCACTTTCCGAAAACTATAACTAACCATATGGATGCTAAAAAAGCTGAACTACTATTAAATATGTCAAAGGGGGTCTTTCTTGAAGATAGTATTTTATAATTACCCTCTAGATATTTTAAAGACAGGAACTATCTATACCTTTCCCATATTCCTATTGGACCCAGTGACTGAAGAACGTGTTGTTTTTAATTATCCAGATGTTGAATACACAGAGGAACATCAAACTCAGCTGCAAGCTTATGTTGAAAAAGGGGCCCAACTTCAGATTCATGAGCAGTTTCGTGAGGAATTTATGAGCAAGCTAAGTGTTACGGATTCTGAACTCAAAAACTGGAACCTGAAACGCTATAAAATGGTGGCTTTATTTCATAAACGTCAGGAAGAATTTGAAGCCTTAAAAAATCCGGAATTCAAATTGCAGGATACAATACAAAAGATTAATCATAGTGGTAATTATGAGGCATTAAGAGTTAGAGTTAGGGCAGATCTTCTGGGGTTTCCATTAGATAAAGATCCGGTGATAAACTTTACGCTGGCTTTAGTTGAGCATGTATTCATTAGAGACTTATATCCAGTGAAAAATGCGATTTTGGCCTATTATATAGCTAGAGAACTAGGCCTTAAGGACGAACTTGTTATCTGCGAGATCATTTTAGCTGCACTTGTAAAAGACCTTAGTTTTTCCATGTGTCCTCCAAGTGTTTTTGAACAGTGGGAAACACTGAAGAATAACGAGCATTACTTAAAGCACCCTTTTTTATCACTATATTATTTATCAAAGCTTGATCTTCCTTTTTCTAAAGAATTAAAACGGATAATTATGGAACATCATGAGGATACTTTAGGTGATGGTTTTCCTAGAGGAAAAAAGGAGAACTATATTGCTTTAGGATCATTTATATTGAATCTCTCAGAGCAAATTATTTTGAGCTCAACTGGAATAATGCCAGGTGGGCTAGACTTGATAGCAGTGATTCGAAATTTAGGTAAGCAAAATAAAATGGGGGATATGAATCTCAATATCCCCCAACATATATTAGAAAGTTTAAATGGTTTGATACCTGCGAATTAAAGACCGAGACTTTGAAGTAATTCGTCGATACTCTTTTGATCGGCTTTATCAGCTTCTGGTGTGGCAATAGCAACAGAAGACCTTTCAATATTTTGAAATTTGTCAGACAGCCAGCGTAGTCGAGTTGAAAATCGATCTAGGTTTATATCTGGTAGGACTTCTGATTTTTGATTAATAATTGTTTTGTTTATTTTTTGAAGAATTTCAACAGTATCAAAAAGAACGGCCACAACTATATTAAGAAGCTCATTATCCATAGACTGAGAAGCTTTATATGAGATCGTTTTTCCTAACTCACAAAAATTTCCAGTTCTCTCTGCTTCAATACTTTTTGCAGCACCCATGACTCTATCAATGACTTGGCCAAACTCTTCTAGTTTTTTCTGGCCAGGTTCATCTTCGTAGTCTTCCAAAATTTCAATTAACTGCTCATAAAGTGCACTGGCTTCTTCAGTGAAACCTAGAACAATTTCTTCCATATCTGGATCAGTTAACATGCTCATGGAAAGATCTTATCAATTTTCTCTTTAAGGGTTACGATTGAAAATGGCTTAACAATAAAGTTACTCACACCTGCTTTAACTGCAACAATAACGTTTGATTGTTCAGCTTCTGCCGTAATCATAAGAAAAGGAAGTGCCTTAAACCTTTCATCTTCTCTGATTTTTTTCAATAAATCTAAACCTGTCATTCCTGGCATGTTCCAGTCGGAAACGATAAATTCGTAAGGCATACCTGCTTCATGAGCTTTTTGAATCATATCCCATGCTGGAATTCCATCTTCAGCTTCATCAAGTTGGTCACAACCCATTTTTCCTAACATGTTTTTGATGATTTTTCTCATCGTACTCATATCATCAATGATCAGTATTTTCTGTTTGGGATTAAAGGCCATGGTAACTACTCCTAATTCTTTTTTACTATTGTATCCAAAAATAGATAGATTGCTATATGAATTTATTGCCATTAAATCTTTTTTAAAAATATTAAATATATTCGCTCAGGTTATATATATATTTATTTAATCCCATATTTGCGTTAGAATTTTACTATGGATAAAAGTGATTTTCTTCCCATTAGAGTTTCTACCTTAAAAGGTGGAGTGACCCTTGGATTCGATATTTACATAGAATTGCCACATAAATTGTTGATGTATGTTAGAGGAAATTACGATATCGAACAGCATAGAATTGAGTCCTTAAGATCGAAAAAAGTTAGGAAATTATTTATAAATGAAGCTGCTGAAGAAAGCTACCAAGAGTATATTGATCGTTGCTTAAGTGCGGTTGCAGAAGACCCTAATATGCCACCTGAAGAAAAAACTAAAATGGTGGTAGGGGCCGGAGAAGCCACAGCAGAGAGGATTTACGATAATCCAGAGCAAATAAAGTCTTACCGAGCAGCTGCAAATACATCACAAAATTTATTGAAAGTATTAAAGGCAAATGAAGATTTACTAAAAAATATTTTTGATCATGGAGATGCCTCAGAGAATAAAGATCATGATTCACTTATGCACAGGCATAGTGTAAACACAGCTTCTTTATGCATCAGTTTTGCGGAAAGTATCGGCTTGCCTCCAGAGCAGGTTGAAGCCTTGGGTATTGCGGGTCTTTATCATGACGTTGCTTATGGAAAATCAGAGCCTGCTGTGCAGGAGCTTTATTTCAAACCACTGAGTGAAATGAGTCTAGATGAACAAAAGGTCTATAAACAGCACCCCGAGCAAGGGAAGAATTTCTTAGTTGATAAAGAGTTTGTAAGTCCGCTAGTTTTAGAACTAATTTATTCCCATGAGGAAAAGAACCAAGGTAACGGATTTCCACAAAAACTTGGCAGTTTGAATATTGGACAAGAAATAATTTCTATTTGCGCATATTACGATAGGGCGCTAACTTGCTTAGGACATTCTAGGGCCGATGTATTTGAGGCTTTCAGTACCAATGAACTAGGTAACTACAATCTAGAAACGATTAAGAAATTTAAATCTTTTATCAAGAAATCGGGTCTTTGATAAATTTAAAATATAATTAAGTTAAACTTCCTGGTAACAAATCTCTAGAGAAAAATCTCCGATATCAGTTCCAATGGTAATTTCAATTACAGTTGTGCTTGGTGGGTACTTAAGTTCATGGTTACTTCCACGAACAGTCGTTGGAGATGCCATTCCAATTTTATATCCAATATTGGCCAATTGACCTTTGGCATTTCCCATGATGATATTTGCAATTTCAGCACCTGAGTCAGCGATATCTTCACAGTACTCTTCGTACTCTTCAAAAAGCATTCTTCCTGCAAGTTTTACATAGACTTGCTCTGGCCAAGAGAGGGCAATAAGACCTTTAAAATCTTTTTGTGTACCATCTTTTTCCACTATACCATTCATACCAATAATAGCAGTGATATCACCGTGGGCCACTGGAGAGTTTTTTATCTTAGGCGTATGTGGAGTAATTTGAGTCTGAACCATCATCTCAAAGGTTTCTTTTAATGCTTCGATAAAAGGTTTAGAAAATTCTACAAAATTTGATTGGCTCACTTACTCCTCCTAATTGGATTTAATTATACTTCAAATCGATTAAAGGACAACAGGAGAATTAATTCATCACAATTTCTATATCTGATAGACCACTATTTGATTTAATTAAGTTAATATTAACAGGTATGCGTTGAGTTAACTTCTGGACATGAGATATCAGACCAATCTGCTTCCCAGAGTTTTGCATTTCGATTAATAGCTCTAAAACGTCATCAATAGCGTCTAAATCGAGGGTTCCAAACCCCTCATCAATAAATAATGAATCTACTTGAGTCTGGCCTCGAGTCATTTCCGCTAACGCTAAAGCAAGCGCTAAAGAGACTAGGAAAGTTTCGCCTCCTGAGAGAGTAGAGACCTTTCTTGCCTGTGCACTATGATAATGGTCAACTATCATGAACTCAGAAAGTTGACGATTTCTTTTATGTGTTTGAGTTAGTTTGTATCTTCCCTCACAAAGTTTGTGCAATTCGCGATTTGTTTGCTCTATTAATAAGGCTTCAATTTGAGATAAAACATAATTTCTAAACTCATCCTTACCAATTAAAATATTGAGGGCCTCAAGTCTATTTTCTTTTGCTGTGAGGTTTTTGATTTGTTCTTCAAGTTGAGTTATTCGTTTTAAGTTCTCAATTTTTTGCTTGAAAATAACTTCGTACTCAGTCAAAACAGACTTCTGATTCTGCAAGTCTTTTTTGAATTCGATGACAAAATCTTTCAATAAAGTGAAACTTTCTTGAATTAATTCAAGAGGAGATTGAACTTCTATTTGAGCCAATTTTTCACATAATGGTAAAATATTGGCGTGCCCTGAATGTCCATTTTTGATGAGACTTTTAGCCTTTGTTTGTATCGCCGCTTGAATTTCAAAACATTTCTTTTCAGTCATTTCAATATTATCTTCAAGAGACTCAAAGCGGCTTTTAATCTCTGCATATTTGATTTGTTGCTTTTTAAGAGATTCATTTGCAATATTATAAGCTTGGCTCCTAGACTGTTGGTTTATCTCCAATTCCTCAAGCCTTTGGGCTGGGTTGTAGTCTATCTTATTGCTCTTCATGAAGTTATCTATCAGACCATTTTCTTCGCGATAAATATTATGGTCTTGTCTTCGTTTGGACTGATTCTTATTTAAATCTTTGAGAGCTTCTGAGGTTGCTTTTATATTAACTTCTAAGTTTTCTAGTTCTCGAAGAGATCTAGAAAGACTTTGTGCCCAGCTGATGATTTTTTTTAACTCAACTAAACAGGATATTTCTGGAGGTAAATCAAACTCAGAAGTAATTCGCTTTATTAGTTTTAGGACATTTTCATTTTCCTGAGAGAGTGATTTTATTTCGCGATCAACTTGGTCTGAATTTGATATCAGTTTTTGAAGCATCTGCTTGAGGTTTTGAGTTTCGGCCAAATTTAATTGGTGAAGATTTTTTTTAGAGTCTAGCTGCTCAATGAGTTTGTCGAAGTCTCTTCTCTTTGATCTTAAAACTTCTAAATGTTCGTTCTTTATTTTATCCTGAAGAAGAGGCAAGAACTCAAGAGCATTCCACTGCTGGAGCGTGGAACTATTATCGTTTTGGGTTTCTTCGATTAGTCTTTGATGCTCTCTTTGAAAGCCAATTAGGTTCACCTTAAGTTCACCTAATTTTTGAGTTAGATTTTTGAGATCCAGCTCAAGTTGCTCTTTCTTACTCAGTAGTTCATCCAAGTGAATATTGTCACCGGTTAAAGGGTGTAGGTGAGGAGTTTCCTGTTCGCAAAGAACACAATGACCTTTTTTATTCGTTTCCTCTATAAGTTTATTGAGCGTTATTACCCTTTGATGGTTTTCAATATTTTGGTGTTGATGTTTTAGTTCATTTTCAAGAACTCTTTCTTTTTCGTTTAGGTCCTTGAGGTCTTTTTCTAAAGTTTCTTTTTTCTCTTTAAGTGTTTTGAGGTTTAAGTCTTGCTTTTGAACAGTTTTTAATCTTTGCGCTAAAAGTACTCCCAAGCTATCAATCTTGGCCCGGTTTTGGTTGAGTGCCTCTCTCTCCTTATCAACCTTTTCTAATGAAAAATTGGCCCATTTCTCTGCACTCTCATCTAGCTTGGTCTCAATTTGTTTAGTCTCTTGCAGGAATTCGTTTTTTTGTTTAATAAGACTATCTAGGCGCTTATTGTTTTGTTCTAGTTTTAAGAAATTCTCTCTCAGGAGATATTCTTTTTCAGAAAGCTCTTCGACGCTAAACATTTCGACGAATTTTGAACATTTTTTTAATTCACTGATATTGTCTTCAAGTGATTGCTTTTGTATTTCGAGCTTATTTTGTTGCTCCGTTTTTATCTTTATTTGTTCCTCAATATCACTCTGTTGAGCCTGAAGTTTTTCTAGGGATTGCTTGAGGTATAAGCTTCGTTCAAATTTTTGAGAAGCTTCTTTAAGTAGGTCTCTGTTGGTATTTAGGGCTTCGGAAGCCTTATTAAGCTCAGTAAGAGATTTCGCCTGATTCTGTGATTTGGCATTCAGTTCTTCGTGAACTGTAGTCATTTCAGCTTTTATTAAGTCTAAATTCTTTTTAAAGCGATTAAGATTTTCTAGGTAAAGAGAAAAGTCATCAGTCTCAAGTTTTAAGTTCTCGATTAAAGCGTAGGAATCTGAGATTCTTTGCACTTCCTTTTTTTGAGTGTCAATCTGATCTTCTGAGATATCGCGATCACTCATAGAGTCATTTATTCCAATGACCTGATTTTTGAAAGTTTGCTTCTCATAGACCAAAGAGTTTATTTTCTCGCGCAGTTTAGAATTCAACGTGGTTAGGTCTTCTCCTTCATAAAATTTTTCAAGAATTTCTTTTCTCTCAATAAAAGAGCTTTTGAGGAATTTTGCAAATTCTCCTTGGTTGAGAATACTCGTTTTACAAAATTGAGAAAAACTTAAGTGGAGAACATCTTCAGCTGTTTTTTCTAAAGCGATTTTTTCTTGTTTATGGAGTTGAAAGAGGGTTCTACAGAGTTGAGGCTTTTTGTAGTACTCCCCATTTTTTTTGCGTATCTTAAGTTTCCAATGGGCGAGGTAATGGGTTTGGCCGTGTGAGAAATCAAGCTCTATTTCACCAAAGCTTTCTCCCATAGTAATAAAATCAGCTGAAGTGGAATTTTTTTTATAGACCTCGCCGTAGAGAGCTAACGAAACACAATTTAGGAGAGTTGATTTCCCTGATCCTGTCGGCCCTGTGATTGCAAAAAGGTTGGAGGTGTGTGCAACCTTATTAAAGTCTACATGATGGCGACCTTTTAGAGATGCAATATTAGTAATAGAAAGGTTATGAATTCTCATTTTCCTCCCCATTAACAAGGTCGACGTCTTTTTCGCTAATTTGCCTGGTTTCTTCTACTAAAGTTTTAAACTCTTCTAAAATTTCTGTTGGTATATTTTCTACGTCAGGAAATTTTTTTAAATAGTATTGCTCAAAAAGTTCAAAAACATTCAGTTGGTCTAGACTGTTTAGGTCCGATTTCTCTTCGTCATAAAACTCAACAATAGGACGGTATGAAACGAGTTCTATATTTTTCTTTTCGATAAACTGGCGAATATTGTCGGCCATGCCACTAACAGCTTCTTTAAGTGTGATCTCTACTTCAAGGTAGGCATCAAGATCAAGGGGATCGATGCTCTCAAGTTGTTCGGCCAGCTTTCTTAAATAGTCAGTTTGGTCACCTTTAACACGAACTAGTTTTCGAAATACTGGGATATCAATATATTTCTGAAATCTTTGAGTTTTCCCGACTTTAAAAAGGGAAACGGTTTTCTTATTTGATTCGCTAAAGCGAAGTGGTATAGGGGAGCCTGGGTAAATAATAGGCGGTTCCTCACATAACGTCTGTTTTTTATGAATATGTCCTAGGGCCGCATAATCAAAATTTGGTTTTATCCATTCGAGCGGAAAATAATCTAGGCCAGAAAGAAAAATAGCATGTTCACTTCCTGCACTTGAATAAACTCCAAAGCCATGATGGGCAACAAGGATTCGATGGTCAATTTGCCCCTCAGACCATTCACTAAAGCGATTTTGGAAAAACTCCTCTACCGATTGATCATTTAGCATATTAATGAGTTCAAAATTTCTAAAATATGGAAGGGTTTTAATTCCTATTTTGATGTCATTCTTTTCAATGAAAATTTCGTTTCTTTGAGGATCTTCATACATATAAGAATGCAGGTGGCACCTGGCCCTTTCAAAAAAGTATTTAGGAATATCCAGCAAGCTGGCGGAGTCGTGGTTACCAGCTATAACTACCGTTGTTAGATCGGGAAATTTTTCCAAGCGATAGATAAAATCATAGAACATCTTTTGAGCGTAATTGGGAGGAGTCGGACTATCAAAGATGTCTCCGGCCACAAGTAAGACATCAATCTTTTCTTTTTCAATTGTTGACTCTAACCATTCAAGAAATAACTCGTGTTCCTGTCTGCGCTCATACTTGTAAAGCTTTTTACCAAGATGCCAGTCTGAGGTATGCAGAATATTAATCATTTTTTAGGCGGACGGCTTTTTCTATTGTTATTTCGACCTTTCTTGTAAGGACGATTATTTCTTCTTTGAGGTCTATCGTCAGAACGTTGATTTTGAGAATTGTGATTGTTTTCAGAATTATCTTCTTGTGAAGCTTCTACAACAGGTCGCCTTTCAACTTTTTTTGTCTCTTTCGGTTCAATGATTTCAATTTTTGTTAAATCAGAACGGTCTCTCTCAGGAATAAAGTCGGAAACTTCGTTAATTTTATCTACAGCAAAATTATGTGCTTTTTGATCGAGGCGTTCAAGTTCAGCTCTTCGCTTGTCTCGCATTTTTGCTTCATAAGCTTCTAAACCGATTATTTCTGATGTTTGGTTTGAAATATTTTCAAATTTTCTTGGAAATTTGTATGTTCCTTCTTTGTATTCGAAGTCAAACTCATCCGCGACATAAGCTTTTAGTACACCTTTATCAGTAAGAATTTCAAATTGCTCTGATAAAAGATTGAGTTTTTTGACTTGCCCGCTATCTCCACTTTTCGTTTTTATATATGAACCCTCTCTTGGAAGGTTACGACGTTTAAAAGAATAAACTTCGTCTTCATACTTTAGGCAGCATTTAAGTTGCCCACAAACTCCATTTAGTTTTGAATAGTTTAGGGTTAGGTTTTGGTTTTTGGCCATTTTAATGCTGACATTTCCATATTTACCTAAGAAAGAAGAACAGCAAAGTTCTCTACCACAAGGACCAACTGCTCCTTGAGAAGCAGCTCTATCTCTAACGGAAATTTGTCTAAGTTCGATTCTTAATTTGAGCTCATTAACAAGGTCTTTTACTAAGCCTCTGAAATCGACCCTTGAAGGTGCAACAAAATAGAAAACAACTTTCTTTCCGAATTGAGTGAACTCAACATGGGTCATATTCATATCGAGATTATGCTTCTCTATAAGTCTCTGACAGATCGTTTCCGTTTCTTTTTGTTTTTTGTAATTTTCTTTTTCGTCTAAAATATCTTCTTCGGTCGCAATCTTTTTAATGCTTCTGAGAGGAAGTAGGTCTTTTGAGAAAGGAACCTTGAATACGAATGAGTTGATATAACCCACGGCCATACCACGATCACTCATAGCGATGACTTTCTGCCCATACATAATATTTCTATCACCAACTAAAAAAGAGTAACTTCTGGCATGACCAGGAAAGCGGACTTTAACGAAACGTAAAATTTCCCCTTCATCAAACTTGCAGTTTTCTTCTGTTATTTCTTCTTTAGGTGAGAATTTGCCTTTACGTTTTTTATCAACATCAAGGTCTTTAACATCTATTTCATTTTCTATATTTGATTGCGTCATATATTTAATTTCCAAAGCTTAATTCTATGTTGTTATTTATGATCAAGCTAGTCAAGTGTAGTCATTTATTGAGATTATAAATGTTTTTGTATGAATGAGTAGATCCTGAATTGGGATTGTTGCAGTGGGTTGTTGTAATCGATATCGATACTGATCGCATCCGTTAGTTTTTGAAGAGCGTCAAAGCTTGCAATATCGTTTATATTTAGCCGAAAGTGAGATGTAAGTCGGTTAAGAAAGCTTCTCAAGGCATCTCTATCAGCTACGTGATGTTTAGAAAAATCTTCTAGGCTAAGATCCTTTAATTCAGCTGATAGTTGTTTAGGCTCACTAAAACTCAGTGGAATTCGAAGTAAGTTTGATCTTGAACGTAGGGTAGCGAGCACGTCATTTTTAAATGGATTGGTAACAAAGATAGTGAGTTCAATTGGTGGTTCTTCGAACTCTTTAAGAAGCTTATTAACTGTAATTTCTGTTAGCTTGTGTACATTGTGAATCAAAAGAAACTTTCGTTTTAGTTCTAGAGCGGGATGTTTAATAAATTGATAGAGGGGTTGAATCTCTTCTTTAACATACATTTTTTTTTCGGCATCAAGAATCCATAAGCAATCTGGATGATTGATGGGATCATTGACTCCTATTGAGTTTATGAAGCTCTGGAGCCCATCTAATATTTGAGATTCTGGGTCTTGAAACTGCGGTTCCAACAGATAAAAATGCGCCAAGGTATTTTCAAGGTATTTTTGGTGGAGAAGCTCAAACGGGTTCAAATTGCGAGCTCCTTCAAAATATTTTCAAAAACTTTTTCTGCAGAGTCCTGGCCGTTAATAATAGCAATTCTTTCAGGAAAATATTCAGTACAAGTTTTAAAGCCATCAATTAACTTCAGCGTAAATTGAGATTTTTCAGATTCAAAATAGTCTTTTACGTTTCCTCTTTTATCTTGACGCTCTAATGATACTTCTAAAGGGATTTCCAGGTAGAAAGTCTTTTGCGGCAAGATATTAAGTGGATTTTGCAAGTGGATATTGAGAATTGTTTCAATTCCTAGTCCACGAGCTACACCTTGATAGGCGAGAGAAGAATCGATGTACCGATCTAGCAGGACGGCTGATTTAGGACGTTTTAGGTGAGGTAGGATTTTTTCAGTGAGCAGCTGAGCTCTAGCTGAGGCAAACAAATAAGCTTCAGCGATAGGGGCCAGAGGCTCAGTTGAATTTAATATCGCTGCTCGCAAGTTTTCACCAAAAACGGTTCCACCAGGCTCTCGAAGGGTTAAGGTATCATAGCCCTGATCATTAAGGTATTGAGTTAAGTTCTTGATTTGAGTGCTTTTGCCGCTACCTTCAATGCCCTCAAAACTAAGGAATAGGTGCTCACTAGACTCTATGGTACTGAATTGCTTTAAAATTTCATGATTCACGCCTTCAATTTAGCGCAAAAATCTAAAGTGGTAAAAGATTATTCGTCATATGGCGCGTCATCATAGTCATAGACTTCTGCTCCTGCTGGAGGTGCATCGTAGGCTTGAGGCGCTTCTTCGTAATACTCTTCGGCTGGTGGTTCATTTCTATATTCGTCTTGGAAGTTTTCTTCCGGCTCAACGTATTCTTCTCTTCTGTCTTCTACAGGGTATCCTTCTTCATCAAGGTCACCGGCGAGAGATCTCGTTAGCTCTTCTTGTACGTCAGGGTCATTTACATCTAAAGGCTCTGCTGGCTCGTTATATAATTCAACTCTTCTCTCAACACGAGTAGGTTTAGGGACATATCTTTTAGCCTTAATTTTTACCGGTGCTCTTCTTTTGTCTACAGATGCTGGCCTTCTTTTAATTTGAATATTCTTTTGAATGCTTCTATCTGTATTGTCGATACTCTTTGTTTGAGTTGTCACTTCACTAGATGCTGGGTCGAGGTCTCTTGAGAAGATCTGCCATGCCTTAGTGCCACCAAAGCCAAGAGCCGCTATCAAAACGATACTCGCTAGTATAAATGCTAATTTAGATTTTTCTTGATCTTCCTCGATGATTGTCACCTCGATTGGAGAAATCTTTTCACCAACGATCGTTTTGTCTTCATCAAGTAGAGGATTGCGCATTATCTGCGTCTTGGTCATAATACCAGAACGATTTATTTGTGTTTTTGTTTTTTCGTCTTGTGCTATTTTTAAATTTGCCAGCTCAACCAGTGGGTCAGAGTCATCCTCTCTTGGTGCCACTTCAGCATGTTTAGACATAACTTCTTGGCCCGGAACAAAAGGAAGGTCTTGAGTTTTTTTCTTAGACCTGCGATCAAAAGCATGGTGCTCATACAATTTTATCCAAGACTGACCTTTATCAAGGGATATTTGGCTACTTGCTAGAATGCTTCCTGTATCAAGTAGCGATTGCATTTTTTCTAGAGTGTAGGGACCTTGTTTCTGTCCATTTATTATAACGTAGAAATCGTTGTCGCTAATAAGGTTTTGCGCAGAAACCAGCTGAGGCTTTCTTCTTTGAAAGTATTTTACTTCAAAGATATTGTACCATTTCTCAGTTTCAAGATTGTAAACTTTTACGTTATCAAATAAATATTTATATTTTTGACTGTATTCTCTTAATTCATCTGTTGGGAAGGGGCCGAAGACTTCATTATTTTCATCTTTTGCCATCCAAAGGTCGGACAAGGCGTACTTCTTCTCAGCAATGGTTTCATCACTTAAAGCCGGTAAATCAATTTGTTTTTTTAATTCATCCATGTCAACTACCTTGTTGTCCAAAAGACTCATCAAAGAAATATGAGGAAAACTTTAAATAATTTGCATTGTGAAAATCTTGCCGCATATGTTATAAAATGATGCAAAGAGGTATTGATTTCATGGACTTACAGACAAAAGCAAAGAATTTAATTGATGAGTTTTCTCAGTTTAATGATTGGGAAGATCGCTACAAACACTTAATTCAAAAGGGTAAACAGTTAGAAGAGCTACCTGAAGAGTTAATGGTGGAGAAGTTTAAAATCAAAGGCTGCCAGTCTCAAGTATGGTTAGTTCCAGAACTGAAGGCGGGTAAGGTTGAATTTAGAGCCTCTAGTGACGCTATGATTGTAAAGGGAATAATCAGTTTGTTGGTTAATGTCTATTCAGGAGCGACTCCGCAAGAAATACTGAGCTACGAGCCTGAATACCTCAAGAGAATTGGTATTACCGATCACTTAAGCATGAATCGAACCAACGGGCTCGCCTCTATGATTAAGCAAATAAAAATGTATGGCATCGCCTACAACTCACTAGTAGAAAAAGGAATAATGGATGCAAATATCTCATAGGCCTAGAAGAAATAGACTAAACGCGAATCTCCGGGATCTTGTGGCACAAAACCACTTGTCAACGAATGATCTGCTGATGCCATTATTTTTCTGTGAAGGCAAAGACATTGCTGATCCTATCCAGTCAATGCCAGGGCAATACAGGTATTCAATAGATCTAATGGTTGAAAAGTGTAAAGAGCTAGAGCAACTAGGCATAAAAGGAGTTTCTCTTTTTCCTGTAATTGACGACTCATTAAAAACGCCACGAGCTGAGGAAGCGGTTAACGCTAATGGTTTAAATCCAAGAGGTATTCATGCTGTAAAGTCAGCTTGCCCTAATTTAATAGTCATGTCTGATGTCGCTCTTGATCCTTATTCTTCAGATGGGCATGATGGAATAGTAGATAAAAAATCGGGTGAGATTTTAAATGATGAGACGCTTGAAGTATTAGCGCAACTCGCTTTAGTTGAAGCACAGGCTGGAAGTGATATTATTGGCCCCTCAGATATGATGGACGGTAGAGTTGATCTTATTAGAAAAACTCTGGATGCGAATAACAAAAAGAATGTCTCGATCATGTCATATACTGCTAAGTATGCTTCAGCTTTTTATGGACCGTTTAGGGATGCTCTTGATTCAGCTCCCAAAAGTGGTGATAAAAAAACCTATCAAATGGATTTTAGAAACTCCGACGAAGCACTTCGTGAACTCAAATTAGATGAAGCTGAAGGTGCAGACATAGTGATGGTAAAACCAGGATTAAGTTATCTTGATATCATTCAGCGCTTTAGTGAAAACACTTGTCTTCCTATCGCTGCTTATAACGTGTCCGGAGAGTATGCTATGGTTAAAGCTGCTGCTCAGAAAGGTTGGATTGATGCCGAAGCCATTATGGTAGAGATGCTAACCAGCTTCAAAAGGGCCGGAGCAGATATCATCCTGACTTATTTTGCTGAAGAGTTTGCAAAGCTTGGAAAGTAGAAATCACTTTCTTATTATCAGGTTATCTAGCATGGGGGATGTCGTCATGCAGTCATCTTTTGTCAGGTGGCTCAGACAGATTAATCCCCAAGCTAAGATTAGCTTTCTCACATCAAAAGAGTTTGGCCCATTAGTAACAGAGTTAGAAGAAGTAGATGAAGTCATATTATATGAAAGAATGTCTGGTCTTAAAGACATTAAACAAATCATTCAATTATCCAAACGCCTCACAGATGTAGATTTTGTTTTTGATTTACACGCCAATACTCGAACAAAGTTATTAAGCCTATTTATGCTAGCTCCTTTTTTAAAGGTTGATAAAAGATCAACTCTTAGAAAAATACTAGTGAACACTAAAAAAGACTTTTTAACAGACACTTCGACTCAACATTTTCGAACAATTGAAGATTTTTCATTCCTAAGTGGCTTACCAATAGAAAAAGAAGATCTGTATCGAACTCAAGGAGTATTATCTAAAACAACTCTTACTAAAATTCGTTCGGATAAATCTAGCTATGAGAAGTCTATTGTCATCTCGCCAGTGGCCTCTTTTGAATCGAAGCGCTGGCCGATGGATAAATATCAAGAACTAATTAATCTGATAAGTTCTGATAAAGCAATGGCAGAGTTTAAAATTAAAATCATTGCCGGACCTGGAGATAAATATTGCGCAGATCTAGGATTAAAAAATAATCAGGTAGAAAACTTGCAAGGTAAGACAAGTTTGAAAGAAACTATTGAAGAAATATCAAAAGCGATGATTTGCGTAACTAATGATACGGGAAGCCTCCACATCGCCGAAAGTTTCGGTGTGCCTACTGCAGCAATTTTTGGGCCGACCTCACCATCTTTTGGCTTTAAACCACACCTAAAAGAATCTAAAGTTTTCTGGTCAGGAATAAGTTGTTCACCTTGCTCAACTACTGGATCAAAAAACTGTCACCGAGACCAATTATATTGTATGCTTGAAATAGAACCTTATAATGTTTACAGTTATATAAGAGAGATTTTAAGCAGTGATCTATACACTTTATAATATATTTCGAATTTTGATTTATCCTTTGGTTCGCTATATCGCGCCAGTCGTGTCTAAGAAAGTTAAGACAAGAGTGGATTTCGAACATCAAAATTTTCTGCGCCAAGCAGCGGTTGAGCACGCTCATTACGCTTTCGAAATTTCGTCCGAAGGAGAGTATGAACAAGTTTACCCTGTGATTGAGAGTCTGCTTTTGCAGGATAAAGCGGTCGAAATCGTATATTCCTCAGACAGTGTAGACAGTAAAATTAAAGCGCTAGCAGCAAAATATCCTCATCAAATCCGAGCTCAAATTTTACCAATTGTAGGTTATAGACCTTGGTCTAGGATGCATAATAGTGCTCGTTGGCTTACAGCTGATAATTTATTTTTGTGTCGCTATGATTTTTTTCCTGAGCTTATATATTTTGGTTCTCGTAAAACTCAAAGTTTTGTCCTTCTGTCTGCGACGATGAAGAATTTTGAAAATAAAAACTTCCTCGCAAAAGCCTATTTTCGCTATTGCTTGAAAAAATTCACTAAGATAGTAGCAGTATCTCAATTGGAAAAAGAAAGATTAGTGAGCTTGGCTGGAATTGATCCCACTAAAATTGAAGTTTATGATTTTAGGATTGTTCAAATTGAAAAGAGAATAAATAGCTACCAGCAGACTTTAGATGAGAAATGGCCGCTGTGGCGTGATTTTCAAGCTCAGCTGCGAAAAAATCAAAAACCTAGTATTATTTTCGGAAGTTTTTGGAATCATGATTTTGCACTGATTAAAGATGTATATCAAAAGAATAACCTCTGCCTTGTTCCTCATAAGCTGGGGGAAAAAGAACTTACCGAATTAAGAAATTTATTTGTCAAAAATCAAATCGCTTATCGTGAAATTAAAGCTGACGATCAAAAAATTGATGAGAATTTTGATGGTGTATATTTAATCAATATTAAAGGGATTCTATGTGAGTTGTATAAGCTTTTCGATCAAGCTTATGTAGGGGGTGGTTTTGGCATTTCTATTCACAGTGTCCTAGAACCTTATATAGCTGGCTGCAATGTTTTGGTTGGTCCTAAAAATCACAGATCTTCAGAATATGATTTGATCCGTGAGTATGATAAAAATATGATTGAGAGTTTTAGTGATCGTGATCAGTTAGTGAAAGCTATAAACGATAAAATAGAAATTTCAAATTCGCATGAGGACTTTGTATATCATTATAAAGGTCACCTGGACGCACTTTTAATGTGGCTAGAAGTAGGAGAAAAACTTGCTTAAGTCTCAGTATAATAGAAATATCGTGGGACAAAACTACATCTCACTAATTCAAGGTATTTTAAGCTTAAAGTCTAATCATTCCACCTTACTAATAAATGATAGTAATAGTGTATTTGCTAATCAATGGTATTTAAATATTGGCTACTGTGAGCGGGCGATCCTAAGCCAGTTAGGGATAGAACTTTCCATCGACGCTCTAACGGATATTGATAGTTATCTCGTAGAACAAAATACTCTTTTGTATCTGAATCAAAAACTATTAGAAATGGGCGGCTCGCCCTATATAAATATTAAAGAAATAGCTCGAAAGATCCCTGAGTGTTTCTCAGATATTTTCATTGAAAAACTAGATGAATTAGATGCCCATGCCTTCGATCAGAAATTTTTTGAATTGCTTGATCGTATGGCCAAAAACTCTCTCGATAATGAAGATTTTAAACTCTCAGAGCTTTTCAATAATCTTGATCACCAAGAACTACAAATTTGTTTAGATGGATTCAAAAAATTCGTGGAGTCCGACTCGCTAATTGCTAAGCAGATTCATTTTGTGAATCAGGTGTTATTTCAGACAGTGTTCTCCTCTGGATTTCAAGACTTGGAATCTTCTTATTTATTTCTAAGTTTGATATCTCCACGGTATAAAATTGACGAAGCCTCATTATGTGAGGAGCTATTATATGAATATCGTCTCTTGGGTGGAGATCTAAAAGCAGCCAATATTGATGCTTGGGGGATCAAAAATCAGAAACTAGAATATGTGCAGTTAAACTCAATTGATGGAAACGTAAAAGTAGAAAAGACTTATTTCTTTGGGCAAGACTCACATCTATTACCTTTTGAATCGAGAATTGAAAAAGTTGTCTTTAAGTCTATTTATTTGAATTGCCAGCTTGAGCATGATTTTATTGAGTACTTTAAGCATAAGCGAATTGTATTTGCGCCTCAAAACAGAATGGGAAGTGATTTTCCTTTTTGGGAGATCACAATCGACGAGTCAGGAAAGTTATTTGCGATCTATTCATATGCTGATTACCAGGGAACAAAACCAAGTTTTTATTATCCTCAAGCACTTGATGATATTTTTGGGTCATTAAAAACGATATTACCTGGTGTCGTGAAGTCAGATTGGGTGAGTAGGTCAAAGCTTGAAGCCGGAGATGATATTTGGTTTGAGTTCGACTCAAATTTTAAAGATAAGCTATCGCCGTCAAATTCCAAATCATATCCCATGTTTAATCGCCTTAAACTTAAAGGGGATAAAGAAGTGTTATTAGACGGAATTGAGCATTGTGGTCCTGGTAGAGGTAGATCTTTAGGGCTATTTTCCTATTTACTCGATGTTTTTTCTCCTTGGAAAGAATCAAAGAACGACTTTATAATAGAGAAATGATTCGAGAAACCTTCAATAATGGCCGCACTAAAGACATGGTCAAAAAAGACATGGCCAAAAAAGACCTGGAAAAAGATGAGCGTGGGCAAACCATGGTGGAGTACGTGCTGCTTATTGCTATTGTTGTGGTTGTGTCGTTCTCCGTTTTTAAGAAAATAGATGGTTATTTGGTATCTAATCCCAATAGTTTTCAGAACAAATATCTGAGAGGATTCAGTCGATTTTTGGGAGGATCAGGGGATTTAGAGGTCAGGGCCAACTACAAGCGTTTCACTGTTCCTAAGTAAGTGCTTGATTTTACGTAGTGAATTTTTCATATAAGCAATAATCCATGTAAATTTTACACCATTTAAAGTAAATGCTGTAGTGTGTCATATATATTCGTTAAACTAATCTCGTATAGTTTTATTCGAGGAGAAACGTATGAAAACGACAATCAAACCTGCGGGGATGGTATTAGCTTTATTTGTAAGTACAGCTACCATGGCCCAAAATGCTGAACAACAGTATTTAAGTAGTGACCCAATCAACATTAATGGGTACGTACAAGAAGAACTTCCACCGACTGATGCCGAGCTTGAAAGCATCAAAGGTGAATTAAACAAACAGAGAAATGCAATCATCGTAACGAAAGAAAAGAAGAAGCGTTATGATCAGCTTTCTGATTCAACTGAGAAACTTTCTGAAGAAATGGAAGATTTAATTTCTGAAAGAAAGGAAGCTCAAGAAAAAATTGAAAAATACAATAAGAAGATCGACTGTCTTATGGGTTCTAACTATAAGCCAGGTTGTGAAGAGTATGTAAAACAGGAAAAGAAAGAACCAAGACACGTAGTGCGTGACGAAGTTCACAGAGAATCAGCTGCTCCAGAAGTTGTGGTTAAAGTGAAACCAGCTGCTGCAAAAACTGGTTTTGGATCTGAGATAAAGATTCTTCCTTATACTGGATTGACAACTTATATGTCTGATCAAAATAACCTTGAATCAAATATTGGTGCAGGGATCAAAGTTGAGTCTAATCTGAATGAAAGATTTAGTATTGGTATGGGATTTAGCTATACTACTATGACAACTCAAGACTTTGGTAGCGGCTATTTTGATCCAGGATTTTATAACTATTACGATAGCTTCTATAACGGTAGAACGATTGAATATTCTAATATGAACTTCAATCTATACTCTAAATTTTTCATCTTAAAAAATGAAAGATTCCGTCCATATATCGGAGCAGGTATTGGTTACAATAGATCAAAACTAAGTTATGCAAATAACGATTCAGCTAGCTCAAGCTATGGTGGATATGGTTACGGTGCCTATAACTCTGGTTACTATGGGTATAATTTCGGAAACGAAGAAGTTGTATCTAGCTCAGTAAATGTTGAGTTAATGGCCGGATCTGAAATTTCAATCACTCAGATGATTGGTGTTAACCTAGAGCTTTCTTATATGAGAGGACTAGGGAGCAACTTATCAACTGAAAACGGTCTTAACGCATATAATGCACCAGACCAACAACGCCTACAAGATTTGTCTGACGAATTGAGTAGCTCAAATATAGTAAGTCTCTATGCTGGGATGTTAGTTTACTTCTAAGATAGCAGCATAACCTCGAATAAAAAGGTCTATCCGCAAGATAGGCCTTTTTTTTTGCCTAATTACCGCTCTAAAAAAGTAGTTCTTTGATGCATGTTCCGCTAAAATAAATAGGAATTATAAGAAGGGAGTCTTATCATGAAGCCAGTTTATCTCGTTGCGGGAAAACGCACGCCACAGGCCAAAGCAGGCACAACGCTAAAAGATGTAGCGGCGCCATACCTAGGTCATTATTTGATAAAAAACATTATCGATGCCACAGATATTCCTAATGATGCTGTAGATGAAGTGATTATAGGAAACACAGGGACCCCGGCAAAATATCCAAATATTGGACGAGTCATTGCACTAGAAGCTGGGTTAAATAAGAAAACCTCAGGTTACTCCGTTCACCGTAACTGTGCTTCAGGGATGGAAGCTCTATCGCAAGCTTATGTCAAAATTGCTTCGGGTAGATCTGATATTATTTTCGCTGGTGGGGTAGAGAGCATGTCAAATATGCCGCTTCTATATTCCGAAGATATGACTGAATTTTTTATGGAACTTATGAAGGCCAAGTCACCTCAGGCAAAACTAAAAGTTCTCTCTTCTTTCAAGCTTCCATACTTGAGTCCTGTTATAGCAATCGAGCAAGGACTAACAGATCCTTTTTGTGGGCTTAATATGGGACAGACCGCTGAGAAGCTAGCTAGAGAATTTGGACTGAGTCGTGAGGTTCAGGATGCTTTCGCTAATGAATCTCATCGTCGTGCCAATATGGCGCAAGCTGAAGGTAAATTCAACGATGAGATTGTCCCAATAATTGCAGGTAAAAATCTTAGTCAATTAATGTCTGAAGATAATGGCCCACGGAAAGATTCATCCATGGAAAAACTTGCTAAGCTTAAGCCGTTTTTTGAAAAACAAACAGGGACGGTTACGGTTGGTAATGCTTGTCCAATCACAGATGGTGGATCTGTTTGGCTTATGTGTTCAGAAGAAGCTGTCAAAAAATATAATCTAGAGCCGATGGCCAAAATGACTGATTTTCATTTTCATGGATTAGAGCCAGAGCGTATGGGACTGGGTCCTGTTTTAGCGTCTCATGGAGTATTAAACCGTGTTGGTATGAAGCTTAGCGATTTTGATTTGGTTGAGATAAATGAAGCATTTGCAGCTCAAGTACTTTCTTGCCTTGAAGTAATGAAAGAGCCGAAGCTTGCTGCTAAATGGGGAATTGAAGCTCTAGGAGAACTTGATCCAGCTAAACTTAATGTAAACGGGGGGGCAATTGCACTTGGCCACCCAGTGGGATCAACCGGTTCAAGGCTAGTTGTCACTCTTGCCCATGAACTTGCCAAGCAAAAAAAGAAGTGGGGTCTTGCTTCTCTTTGTATTGGTGGTGGCCAAGGTGGAGCCGTTGTAATTGAGAACTTAAAGCTTTGAGGAAGAAATAATGAATTTAGAAAATATCACATTAGAAATTAAAGACGGAATCTATTATATAGGTTTTGGAAAATACGAGAAAAAATCCCTAACTGTTATCAGTGAAGGAACTTTAAAAGAATTGGATGAGGTTTTCACTCAAGCTGACGGTGATAAAAATGCCAAAGGGATGATCCTATTCTCTCATAAAGAAAATTGTTTTCTTGCAGGTATGGATGTTTCGGTTATTCAATCTTTGACTTCGGTTGCAGAGGCAACTGCTGGCTGTGAACAAGGTCAGGCCGTATTTAACAAATTAGAAGATTTAAAAATTCCGACTATGGCGCTTGTGGATGGTATTTGTCTTGGGGGAGGACTAGAGATGGTTCTTGCCTGTGATAAGATTATCTGTTCTGATAGTTCTAAAACTGCACTTGGACTACCTGAGGTGATGCTTGGTGTTCTTCCTGGATTTGGTGGAACATACCGCTTGCCTAAGAAAATTGGACTTACCACTTCGCTAGATTACCTGTTAACCGGTAAACAAGCTCGAGCGCAGAGAGCGAGAAAAATTGGTTTAGTAGAATACGTAATGCCAAAAGAGCGCATGCTAGAATTGGCACCAGAGTATTTATTTAAAAAAGAGTCTCATGATAAATCAATTCAAGAGTCTTTAACTGAAAAAGCCTCAGAGAATTTTTTAGCAAGAGGCCTAATCTTTAGAAAAGCTCGACAAACGGTTCTTGAGAAAACAAACGGTTTCTATCCAGCTCCACTAAAAATCCTAGATCATTTAGAGGCGAGCTTTGGAAAAAGAAGAAGCACTTATCTTGCGAATGAAGCGAGAGCTTTTGGGGAGTTGTCTCAGACCTCTCAGTCAAAATCACTACAACATGTTTTCTTTCTACAAGATAATGCAAAGAAAATGGACAATAAAGATGATATCGCCAGTGTTAAGCAAGGAGCTGTTCTTGGTGGTGGAACAATGGGCGGTGGAATTGCATGGCTTATGGCCAACTCAGGTCAATCTCCAATGCTTAAGGATATTGCAACGGCTGGGCTAGAATTAGGATTAAAACAATCCTCTGAAATTTTTGTAAAAGCCAAACAGAGAAAGAGGCTCACGCAAGATGATTTCGAGCGCAAGCAAAGATCAATTCAGCCCACTCTAAGTTATGATGGATTCAAAAAAGTAGACTTGTTGATTGAAGCTGTCGTTGAAAATATGGATGTGAAAAAGAAAGTCTTTAGTGATGTCGAAAACTACGTTACTGATGAATGCCTACTCACATCAAATACTTCCTCTCTGTCAATCGAAGAGATGGCAAAGGCACTTAAAAAGAATGATCGTTTTGCAGGTCTTCACTTTTTTAATCCAGTCAATAAAATGCCATTGGTTGAAATTATTCGTCATAGTGGTGTGTCTGAAGAGACGATTCAAAAACTATACAAATGGGTTCTTGATGTTAAGAAAACTCCGGTTATCGTAAATGATTGCCCTGGATTTCTTGTGAATCGAATTCTTGCACCATTTTTAAATGAGTCAGCATATTTATTAGAAGAAGGTGTTTCTATCGAAGCGCTAGATAAAGCTCTTTTAAACTTTGGTATGCCAATGGGGCCTTGTCGACTTATGGACGAAATAGGTTTAGACGTCTGTGCCCATGTTGGAGAGATTATGGAAGAAGGCCTGGGAGCCAGAGCGAAGGCCAATAGTCTTTCACATAAAGCGGTAGAGAAAAAACTTTTAGGGAAAAAATCTCAAAAAGGATTCTATCTTTACGACGAAAAAGGTAAACAGCAGGGAGTCAATCCAGAAGCTGAAGGTATGCTTCCTAAGGATAAAATTTCTATGGACGAGACAACTATTCAAATGAGAGTTGTTCTTCCAATGATCAATGAAGCAGCAAATATTTTGGAAGAAAATATTGTTGATAGTGCGGCAACAGTAGATTTAGGTCTTATCTTTGGTATCGGTTTTCCTCCTTTTAGAGGGGGCTTACTTCGTTATGCCGATGTAGAAGGGCTTGATCGTATAAAAGTGGCCATTGAAAAATTTGCTCAAGAGGTTGATTCTGATCGCTATCAGTTAAGTGCATACTTAGAAAAACTTGTGAGTGAAAAGAAGAAATTTTACGAGGCATGAGTTTAGCTTTTTTTAAATATTTTTTTCAATATGTTTTTAAAGGGCATACCAGACAAAGGTTAATATTTTTAACCATAATTGGCTTATTGATCTCCTCATTTTCTTTGATGGTATTACAGGGAATAATGGGGGGACTTCAAAATGGATTAGTTAAAAGGTCTAAGAATGTCATCGGGCAAGGATATTACGACGTATCAAATTATTCTCGCAACGAGCTCTCAGACCTTATCAAGGACCTACGTTATAAAAACATTCAATATGTAAAAGAGCTTGAAATTGAGTTGATGGTGCAAAATGGGGGATATCTCGCACCTCTTATTATTCATGGACTCGATTTCGATCAAATGACCCCGGACTTTTTAAAAGGAAGAGATATCTCTGGCCTGGTTCTTGGAGGACAATTGGCGAGGGATATCAGTGCATTTTATAATACAGATGTTACTATTACTTCTCCGGCGCATACCACTCTTTTAATGCGTGAAGTTCCTAGGCAATCAAGTATTGAAGTGACAGATTTTTTTAGCAGTGAGCTACCGGAAGTGGATCGTATTCACGGCTGGGTAAGGCTGAGGTTTGTGCAAAATCTTATAAGAAAAAAAACGTTTAATCGAATTAGGATTTATGGAAATGCATCACCGATCAACGACTTCTTGGCCTCGACTAATTATAAGAACTATGTGAGCTGGGATGAGATGAACGCAACTTTAGTTTGGGCATTAGGACTTGAGACTAAAGTTATGCTATTTCTCTTTACCAGTATGAGCTTTCTAATTGGTATTTGTATCGTTTCGGGATATTTAATTTTTTATAACAAAATTAAAGTGGATTTAGCTTCATTTTGGATTTTAGGACTTTCAAAGAAAAAGGCCATGAAGCTTATTTATATTTTTGGCCATTTACTGACTGGTGTTTTTTCCTTGTTAGGTGTGTCTCTTGGATTAATCTTTCTAAAGCTTTTAGACAGTAACCAGCTAGTCATAATGCCTGAGCATTTTGTAGAAAGAAATATTCCAGTTAATTTTGAGGTAAGGGATATTTTATTGGCGTTCTTTGTGCCTTATTTGATTGCTTATATTTTTACCAAAATTACTTTCAATATTTTTAAAAAAGAGGACACTTCTTTTATTTCGCTGATCAAAAAAGTCGGCTAAATAATATTTCTAAAGCTGCAGGAAAATTTTGCCGTAAACCTCTATGTGAGAGGAAATTATGGTGAAAAATAAGTTATGGTTGAAAGAAGTTCTAGGTGAAAAGCTGCCTTCACAGAGTTTCAAATTAGATCAGTTTGCGACATTTAATTTTAAATTGAGTGATAATTCGAGTCTGATCGATTTGCTCAGACAATTGAGTAAGACTGATCCTAAAATTAAGCAGAATCTTGATCATTATTTGTCTGCTAATCAGGACATGAGTAATACTCCTATTTGGCTTAAATTAGAAGATGAGAGCATTCTCAACTTAACCCTAAAGGATGTTTATCAATTTTTTGTGAAATACCTTAAAAGCTCCGAGAATGAGGATCACTTTTTCAATTGCTATGAAGTTTCATTTTTAGGTCCTCTCGGTCCTTATCAACACATTTCCTTGGTTGAATGTATTAATGAGGAATTGCTCAATAAATATCTATTAGAACAATTGATGAAAAATAAACTTCCGGCCAGGAGTTTGAGAATTCGCACTAATCAATTGGTTGGTGTGACGTTTGGAAAAGAGCAGAAACTTCGGTCTGAAATCTATTTAAAACAAATTACTGATTCAGGTCTTTTGTTTGAGACTAAAGATGAATTTTTTATGAACAATATGGAGTCCGGTGAATTTTTGAAATTCTATATGGATACCTCCAACTTACAGAAATATCTTCAGCAAGACTTTCAACAAAGCTCCGATCTTAAAGAGAAATTTTTTTACACGAGGGATGAGTTAAAACATTTTTCTATCGAACAATCAAAAGTCGTTAAAACTTTAGGGTATAAGTCGTCAATAGATAATAACTTTAATCTTTTTTGTCGCTATCAGCATATTTTAGAAGATCAAATGACTAGTCCATTTGTAGAATTCAGTGGCAGGCTAAAAGAGTTTTTCAAAAAAGCAGCTTAATCGTCGTAATTAATTTTATAAGCCGCTGAGTTATCAAGGTTTTCTCTTCTTTTATCGTAGCGCTCTGTCGTTGTTATATTGGAATGTCCTGCAAATATTGCGACATCTCTTATAGGTGTTTTTTGTGTGTCTAGAAGGTGAGAAATGGCCGTGGCCCTACAACTATGGGCACCAACCTTTTTGTTTATCCCACATTTTTTTGCGTATCGTTCGATGATACGATAAACGGTTGACCCATCCATTGGACGATCGTTCTTACCATTATTATTTGATTGAATTAAAAAATCATCAGGTTCAAATTGAATTCCGAAGCCGGCCATTGCGTCAGTATAGAGCTTGATCCCTTGTAGCACTTCTGTTTGCAATGGGAGGTGCCTATCCTTGTTACCTTTTCCTCGAATTTTTAGCACATAATGACCTCTGTCTTGGTAGAAGTCACCAACTCGAATATTAACCAGCTCAGATCGTCTAAGACCTAATGAGAACAGTAGAAAGATAACTAGCTTGTGCATATGACCTTTTTTAGTCGAGAGATCAGGTGCACCTAACATATCGAGAACTTCCTTATCATCAAAGGCAAGCGTGGGGGACTCAGTTTGAACTTTTGGAAGTTTTACAATATCAAGTGGATTATAATCAACCAGCTTGCATGACATTGACCATTTCATAAACGATCTGATGGCCACCAGCTTTCGATTGATAGTAGAACTTGAATAACCATTTTCAATGAGTTCATCTCTATATACTTGAAAGTGATGACCCTTAATTTGGTTGGGATGAGTGACTGTTACGCCACCACGCTTTAAAAAATCAAAGAAAACCTTCAAATCGCCAATATAGGCTTTTTTTGTTTGGTCAGAAACAAACTGTTGCAAGAAGTCTTGGATAAAGTCTTGGATATTATGTCCTCGGCTTTCTGCATCCGAAAACTTCTTGGCCAGTCTGGGATCAACTATAGTTGATAATTCTTTACTCATATAAATATGATAGCAAAAAATAAAAATTTCGCCACTATAACTGAGTGGACTACTTTACCTTGAAATTTGCTAAGGCTGCAAAAGCGTTGTTTCTAATTTCTTTTTGCTGCGGTTTCTTATTCTTTTTCCCGCCACCTACGTTTGGCCCTGAACTTGTCTGGTAAGAGCCACCCGCACCGTCTTGTTTCTTGCAGCTTAAACTAATTCTCTTTCTTTCATAATCAACTTCAGTAACTCTTACCTTAATATTTTGACCAACAGTTAGCTTATCAAGTGCATTCTCAACAAATGTATCTGAAATTTGTGAAATATGAAGAAGACCACTTTCTTTAAGACCGATATCAACAAAAGCGCCAAAATTAGTAATATTATTTACCACGCCATTATACCACTCGTTGATTTTTAGATCTTTGATTTCTCTAACGTCCTTTCTAAATTCAGTTGGAGTAAACTCTGATCTTGGATCTTGTTTTGGTGCCTTTAAGCTTGAAATAATATCATTAAAAGTGTGCGGACCTAGCTCTTCTTTAAGAACACTATCTTTTTCTAACTCAGCAATAACTTCTTGATTATCAACAATATCTTTTAAGTCCTTTCCGTGCTTTTTTGCCCAGTCTTCAAGAACACTATATCTTTCTGGGTGGATAAAGGTTCCATCTAGAGGTTGCTCACCACCATAGATTCTTAAAAATCCTGCGGACTGTTCAAAAATCTTTTGGCTAAATCTAGAAACTTTTTCAAGTTCAGCTCTTGATTTAAAAAGTCCATTTTTATCTCTATGTTTCACTATATTTCCGGCCACTGTTGGCCCAATACCTGAGATGAAACTTAAAAGTGGTGCAGAAGCCGTGTTAAGGTCAACGCCAACATAGTTCACACAGCTCTCAACAACAGCATCGAGAGATTTTTTTAGTTTCGCTTGGTTTACGTCATGTTGATATTGCCCAACTCCAATTGATTTAGGGTCAATTTTTACGAGTTCTGCAAGTGGATCTTGAAACCTTCTTGCAATTGAGATTGCACCACGAACTGTGACATCTTTATCTGGAAACTCTTTACGTGCAATATCAGAAGCTGAATAAATAGAAGCACCTGATTCATTAACCAAAGTTGCTTTTACTTTTTCATCTTGGACAGCTTTGATATTGTCTTGAACAAACTCAAGTGTCTCTCTTCCGTTTGTACCATTACCTATCGCGATGTATTCAATTTCAAAAGCTTCTACAAGTTTTTCTAGGATCATTTTAGATCCAGCAACATCATTACGAGGCTCAAAAGGATAGATAACATGATCACCCACATATTTACCTGTTTTATCAATGACTACAACCTTACAGCCAGTTCTAATTCCTGGGTCAATTCCAAGCACTGCTTTAGATCCAAGGTAAGGCTGAAGGAGAAGGTTTTTTAGGTTAACACCAAAAACATCAATCGCAGCTTGATCAGAAACTTTTTTAAGTTCTGTTTTCATCTCAAGATCAAGAGATGTTGAGATATAAGAATCGAAAGCTTTTTGAGCTAGCTTTTGTAGAAGCTCGTACTCACCAAGCTTATCTCCCTCTGGGAAATGATTTTTTTCAATCAATTGATAAGGAAAATCACCATCCAATTTCACCTCTAATTTTAGAACTTTTAAATTCATACCACGTCTCATGGCCATAAAGCGGTGAGTGTTTTTCGGATTAACTAACTCTTTAAGATCTGATTCAAATTCAAAGAAGTCTCTGAATTTTTCATAATCTTTAATCGTTTCAGCATCTTTTCTTTTTGAGGCCCTAAATTTAGCCTGAGACCAATAAACAGTTCTGAGCTCTTCTTTTGTTTCAGGATGGTGAACAAAAGTTTCAGTTATAATATCACAAGCTCCATCTATGGCCTCTTGAACGTCTTTAATTTTACCTTCAGACTTTTGAACTAATTCTACTATTTTTGCTGGATCAATTTTTTCTTTTCCTGTTAGGATTTCAATTGATAGCGGCTCTAGTCCTTTTTCTTTAGCAATCATAGCCTTTGTTTTCTTTTTAGCCTTATATGGGGCGTATAAATCTTCTAGAATTGCTAAGCTTTCAGTCGCAAGGATTTTCTTTTCTAGCTCAGGAGTTAACTGCTCTAATTTTTTAATGGCATCGATGATATAGGCTTTTCTCTTTTCAAGTTCGATAAATTCTTCGTAGCTTTCTTTGATATCTCTAATCTGTACTTCATCGAGGTTACCAGTTGCTTCCTTACGATACCTGGCAATAAATGGGATGGTACATTCTTCAGCAAAAAGAAGATGTGCAGTTGCTGTTACTTGTCTTTGAGCGATGGCCGTTTTCTTGATAGCATAGCTAAGTGCTTGTGGGTTGAGTTCCATTATGATTCCTTTCAATTTTTTTGATGATAAGTTATATAAAATTGAATTAAGAGAGGCAATATAAGGATGAAAATACAATGAAATCTGTTTTGACGATCGGTGACGGAGTTGCTGCTTGGTGTCTTAATTTTTATCTATCGAAGCGAGAAAATATTCAAATTTCTAACTATTCTAGTGACGATTTTGCACCGGCGTGTTCATTGAGGTCCACTTCAATTAATTGTATGCGTGGGACTCAGAGAGGAATGAGCTTTTTAGGTGACCTTATGATTGACTCAATGATTGAGTTCGAGGAGTTTTTTCAAACATATAATCCCGATGGGATTTCAAAGGCACAAGAAATTCATTTTTTTAACGGACAAGAAAAATACTTCAAAAGATATTCTGAGGCCGTAACTCTTGAACCTTCTCATGACTTTCCCATAAAAAACTATTCACATGTTCATGAAGAAGTCGCTTATTTGATTGATCCCTTAGAGTTAAAAAATTGGTTTCTTGCGCAAACTCCCGAATTAAACCGCCAGACTGGCCTTGTTCGAAAAATCGAAAAAGCTAAAAACGGGTATGATGTCTATACAAACGGTAAAAAAGAATTTTTTGATGAAGTTTATGTGGCCACTAGTTTTTTCGGTAAGAATTTAGTCCACGGTTTTAACCCTGAATTTGATATTTATCTAGAGCATACGAAACCAGTTTGCGGAACTTATTTGGAAATAGATTATGATCAATCTTTTGGTGAACGGGAATGCTGCTATGACTTGGAAGGACATCATTTAATAGTTAAACCAAGTCAAAACATCGTGCTTCTAGGATCGACCTCTCAAGAAGGCCCTATCACTGAGCATAATCTCGATGTCTTCCAGATTTTTGATAAGATTAAGGCGCATTACAAGGGTGATTTACCGGATAGAGAAATGTGGCGTTTAAAAACGGGAGTAAGGCATAAAGGGCGCAAGCGAACTCCTCGCTGGCAGGAAATAAGCCCAGGGCTTTTTGTTGTCACTGGGCTGTATAAAAATGGATATTCGTATGCTTTTAAAGCGGCGCGGGACTTAATTATTTCCCAACGTACTCCATTTTAACATCACCTGTTAAATGAAGTTGGCAAGCAAGTCTGCAGTCTTCTTTACCTTTGAAGGAGCTTAAAATATCTATTTCCTCATCTGATTTTGGAGGAAGATTATTCTCACCTTCATGAACCCTAACGATACAAGTTGCGCAAACACCTGAACGACAACCAAAGGTAATTGGAGTCTCAATGATGTCATCACAATCAATGAGTAATTCTTTATTTGGAACTTTTATGCTCGTACCATCTGTAAAGCTTAAAGTATGTGCCATTGTATTCTCCTTAAAATCTCATCTCTTTTAAATTTTGCGAAATAATTAACGGTGCTTCAGTTTTAGCTTGAATCTCTTCAACTGAAATTCCTGGTGCATGCTCTAGTAGGTGAAAATGATTGTCTTTTAACTCTAGAACAGCAAGGTCGGTAACGACCTTCGAAACGCATTGTACCCCAGTTAGTGGTAGTGAGCATTCGTTTAAAATTTTCGATACACCATGCTTATTGGCGTGGGTCATGGCCACGATAATATTTTCAGCGCCTGCCACTAAGTCCATCGCCCCGCCCATTCCTTTGACTAGTTTTCCAGGAATCATCCACGAAGCTAAATTTCCTTTAACGTCTACTTCAAACGCTCCAAGAACGGTAAGGTCAACATGTCCACCTCGAATCATAGCAAAGCTTTCTGCTGAATCAAAAAAAGCGGCTCCAGCAGCAGCGGTAACAGTTTGTTTACCAGCATTGATTAAGTCGGCGTCGACGTTTTCCTCAGTGGGAAATTCTCCCATTCCTAATAGACCATTTTCACTTTGAAGCATGATCTCAATATTTTTAGGGACGTAATTTGCTACAAGAGTAGGGATACCGATTCCTAGATTTACATAGTAGCCATCTTTTAATTCTTGAGCGATTCTTTGAGCGATTTGTTCTTTAGTTAAACTCATGCTTTCACCGTCCTTTGCTCAATTCTCTTTTCAAAATTCCCTTTAATCACTCGGTTGACGTAGATGCCAGGTACATGAATCATGTCTGGGTCAAGTTCTCCTACCTCAACGATTTCCTCAACTTCAACAACTGTACATTTACCAGCCGTTGCAATCATCGAGTTAAAATTACGAGCGGTTTTTCTAAACACTAGGTTTCCATATCTGTCGGCTTTCCAAGCTTTAACTAGAGCAAAGTCTGCTTTTGGATACGCCTCTTCTAAAACATACATCCGGCCATTAAACTCTTTCGTTTCTTTACCTTCAGCTATTTTTGTTCCGTAACCGGTTGCTGTGTAGAATCCTGGAATTCCTGCGCCGGTAGCGCGTATTTTCTCGGCTAATGTCCCTTGTGGAGTGAGGATAACTTCCATCTCTCCTGATAAGAATAATTCTTCAAAAAGTTTATTCTCCCCAACGTAGGATCCAATCATTGTTTTTATTTGTCTTTTCTCTAAAAGTTTTCCTAAGCCAAAGCCGTCAACTCCTGCATTATTTGAAATACAAGTAAGCCCGGTCACCCCCGCTTTTGCCACATGGTCAATTAATCCCTCTGGGATACCGCAAAGACCGAAGCCTCCAACCATTAAAAGCATATCATGACTTAGACCCGCAAGGGCTTCATCGTAACTCGATACAACTTTATCTAAACCACTCATTTGATCTCCTCATTTTTATGCACACAGACTATAAAAAAAGAGGGGATGGGAAAAGTTGCATTGCAATGTAATTGAGCAATTGCTAAGCTTGGTTTCATTGCGATTACTACGGGGCACCACTAAATGAATACACTCACAAACTTTTTTGACTCTTTGATGCAAAAATATCTTCCAGATGCATTTATCTTCGCTTTGCTTTTAACCATTATCGTTTTTGGCGCTGCAGTGGCGGTGACTCCCATGTCGGCATTGGAGATTGTGGGGTTTTGGGGACAAGGTCTTGATGATCTTTTTAAGTTTGCTATGGAAATGACACTCATTTTGGTTAGTGGGTTCACACTGGCCAGGAGTCCATTTTTCGTTTTTCTTCTTGATAAGCTCAGCGCGAATGCAAATTCACCCCTTAAGGCGGTATTGCTGGCAACAACGGTAAGTATTATTGCTTGTTGGTTCAATTGGGGATTTGGGCTTATATTGGCCGGCTTATTTGCAGTTGAGTTGGGTAGGAGAGTTAAGGATGTGAATTTTGCTCTTTTGGTGGCAGCGAGCTATTCAGGTTTTCTTGTTTGGCATGGAGGAATATCAGGTTCTGTTCCTTTAAAATTAACTTCTCCTTCAAGTGAAGTTCAAAGAATTCTAGGTATGTCTAAAATTGGAATTGAAAAAACCGTGTTTGCAGATTTCAATCTCGTACTAGTCTTTGTTACAGCTTTAACCTTGCTTATTTTAAACTATATATTTGCAAGGTCTGTGAAAACTAAAATGGAATTTGTCATGCCAAAAGCAGAACAAAATATTGAATCAAAAGATTTAAGTGATACACCCGCCTTGCGTTTAGAGCAGTCAAAAATTTTGAACTATATTGTTGTCGCAATAGGATTTATATATTTAGGGCAACAATTTTCAAACGGTGCGGGTCTTAATTTAAATAACCTGATTTTACTTTTTATCTTTTTAGGTATGAGTTTTCATATGACTCCAAAAAATTATCTTTTTCAGTTCTCGGAGTCCGTTAAAGATAGTGCTGGAATTATTCTACAGTTTCCTCTGTATGCCGGCATCATGGCAATTATGCGAGATAGCGGTTTAGCTAATATGCTTTCAGAATTTTTTGTATCGATATCAACCAAAGAAAGCTTTTTAATGTTTACCTACTGGTCAGCAGGAATTGTTAATTTTTTCGTACCTAGTGGTGGTGGACAATGGGCCCTACAGGCACCTTTTATACTTCCAGCAGCGATTAAATTAGGAATTGATCCCGCTAAAGCCTCCATGGCCATTGCATGGGGGGATGCTTGGACCAATATGGTTCAACCTTTTTGGGCACTACCTCTGTTAAGTGTGGCGAAAATACCACTACGTGCAATTATGGGCTATTGTGTGATGATCTTTTTCGTTGTGGGTATCGTAACAAGTCTTAGTTTCTGGATTATAAGCCTATGAGAAAAGCGTTATTAGTTGGTCCAAAAGATGTGGTTTTTAGCTCTCTATCGAAATTGATGAACTCTCAGTTTGAGTTAATTCATCTCAAAAATGCAAAAGAGGCATTAACTCTTTTGATGGAAGAGAATTTTGATGTTGTTGTTCTTCCTCTTGAGATGGATCAGATGGATGGTTTGCAGCTAATCAATATTGTAAGAAATAGTTTTTGTATTAATGCTAATATCAAAATTGCGCTGATCACTTCTGAACTTAATATTGGAAGGTTTTTTAAAAAAGAAGCAGCTCCTGATATTGTTCTCAATAAAAACGAGAAGCTTCCAATTGAATTTAAAAAATTTATCGATTCTCTCCCTAAAGAGAATAGAGAAGAATTTAATGTTCTATACCTTGAAGATGATTTGTTCGCGCAGAAAATGATCAGAATGTGGATTGATAAAACAGACTTCATTAAGGTTGAGTTCTGCCTCGGAGTTGAAGATTATAAATTAGTCATGAATAAAAAATATGATCTGATTGTATGTGATAATTTATTGGTAGATGGTGAATCTAAAGACGTAGCCGCCTTAACAAAAAATTCTTTAAATAGTGAAACACCATTTCTTGTTTATACAGCAACTGTTGAAAAAGTTGATCAAGGTTTCATGCAGACTCAAACCAATCTTTTAGCCGTTCTAGAAAAGCCTTTTGAGATGTCTATTTTTTTAGATCATGTAGAAAAATTACGTACTAGAGCATAAGTGTCCAATTTTTCGTGTCAAAAATATAACACTTTCTTACTTTGATGGCCTGATCTACTATCGGCTAAACGAATTAAAGTATTATTCACTACACGGAGGTTCGGTATGAATAATCTTCTGATTGTAGCTTTATTATTTTTGGCCGGATGCTTAGACAAAAATAAAGTTAAAAAATCTTCACCAACTCCTATTGAAGATGGTCGAGAATTAGATACTACAACTCCTACATCTCCAGTTGAACCTGCTCCAACGGAACCACTACCAGAACTCAAAAGCTGCGAGCTCTACTGCTATGATTCACTTTCATTTAGACCTTTGATAACGGGCTACGATTATTTAAGTTTTGAAAACTTTGGTTACCGGGGAATTGGAAGGTGTAGAGGGCATGCACTGGTGACTCAGAAGTTTAATATGTTGGCAAACTTTGACGACTCTAGTGCCGCATGTGATTTGAGTGAAGATTCCTGCTGGCAAGATGTATTATCACAAATAAAGCTCATACTTAGTTATCAAGTTCAAACGATAAAAGGCTATAAGGATCTATATGACTTTAGCCAACAAAAGAGAGTAAAAACTTATTTGCGCTCAATCGTGGCCGGAACATCTCATCGCTATCAGGCGATAGATAGTAAACTCCAAGTCAGGCATTATGCTAATCAAAAATTGAATACCTTTTATGATCTTGTAAGGAGAGTGAATTTAAATCATCAACCATATGTTGGCGTTGTTGGGAATCTTACTGGGGCCCACGCTCTTTTAATTTACGATGTAAAATCAATTCAGGGTAAAAAAATCTTATGTGCTAGAGATCCAAATATAGTGCTGGATTATCCTGAGGAATGTGAGACCTATATTTTTATTCGAGATCAAAAAATTCACTATCGACGTTATGATCGAAAAATTGATGAGCTAGGCGTGTTTAAAATAACCAGTGATGAAGATCAAAGAGTAAAACTATATGAGAATGCTTTGAGGGCCTGGTGCATAGAAAGCTCTAAAGCTGATGGTCTTTGTAAATAGCTGGAATCAAACTGGTATTGAAGATTGTAGTAAAGCTTGAGTGAAAGAGTCCGATAGGGTTGCTATGCCAAGGTATGTAAAAGGTCAGTCAGAGACCGGTCGCCTCATTGATCAAGTAGATAATCTTCAACACCGTTTGAAGGTGAATAACCAGCGTTTGAAAAGAAATACTGCTGAGCTAGAAAAAATTAATCAAGAGGTCGAAAAGAATAGAACTGATAAAATCACTGAGCTTGAAAATCATATCAAAAAATTAGAGACTGAAATTAATTGGGTCGAGTCATCCGAGCCTGCTGTGAAATTAGAGCCCGACCATATGCTCAAAAAATTAAATATTTTGTAATTTTTCAATAACCCATTTCGCATCATCAGTTGGAAGGTCATGACCTGCCGATTCATGTAAAAAAAGAGGTGCATTATATCGTCTCGCAATTTTTTCCGAGCAGCTATAATCGCAAAAGCGATCTCCTTTTGAAGCAAGAGCTGTATAGGGAACTTGTAATTTTTTTGGGAGCTTAAATTTCGAAGCGGCAAAAAGTTGTTTAATTAGGTTTAACCTTGATAGCTTCATTGAATCAGCAATCTCAACCCAAGTATCAAGCATTTCTTCCGTAATATCAGTCTCATTTGTTGTGATTTCTAAAACCTTTCTTTCTCTTTCTCTCGTATCGTTGGTGGCAATAGAGCTTCCTACAGCTTTGATAGCGCTTGGAGAAATACGTTCAAAAAGCGAAGAGGTTGTTTTACTTGAGGTATTAATTGTAACCAAATGTTTAAAGTCATTTGGATATCGATAGCACCAATCAATCGCTAGCATACCGCCAAGAGATATGGCCAAAAGGTTCCAGTCACCTTCAGTTTTTTCATCTAGCCAATTATCTCTTACTTCATCAACCATAGCGTGAATATTTGTTGGAACTGCTGACTGGCTTTGAATGCCTGGAAGATCGAGTGGAAGGATTTTCGAATTAGGGTAGGCTTCTCGAAGCTGGTCCGTAAATTTGTACCAATGCCTTTTGTCCCGCCCTAAACCTCTTAAAAGTACCCAATTTGTCATAACCAACCCTTATAGCTTTCTGTTGCTTTGATGAAAAAATCGATCATAAGAAAATGCCTTCTCATTGTGCGTGAAAAGCGATGATCTTTCATAGGATTAAAAAGTCCATGTGGGGAAAGAATCTGAATAGGATTCTTCTTAAACCATATCCAAGAGCCCATTTCCAACGTCCATGGAAGAAAAATATTTCCAGAACGAACGGCTCTTTGCTCGTCATACATATGATCCCAAAGATCGCCATGAGTCGTGTACTGTACACTCTGTGGTTCAATCACATAAACATGATGTGGGATTGTTTTATTGAATAGCGAAGAGAGTTTATTTACGGTGGCCAGGTCTGGAAATTGATCAGTGGTTCTGGCATAGGGATACCAAAGTCTGTCTTTTAAACCGAATCCAGAGTGAAAATCAATGGCCTGAGAAAAGCATGAGCTGTACATTTTATCTTTTACATAATCCACTAGAGTTTGCGATTCTAACTCCATTTTATCTTCATGACCTCGATACCAAGGAATTTTGTTGCTGTAGCGGTGGCCACCGACCATGAACGCTACCTTTTCTTGACTCTCGACAGGAGCATTCCTCATAAGATCAACACCGTTTCCGTTGGAGCGAAAGTTATGATAGACACCCACCGGATTCACCATAGGGATAGAAATTAAGCGGACATTTTCAAATAGGTAGTTGAGCGATTTGTTCCAGCTGAGTTGTTCAAATAGATAGTTTAGATAGCTCAAGACAACATGACTTCCGA
Organism: Bdellovibrionota bacterium; assembly: GCA_036336775.1. Taxonomy (GTDB): domain Bacteria; phylum Bdellovibrionota; class Bacteriovoracia; order Bacteriovoracales; family Bacteriovoracaceae. The sequence continues at coordinate 24,329 of JAYZFM010000013.1, read as the reverse complement.
TTTTTTCAAGTCCATGAACTCCTCCAAACAAGCCAATGACTGGAACTGTAGGATCGTCTGGTCCAATTTCAAAAGCGTGTATGGGGTATTTTCGATGCTTGTATTCAGCTTCAGCTAAAATACTGTGGCGAAAGTTTTTCGGTGCACGCTTTAATAAGTATTCAATATAGGCGTATTCGTCTTGATTTGGTTTCATATATTTCGATTATAAATCTTTATTGACATTAATTAATATTTTTTTATTTTGCCTATTTAATGTGCAAACTGGATCAATAGAGTATATAATTTAATGAAAGAGGAGGATTGAATTGAGTAATGGTTCTAAAATGCCACAAAGGCTATGGAAAAATTATTTTATTTATCCGAGATTTCAATTTTCCATCGTCATTTTTAATTTAGTCATATTATTCTCCGCTATTGGCTTCATTTATTATCAGGTTAATAAATCATTCTGGGTGATGGAGCAGTTTGCATCGAAGTCAATGAAGATATCGAGCGTTGATTATAACACGCTAATCGAGTTTCACCTTGAGTTAGTCTTAGATGCTATTTTAACAGCTGGCATACTGTGCACTGTTTTTATTATTGTTTATAATGTTATTTTTACTCATAAATCTGCCGGTGCAATCTATAGGTTACGAGGGTATTTGAAAGATATTATTCAAAATGGGCATTCAAGAGAGCTAAATTTCAGGGAGGGAGATATGCATGACGACCTACCTGGTTTAGTGAATCAGGCCATTAAAAGAATCAAAGAAGATGTTAAGAAAGAGCATTAACTGTCTGATTTTACAAACTAATCTTAATATTACTTGAGCAAATTGGTCGAATTGCCGATAGGTAGAACATAAGGAATAAAGTTTATGTTTTTACCGTTAGGCCTGGGTATTGGGCTTCGAAAATTTCCCTTCGCAATTATTATTTTAACATTGTTCAATGTTTTTTATTCCTTCGAAAAATTTAAAGACGTTGAGGCTTTCAATAAAGAATTAAAAGTCATGGTCGCGACTGATGACTTCGCAAAAAAGAGTATCGCATTTCTACAAAAAACCTGTGACCCACTAGATGTAGAAAATATGTATTGTGACTACTTCAAAAGTAAGGACTTAAAAAATTTAAAGCTAAATGAATTAGATAAGTCGATGCTGTTTCATTTTTATATAAAAGCTCTGCGAGCGGGAGATGTTCCTGAAGACTCTGCGCAGACTGATGAATTTCGAGAACTCAACTCACTTGTTCCTGATCTAGACGAAAAGACTTCTGCTTATGTTCAAAGCTTAGGGCTACTCAATCCTAAAAAATTCAATTTTATAAATTTAATCCAGGCAACTTTCACTCATGGTGGTTACGCCCACCTCTTTGGAAACCTACTTTTCATAATCATGTTTGGAATTTATGTGGAACAGAGAATTGGAAGTCTACTCACTTTTAGTTTGTTCATGGTCGGTAGTTTAGCAGGACTATATTCAGAAATAATGATTAATGGTCATATCATGGCCCTGATGGGAGCATCAGCAGGGGCGACGACCTTGGTGGGAGCGTTTCTTGTTTTATTTTGGCATGCGCGAATGAAGTTTGTTTTTACCTATCTGTTTGTTTACTGGAGAACTATGTTTTTTCCAGTCTCAATAACTGTGCCTATACTCTATATTGCAAACGATTTTATAATGATAGCTACTGGTAATGAGGGAGGAGTGGCCTATTTTGCTCATGCCGTTGGAACTCTTATTGGATTTAGTTTTGGATTAATATATAAAAAGAGAAAACCTCTACCTCGGCATTTCCTATTCGATGAAGAGGTAGACCTTCTTAACAAAGCAGATGTTGAGACAGACTTAGATAAAAAGATTGATTATTACGAAGAGATTGGAAAGTGGAATAACCAAAATCATTTCGTATTTAAGTTTCTTTTATCAGAAGTTGAATCAGGGGAAGTACCTCTCACTTACAAAGTTCAGATGTTAGTTCTAAAATGGTTTGAAAGTTATTATGAGTATTACAACAGAGCTCAGGCCATTTCAAAAAAATATCAATTAGTGAAACGAACTTATAAAATGACAAATCTTTCAAAAGTTTTAAGCCGTAAAAGTTGGCAAAGTTTACAGCGAGTAGGTGACCATGCTTTTGATCTAGAGGAGTATGAGATTAGCTTGTTTTTATATGAGCTAACTGTTTCTAAAGCACCAAAAAAGAAAAAAATGGGATTAAGAAAAACAATACAGAATATAAAAGAATTTTTAAATCAGGAGAAAGTGAGTGAGTGAAGATAGTTTAGAGTTGGCAAAAGAGTATAAACCGGTAAGAGAACATGAAGTTGTTTCAATGAACGATTATGAAAAAGCGAGTGTTAATAAGAGAGTTATCGCTTTTTTTCTCGATATGGCCATTGGTGTTCCCTTAGCTTTAGTTTTGAATGCTATCTTAGAACAATTTCTCTTTAATCAATTAGTTTTTTCTATTACATCTAATTTAGTTTTTAGTACTTGTTATTATGTCATACCTACTTTTTTGTATGGAAAAACAATTGGTAAAAAACTTCTAGGCCTTGAGGTTATCGATTTTAAAGGTGAAAAAAGAAACTTCTTTCAAATCTTTTTCAGAGAAACGATTGCGAAATTTATTTCAGGAGTTGTTCTTTTTCTTGGCTATATTTGGTTTCGTTTTCAAAAAGATCACAGAGCATGGCATGATCTAATGGCCAGGACTATTGTTGTACAGACATATAAGGAATAGTAAAATGGTAGCGATGGGCAGAGTCGAACTGCCGACCTTCGGGATATGAATCCGACGCTCTAACCAACTGAGCTACATCGCTGTGATCGAGCTTGTGATATTAAAGACACTGAGCTTGGTTGTCAATAATTCTATACATTTAAATTTAAAGAAAATACACTTTTCTACATGGAAGAATCCAAGCTCAATAAATATCATCTACGATTTCTCAATCACCTTCGTCAATTTGTCGAGCAATATAAGCTTTTTTCCCTCGATCAGGACTTATTAGTAGCTGTCTCAGGGGGAATAGATTCTATGGTTTTATTACATGCCCTAAATGGATTAATAAAGTTCGGATATTCCAATAGCATAAGAGCTGTTCACATAAACCATAACACCCGACAGGGGCAAGTCCACGAAGCCAAGCTAGTAGAGCAATACTGCCAAAGTTTAAACGTGGAGTTCATTGGGCGTAAAGTTCATGAAAAATTAGAGCAAAGTAATTTTGAAAATGAGGCAAGAAAAGCTCGTTACAAAATTTTCTATGATATTCAAAAATCTGGTGAGCTCATCCTTATGGCCCATCATATTGATGATAGTTTCGAATGGACTTTACTGCAAAGCCTACGATCGAGTTCTATAAAAGGCCTCGTGGGAATACCGCTTAAAAACAATAAGGTGATTCGCCCTTTTATGTGCGTGACCCGCAATCAAATTTTAAAATATCAAAAAATGTTGGATATACCTTTTTTAGAAGACCCCACCAACGAACATTTGAAGTACGAGAGAAACTTCCTACGTCATGAAGTCGTCAATGCCTTTAAAGAGCGTTATCCAAATTATTTGAAGCATTATGTTTATCGTCAAAACGAAGTCGCAAGAAGACTTGGACTTCATCTTATAAAGTCTAGCACCAGCTCTTTGATTACGATCAAGGCTCCAGAGTCAGTGCTTATATATTCTAGGAATTGGGATGAGAACTTTGATGGTTTAGAGCAAGCTTTGGAAGCTCAACTCTCAAAACTTAATCCCAATAGTCGAGGAACCAATGCCTTACAATTTAAAAAAGTAAAACAGGCCTTACAAAATAACAAAATTGGCCCCTTGAGTCTTAAAAGCGGTTTAAAAATATATTTGGACAAGAATATGGTGCTGATGACCAAAAAAACTGCGCCAAAACTTTCTGTGGTGGATTTAGGAAAAATTTCTTTTAATGAATTCGAAAGTGTAATTGAAGGGTATATCCGACAGCCACGCTACAGTTTAAGTTTTCCTTTTTATACTATAATAGATCATTCCAGTATTGACATTCGCAGATTCGATACCAGCTTTAATAAAGAGGCAGTTCAAGAATTTAAGCGACTTAACACCAAATACTACCCAGCCTTACGGTTATTACGTGAATGGTCAAAAAAGCGCAATCGATTCAAGCGCATGTCTATTAAATTAATGCTAGTCAAATAATGACAATGCTTGATTTAGCTTATGTGAAATTTTAGAATATTAGCACCAAGGAAGTGTATATTATGAAGAGACAACAAAAAACTTTGGCCATGTGGATTTTGATTATTCTATCGATGGCCTTATTGATGAGGGCGCTTGAGCCGCAAAAACGTAATGTTTCAAAAATTACGTATTCAAATTTTATTTCAGCCGTTGAAAGTGGAAATGTAAAAGAAGTTACTTTTCAAGGTGAAAGCAATATTCAAGGTAAATTTATTGACGGGTATGAGAATGGAAATTCTTTTGAACTAGTTGGTGATACCGGTGAACAGACTTTTAAAATTTTAAGAGAGCAAGGAATCATTCCTAATTATAAAGAAGCTGAAAAGAATAATTTATTTGTTAAATTCTTATTGAATTGGTTCCCAATTTTACTGCTTGTCGGGATATTCATTTTCTTTATTAGGCAATTGCAAGCTGGTGGTGGAAAGGCCATGAGCTTTGGGAAATCTAAAGCTAAAATGCTAAACGAATCAGATAAAAAAGTGACTTTCACGGATGTTTCTGGTGTTGAAGAGGCAAAGGAAGAGCTGGTTGAGATTGTCGACTTTCTAAAAGATCCAAAAAAATATACAAGACTTGGTGGGAAGATTCCTAAAGGTGTACTACTAGTAGGGCCTCCAGGAACTGGTAAAACATTATTAGCAAGAGCAGTTGCCGGAGAAGCAGGCGTTCCATTTTTCTCTATTTCAGGTTCTGATTTTGTTGAAATGTTCGTTGGTGTTGGTGCATCCAGAGTGAGAGACCTTTTTGAGCAAGGTAAGAAAAACGCACCTTGTATTATTTTTATTGATGAGATCGATGCTGTTGGTCGCCATCGTGGACACGGCATGGGTGGTGGACACGATGAAAGAGAGCAAACACTTAACCAAATGCTAGTTGAGATGGATGGGTTTGAATCGAATGAAGGTGTCATCATCATGGCTGCGACTAACCGAGTTGATGTACTTGATCCGGCGCTACTAAGACCAGGACGTTTTGATAGGAGAGTTACTGTTGGTCGTCCAGATGTACGAGGACGTCTTGGGATATTGAAAGTGCATACAAAAAAGACTCCGCTAGAAGAAAATGTTGATCTAGAGACTATTGCGAAAGGAACTCCTGGTTTCACTGGAGCAGATCTTGCAAACCTTGTTAATGAAGCTGCATTGATCGCAGCACGTGGGAACAAGGATAAGCTTGGAAATATCGACTTTGAAGCCGCTAAAGATAAAGTCCTTATGGGTGTTGAGAGAAAATCTATGATGATCTCTGATGATGAAAAGAAGAATACTGCCTTTCATGAAGCTGGGCATACTATTGTTGGGCTTTCACTTCCGGGTAATGATCCTGTTCACAAAGTCAGTATCATACCTCGTGGAGGTGCGCTTGGGGTTACAGTTACTCTTCCTGATGAAGACAAACTTTCGATGTCCAAAGAAAAAGCAAACAATGTAATTGCTATGCTTTTAGGTGGACGAATTGCAGAAGAGATTATCTTTACGGATTTCACTTCAGGTGCTTCAAATGATATCGAAAGAGCGACAGCTTTTGCTAGGCATATGGTTTGTGATTGGGGGATGAGTTCTGCCCTAGGGACTGTTAATTACTCAAAAAATCCTAACCAACCATTTGGCTATGGACCGGGTGCGGACAACTCACATTACTCAGAAGAGACTGCACGTAAAATCGATGAAGAAGTTGGAAAGATAATTAAAAGAAATTATGAGACAGCTAAAAAGATCTTGATGGATAAAAAGAAAGTTCTAGAGGATATGGCGGAAGCTCTAATCCTTTGGGAAACGCTTGATTCAATTCAAATTAAAAAGATTATGAATGGGGAAGATATTGGAAAGCCTGTCATGAAAAAAGAAGGTTTAAAAGGTGAGCTGAAAAAAGAAAGTACATTTGATAAACCAAGTGAAGAGGATTTTAATATCTCAAATGATTCAAAATTGTCACCAGCTTAAAATATGCAACTAAGAAAAATGGGAGTAATTAATATTACTCCCGATTCTTTTTCCGATGGAAATCAATTTAATTCACTCGATAGCTTCACAGAGAAGTTTGAAAAGATCCTTGAGTGGGCAGAGGTAGTTGATATAGGAGCTGAATCAACAGCACCTTTTAATTCTGCCATTTCAATTGCAGAAGAGACTGCTCGCTTTGAAGAAACTCTATTTCCGTTTTTAAAGAGTCACCAGGATCCAGAAATTTATCTATCAATTGATACATATAAGACAGAAGTGATGGAGTTTGTTTTTCAAAAGGTTCATCATTACTGGCCAAAAACTAAGGTCGTGTTTAATGATGTTTCGGGCAAAATCGATGATAAATTGATTGAGTTTCTGCGAGTTTATCCGGAGATCATTTACGTCTACAGTCATAATTTATGCCCAACGAGAGAAGATACAATTAATCATATGAACTATTGTAGGGAAGTGCCAAGAGCAAAGTTTTTAGCGGAAATCGTGGATTATTTTAGTGCTGGCCTAGAGAGATTGAGCTTAGTTTCTAATTCAATTTGGATCGACCCTTGTTTTGGTTTTTCCAAAACACGAGAGCAAAATCATTTTTTACTCGCTCGTTTTAAAACATTTTTACTTCAAGTCCCATTTGATATTCCTTGTGTCGTTGGACTCAGTCGTAAGTCTTTTTTAAGATTTCCAGCGGACTTAGATATAAAGTCAGTATCTGGACTGGAGTCAGTTGAGCAAATTCATAGTAATCTATTATTTTATTTGCTTCGTTCCCAATTTCAAAGAGATCTTATCATTAGAACTCATAGTGCTAGACCTATAGAAAGTGCATTAAATACCCTCAATATATTTGAGGTTTAGAAAAAAAATCACTAGAATCAATCTATGATTAGTTTTGGCCAATTTGTCTTTGAGAGTCCTAAACCGAAAGTTCTTTGTGATTTTCTGTGTTTTGTTTTCGACCTAGATTTCGAAGCGACTGCGGCTAATTCTTTTGCTATTGATTTTTTTGGATTGAAAGTTTTAATCATCCCTTGCGAAAAAATTTCAACCAAAAAGTCAGGCTGCGTCCTACACGCTGCATCTGTTGATGAACTGGATCAATTAAGACAAAAAATTGAATTTTTCTTTTATAAAAATCAGATAAAAGTAAGCCCTCCTTTATTGTTTGGAAACGAGCTAAGATTCAATGATACAGACGGTAGAGCGTGGTTTGTTGACCTACCGGTAAGCATGCTGACGCGTAAAGTTGAGTCCAGAAGTCAAGATGTAAGATAGTGTTAGTTGGCAACTGCCAAACGAAAAATTAACATTTTTTAACAAAGTCTAAATAGACAAAGAGAAAACTTAAGGAAAAGGAAATCCAATGAAATTTATCTTAGCGCTTGCATTAGTTGCTGCACTTCCTGCAGTAGCATCTCAAAAAGCAGTTAAAGTTATTTATGGTGAAGACAATAGAGTAGATGTAATCGATTCTACTAACGCTATGTATGTTGAACTTTCTAAGTCAACGGCAGGTATGGTTTCTAGTTATGACATCAGACCTACTGGAAATGGTATGGTAAAGCTTAATGGGCAATCTCTTACTTCAAGAGGAATTTGTTCAACTGAAAGATTTGCAGAGCAGCCAAGTGTTGCGAACTGTTCTGGTTTTTTAGTAGGTGAAGATCTTTTGGTAACTGCTGGTCACTGTATTAAGACTACTTCAGACTGCAACAAGTACAAGTGGGTATTCGACTACAAAATTGATCATCAAGGACAAACAGAAGTTTCTGTAGAAGAAAATGCTGTTTATGGATGTCAGGAAATTATCAACACTGTTCTTTCAAGAAGTGATATGAATGATTTTGCTTTAATCAGACTTGATAGAAAAGTTACTGATAGAAGAATTCTAGATTACAGACGCAAAGGAAGGATCTCAAAAGGTGAGAAGCTTGTTGTTATCGGTCACCCAACTGGTCTTCCAACTAAAATTGCTGATGGTGCAACAGTTAGAGGATTAAAATCAAAATATTTTACAGCTGACTTAGATACTTATGGTGGAAATTCAGGGTCTGCAGTTTTCAACGCAGCGACTGGAATTATTGAAGGAATCTTAGTTAGAGGTGAGACTGATTATGTACGTGATTCTTCACGTGGATGTCAGGTAAGTAATGTTGTAGCCCAAGACGCAGGACGTGGAGAGGACGTAACTTACATCACAAATATCCCAGAGCTTAAATAAATTTCAACTTAATTCCTATATAAATGCCCGGTATTACATACCGGGCTTTTTTATTCATTAACATACTCTTACATTTGTTGACAGATTTTCTCGTGATAGAGATGATAGTTTTTTAGTATTCATGGGAGATAATATGAAAATAATAGTTGGAATGATTTTAGCTTTTTCTATGCAAGCTATGGGAGCAACGATTGCGGTTATCGATAGTGGTGTAGATGTTCAGCATAAAGATTTAACAAATAATCTTTGGAAAAACCTAGTAGAAATTGAAAATAATGGTCGTGACGAAGATAGAAACGGATATCCGGATGATATTTATGGATGGAATTTTGCCGAGAGCAATAATCTTGTAATTGATAGAAGTTACTTAGGAACATTTTCTGCGGATCCATACTTATTTTTTGAAATTCAAGGAAAAATGATGCTTGGTACAGCAACAGAAGCTGAACTGAAGTGGATGAATGACAAGAGAAAAGATCCAGCGTTTCTTCAAGAAATGCAAAAATTTGGAAACTTTGTACATGGAACTCACGTTGCAGGTATTACAGTTAAAGGAAATACAGAAGGAAAAATCCTTGCTGTTAAATTGATTCCAACTGAAATCAAGCCTTTTTTTCAAGGACTAAACCAAGTTCTTACTCAAAAAGATAATGGTTCTCAACTTGACCTAGATTGGAGAATGGAAGTTCTTAAAGCTGGACTAGTAACTCTTGCTGGTGAGCAAATGAAGCTTCTTGAAGAGATTGCGGCATATGTTGGCAATCATAAAGCAGATATTGCAAATGGTTCTTTTGGAACAGGTTTTAATCAAGCTAAAATGATTACTGATAATGTTTTTAAATTAATTTTTCAAAGAGATCCAAGTGCAGATGAGAGTGATGAGGTTGCGACTTTCTTTTTAGAGCAAATGTTACTTGCAGGTAAGAAGATGGTGGCAGCTGCTCCGAATACTCTTTTTGTTTTCGCTGCTGGAAACGACGGTTCAAATAATGATAAGTACCCAACGTCTCCAACAAATATCGTAGCTGATAATGTTGTTTCAGTTGCAGCTACGTACAAGTATAACTTCTTAGCTCCATTTTCAAACTATGGAACTAAAACGGTAGATGTTGCAGCCCCTGGAATGTTGATTGATTCTCAAATTCCTGGAAATGAGTATTTGAAAGTTTCTGGTACTTCTCAGGCAGCACCTTATGTTGCAAATATTGCGGCACAGATTAAAGATACGAATACTGAGCTTTCTCCACTTGAGATTAAAAAAATCATCATGGGAACAGTAGATTATAAAGAATTCCTAACTGCTAAAGTTAAAGCAGGTGGGATTGTAAACTTACAAAGAGCGCTTCAAGCGGCTAAGCTTTCGCTTTCAGCAAGCGTTGAGCAAGCTATAAGTGAAGCAAGAGTTTCAATTCAAGATGTAGAAGTAGAGCAGACTAAAAGTCGTAGACCTCTTCCGATTTTTGCGATTGAGCCAATCGCGCTTCCATCTCAGTTCAGATAGAAAAAACCGAACATTGAAAATAATTTGAGCACCTAAATTAGGTGCTCTTTTTTTATTAAATACCCAATTTCATTAGACTTACTATATTAATTTGATAACGTATTAGATAGAGAGAAAACTTTTAAGGAGGATTAATGGAAGAACAAACCTTGTCGCAATTATTGGAGCAGTGGACCGGAACATTTGTCGGGACCGTATGGGGATTACCACTCGTTGGGTTACTTGTAGGCGCAGGGATTATCTTTAGTATTTTCTTTGGTTTCCCTCAATTGACAATGTTTAAGCACGCAATCGACATCGTCAGAGGAAAATATGATAAACCAGAAGATGAAGGTGAGATTTCACATTTCCAAGCTTTAACCACAGCACTTTCTGCGACAGTTGGGTTAGGGAATATAGCAGGGGTAGCTGTTGCCGTTGCTGTCGGTGGTCCAGGAGCCGTTTTTTGGTTATGGGTTGCAGGTTTCATCGGGATGACAACGAAGTTTACCGAAGTAACATTGGCCCTTAAATATAGAGATATTACTCCAAAAGGTAATGTTCACGGTGGGCCGATGTTTGTCTTGAAGAATGCTTTCAAGGGGAATAAGGCTTTAGGTGTACTTGCTTGGCTATATGCATTTTTTGTTATTCTATCTTCTTTTGGTGCTGGAAATATGTTTCAAAGTAACCAAATGGCTTCAATTATTGAAACTTCAACAGGTGTTGCTCCTTGGATTTCAGGGATTGTTTTCGCTATTCTAGCTTTCATTGTTCTAATCGGTGGGATAAAGAGAATTGCAAATGTTACTGAAAAATTAGTTCCTTTAATGGTTGTGTTATATGTGGGTGGTGCTCTTGTTGTTGTATTTGCTAATTTTTCTGATATTCCAGATATGTTTTCTTTAATTTTTTCAAGTGCATTTGCAGGAACGGCTGCTACTGGTGGTTTTGCTGGTGTTGTTGTTAAGGAAGTTATTGTTCAAGGTATTAGAAGAGCATCCTTTTCAAGTGAAGCCGGTATGGGTTCTGCTGCTATGGCTCACTCGGCAGCTAAATCAGAGCCGATTCAAGAAGGTATCGTTGCTCTACTAGAGCCATTTATCGATACAATTTGTGTTTGTACCATCACTGCACTTGCTCTTTTATCAAGTGGAGTTTGGTCAGATGGAGATGTTCAAGGTGTTGACCTAACTGCTAGAGCATTTGCAAGCGTAATGGGGCCTGCTGGTTCTTGGATTGTTACTATCACTGTTACAATGTTTGCCTTCTCTACCTTAATTTCTTGGTCATATTATGGTGAGCAGGGAGTAACATATGTTTTTGGTGAGAAAGGAATCACTCCATATAGATATGTTTTTGTTTTATTTGTATTTTTGGGAGCAATTGCGAAACTAAGTGTCGTTCTAAATATCTCTGATGGTGTTTATGGATTATTGGCAATACCAAATATGGTGGCCTGTTTCTTACTAATGCCAGTCGTTAAAAAGACACTTAACGAATATAAGGCAAAGCTAAAATCGGGTGAAATTAAAAGAATTGATTAAATAAAATAATTTTGAGGGGCCTAATAAGGCCCCTTTTTTTGTCCATTTTTTGATTCATGACAGTTTTTCATGGAGGCTTGCTAGAGGCTCTATAAGGCGTTATATAAACTGTTATGGATATCTTAAAGGAATATGGCTTTGACCTGTCAGAAGAGGCAAAAGCCGCAAATGCAAATAAGCGTGTGATCGTTGGTATGAGTGGAGGAGTGGACTCTTCAGTTTGTGCTGCCATTTGTAAGGCTCAAGGCTATGAGACAATTGGAATATTCATGCGCAATTGGGAAGAGATCGACGAGCATGGTCGCTGTAGTGCTGAGGATGACTACGCTGATGTGGTCGCTGTTTGTGAGCAACTTGATATCCCATATTATTCTATAAATTTCTCAGAAAATTATCGAGACGAAGTTTTTAGTGACTTTTTAAAAGAGTACAAAGCGGGGCATACTCCCAACCCAGATATTCTTTGCAATAGAGAAATCAAGTTTAAAGTATTTTTTGATTACGCCATGGAACTCGGTGCTGATTACCTCGCCACTGGACATTATTGTCAGGTGGAGCATGGTGACAGCCCCAAGTTAATAAAGGGTGAAGATAACGGAAAGGACCAAACTTATTTTCTATACGCCATTAATCCAGAAGTTCTAAATAAAGTTCTTTTTCCTATTGGGCATTTACAAAAATCTCAGGTTCGAGTGATTGCTGAAGCATTTGATTTGGCCACTAAAAAGAAAAAAGACTCTACCGGAATCTGTTTTATTGGAGAGAGGGATTTTAAAGGATTTCTTTCACAGTATATTCAAGAATCAAAAGGGGAGTTTGTCGATATCGAAACTAATAAGAGCTTAGGTCCTCACGATGGTCACTGTTTTTACACAATAGGGCAGAGAAAAGGCCTGGGTCTTGGTGGACCGGGTGGCCCGTGGTTTGTCGTGGACAAAGATGCGGACAAGAATATTGTTTACGTGGCCCAGGGGGAAGATCATCCTGCGCTTTACGCTAGTGATTTGGAAGCGAATGAACTCAATTGGATCAACAAACCTCAGTTTCCACTCAAATGCCGTGCTAAAATTCGCTATCGCCAACAAGATCAAGCCTGTACAGTTTCAGAGAATGATGATGGGAGCTTACATGTGGCTTTCGATCAACCACAACGAGCAATCACCTTAAGGCAATCAATTGTTTTTTATGATGATAAACGTTGTATTGGCGGAGGGGTCATCGATTCCCGTGGCCAGACTCAGTTCGAGTTACCATAACCTAGGGTCATTTAAATCTTTTGATTTGGCAGTTTTTGATGGTTTGGCTTCATGGCCAATACAGTCAGCGCCAGCATTGGCCTGCTTTACTATAATCGATGGCAATTGCTTTGATTGGATTTGATAGATCCTACATCCATTTGGAGTCTGTTGATTATAGGTAATAAAGAAATGTTTGCAGTTTCTACAGTTAGGCTTCATCTTCCTATTTTCTCCCAAATGGCCGTCTTTATGCAAATAGGAATTATTTATCTACTAAATTTTATTAAGAAATTGATCTAAAATATGTATAGGTGTATATTGGACAAAAGTTTGATGGAGCTAGTTATGAAGAATTCTTATAAAATTGGGCTTGTCGCAGAACAGCCAAATATTGAGTTTGAAGATGTGCATAAGTCGCTTGCTCCACACTTTCAAGTGGTGAAGGTGGACCCTTCTCAGGCTGAATTAACTACCTGTGACCTATATGTTTATCCCACGAGTCACCCAAGCCCGGATACTGTTTCGAGGCTCGCAAAAAGATTGTTGAGTAAAGGCCAGCTGGTAGTTGTTTCTCAGTCATATAGAGAAATGAAGGCAGACACGAATAAAGGCGTCTTCTACTACCCATACAATTTTGAAATTATCACGAATCTACCACTTCTGATAAATACAATAGTAAATGCCTGTCAAATGAGCGTTTAAGCGGCTTTAATTTGATTGTTCTGGTGGTTTCTGTCTTCTGATCGCTTGCGATAGATGGCCTTAAAACGTTCTCCCAAATCAGGATATTTTGATATAACTTCTAGAAAGTCTTCTTTCTTAAAAGTGTAGAGATCGCAGTAAGCTTTACTCTTAACATCCGCTGTTCGGATGGTATCTTCAAGTAGTGCGATTTCACCAAAGAATTGTCCTGCTTTTAGTTCCGCCACAACTTTTTCACCAACATTAACCTGTACTTCACCATGGCCCAGGATAAACATCTCTTCACCCACATCACCTTTTTTAATGATGTACTCGTTAGGAGAGTGAAAGGTCTGTTCTAAGCGCTCAGCAATCATTTTTAAACAAGGAGTCGAACACTCCTTAAAAATATGAACTTCTCTGATGAGTTTAATTTTCGTGTAAATATTCAACTCATTTTGAAGAGCATGGGGAAGGTCTTTTATGACTTGAATATCTTGATCTGAAATATTTTTCTTCATTAAATGGGTATAAAAAGAGAATACCTGGCGCTGTAAACTCGCCGGGATATTATAATACTTCATATATGAATGAAGATTGGCCATTTTTTCTTTTCGCTCTTCTGTATACTTATCAGCAAGCATCATAAGCCTTGAAACTTGACCAATAATAACACCGTAAACACCAACGCCAACTAACATTACACCCATAGTGAACAGTCTTTGAAGGTTGGTATTAGGAACAATATCACCATAGCCTACAGTGGTAAGAGTCGTCACAGTCCAATAGAGTGAGAGGATGTAAAAATCCATATCTCCGGCAACAGTTCTAGGATGAATCATCATCCAACCACATGAAATCCAGTGAATAAGCATGGCGACAAAAACCGCAATTAATCCGAGTTTTGCTGGTTTGGGAACAAAGTCTAATAAGTCATAGACCATTCTAAGTCTGATAATACGTACAACTCTAGCAAGCCTCATAAAAGCTATCGCCTGAGCACTTATTTCAAAATCAAAAAGAATATTTAGACTTGCGGCTCCTAATGCAAAAGGAAGTGAGGTCAGAATATCAAACGCCAGCCATCCGCTCTTTTTGTAAGCTTCGATCTCCTCTGGGTCTTTTTCGGGGAAAGTAAGCTTACCAGTCAGTTTAAGACCAACATCAGCTAATAGGATGAAACTAAAGAAGGCATCCCACCATAATTGGTGCTCTTGTAGCTCTTTTGCAAGCACAAAAGTGAGGGGAGCTTCTACCGCTTCCCAAAGAATCACCATGCTTACAAGTCCTAACCAGAGCAAGCTTTTGCGGTTTTCTTTATCGAATGGATTATAACTATAAAACATGACCTATCATCCCGAAATTCCTATCGGATTTTCCCGGAAAAACTTGAGACGAAGGTGTAAATTTTTTAATCTAAATGGTTAATTTTTGAACATATAATTATTTCACCAGGGGTATCACCAAGTTGGGTTTAGAGTTTAGAATATTACTCGAGAAGGGAATTAATTTTTATTAAGGAGCACAATTTAAAAATGAGTCACGAAAACGTTATTGAGGTTAGTTTTACCCAAAGAAATTCAATTGCGGATGAAATTGAGTCTTTGCTTGATCTAGATGACCCTTTAGAGGAGCTTCTTAATGAGTTTGAAGATGCAGAAGATCTTCCAACGGCAGAGCCCTTTATAAAGGTAGATAAAGCTCAAGATTATAGGCTACAGATGCAAGATACAGCACTTCATATGACCGATATGCTGCTAGCACAGATGAAGCAAGTAAAAGAAGACGTCCAAAGGCTGAGTTATTATTTAGATGAGATGAATATTGATAACTAATTGATTTCACTCTTAAGTTCTATAATTATCTCAATACCTGATTATGAAACCCCGATAAGGGGGCATGAAAAAATTAGGTGCCTTGTTCACAATAACATTCTTCTTTTTAATCTTTCTTTTAAATCCAAGCGATTCAAAAAGATCTCCAGCCTCAGCAAAGCAGGATCAGGATCTATTCGGTTTACACCGTCGCTATTTTTTTGGTCTTTATCCATCTAAAGAATACTCAGGTTTAACCCATGTTCCGGGTAAGGAATCAATTTATTTTAGAGCTATGGTTGGGGAGATTGTCTCGCATGCACATAAGCTTGCTAAAGACTGGAAAGACTCAGAACCACAATTATATTATTCATTTTTATTAGGCTCTCTAACTCTACCTTTTCATGAAAGTAGACTCGTGCATTTTACCCATAGAGATCCTAAGTTCTATTGCTATTTTTCCAATGATGTTTTTGCTAATTATGAAGGATTTATGGCGCAACTTAAGTCGATGGAACACGGATCAACAAAAATAGCGAGACAAAAATATGCAGGTCATCTTCACGAAAAACTTCCTAACTTTATAAAGCTTGGAGGCTTAGAGAGTGATTTCTTTAAGTCTTGCGCTGAACTTAAAAAATACGAAACGGTTCAACAACTATTATTTGATGGGTTCTACGCAGACGTAGGAATTATGATGCTCAATCATCATTCTCATACGGATTTCTTTCGAACAAATAAAGTCTTTCACGTCGACCAGGCCATGAAATATGGTTTCAGATATTTTTATCAAGGATTTGAAGGATTAGTTTCTAATGTGAAAAACTATCCTTGTATTGATACAACAGCTCCATCAAGGTCCATGTACCTAGATATTATTAGAGGTGCATGGAGTGGAAAATACAATTCAGGAAATATGCTTAGAAAAAGTGTTTGTAGATTTTCCGAAGCGAATCATAGTAACGACCGGGCGTTTCTATCTAGCTTGAATAAAGTTCTTAAGGGAAAAAGTCTCTACCACGAATACCTACCTATAGATTCGATTGAGAGAAATTTCCTTATCGATCTTGTAGAGAATTTCCATCAACCAGAAAAGTTGAATACTAGCTTAGATACAATTCTTAATACAAATTATCGTTCGCTAAAAGAGATTTACTTCAATAGCTCAGAACCTGAGTCTGAAATTGAAGTTATAGCTGAACCAGAGCTTACGCCGAAAAGAGATATCGAGATTGAAAGAGTGGTGGTCGCGGCAAAGGCAAAAGAAGAAACTGGTCTCTCGTCGGTAGAGAAAGATGTTGAAGTAAAAAGTTTAACTCATTCTTCAGACGATCAAGAATTCTCGCAAGATTTAGTTGAGGGAGAAATTGTTTTGATTGAAGATGAAGAAAAGTTTATTTCACCTCCCGAACATGTCAAAGTTGTCTTGCCTATAATCAAAAATAAGCGAGGAAGTCTTTTAGGTGTTGGAGTAAGTATCAGGTCAATGCCAGAAATTTCTCACGAAACTTATTGTGGAAGTTCTAAGGAATTAGACAACCCCGCTCAGAGTTTTTTAGTTAAAGGAGAGTCCGGAGATTTTTATGAAGTTGAAAATATTTTTAACTTTGAAGAATGTGGAACGCTTTCAGTTTATATATATAAAGACTTTGTTGAAGTGATTGAAGAAGTAAAAGATAAAAGGATTGAAAAAGTATCCCTTAAAGAGTGGGTCTCTAAGAGGGATGCCTATGGGGTAGATAGATCAATGGTTTTAGGGGTTTTGGGACCTTCGGAATACACAGTTATTGATGAATATACATATCCAAGTGAGGATGTCTGGTTTGCAATTAGAGACACTAATGGAAAGAAGGTATGGTTTTATGCTGGTAAACTAAATGCGCTAAAGGTTGAGGTCCTATAATGAAAAAAATAATATTATTCTCTCTAACTATTTTGACAGCAGCTTTTGGAGCTTACTGGGTCTCGCATAAAGAGGGGGAGAGTATCAAACAAGCTTATCAAAGAGCTATTCCAGCCTTAAAAGAAAAAAGTGTTGAGCATATTAAAATTTCTAAGAAGCAACTTGAAAGTCAACCTAAATGGATGGCCAAAACAGAGGTGAAAAATATAATCAATGAGGATAAAATTCAAAAATCTCTCCAAGAAAAAATTGACTGCATTGAAGATAAATCTTGTTTAAATTTATCTGAACGATTTTACGATCCAAAAGGTGATCCTGCATTAGGTGAAATAAAGTCTCAATTAGAATTGTTCGAAATGAAACTGGCCCGAGACCCAAGTTCTCTGGAAAAAATTGACGAAGATAGTTTAAGAAGAGTTCTAAAACTTAAACATCCCGGTAGCTTTTTTATTGCTTCCTCGCTTTTATTTAGAAAAAACCCAAGCTCTATAGAAGAACTTTCAGAACTAAACTATAAGGGCGAAGAGGTTCGTCTATTTACGGAACTATTTAAGAATAGAAAATTGTCCGATCAAGAGCGGGCCCAGCGAAATGAAAAAATAATGCAATTTATAGAACAGGACAACCATAGCTTTCTTCTTACTTTGAAAGAGTTGCAGCATCTAACTTTCGAGGGGGATGAAGCGGAGATGGTTAAAGCGCGAGCATGTACTCGACTTGAGCAGATAGAAAACTTCTCAGGGATGTATGAAAAACAAATTTCAAACTTTGCCCTGAGAAATGGTATTGAATTAGATTGTTAGTAATGCCAAGGAAAACGTGAGAAGTCTTTGTCACGTTTTTCTACGAAATGATCACGGCCTTCTTGCGCTTCCTCTGTACCGTAAGCAAGACGTGTTGCTTCGCCAGCAAAAAGTTGTTGACCGACAAGACCATCATCTAAAAGGTTAAAACCAAATTTTAACATTCTCATGGCGGTCGGAGATTTTGAGTTTATTTCTTTTGCCCAAAGTAGGGCCTCTTTTTCAAGGTCGGCATGAGGAACAACTTTGTTGATCATTCCCATATCAAAAGCTTCTTGTGCAGAGTAGTTAAATCCACAGAAAAAGATTTCTCGTGCTCTTTTTTGTCCACATTGACGAGCAAGGTAAGCTGATCCGTAACCGGAGTCAAAGCTTGCTACATCAGGGTCTGTTTGTTTGAATACTGCGTGCTCTTTGGATGCTATAGTCATATCACAAACTACGTGTAGGGAATGTCCTCCACCAACGGCCCAACCAGGGACAACTGCAATAACAACTTTTGGCATAAAGCGGATAAGTCTCTGTACCTCTAAAATATGAAGCCTTCCAAGTTTAGCGGGATCGATGTTCTTGCTATCATCAGCATATTTATAGCCATCTTTACCTCGAATTCTTTGATCTCCACCAGATGAGAATGCCCAACCACCGTCTTTTGGAGAGGGGCCATTTCCTGTGATTAAAACACATCCTACATCAGACCATTGTCTAGCATGATCAAGAGCCTGGTATAATTCATCAACTGTCTGAGGTCTGAAAGCATTACGACATTCCGGACGGTTAAAGGCGATTCTCACACAACCCTGATTTTTAGAGCGGTGGTAAGTTATATCGCTAAAGTTAAAATTTTCAACTACTTCCCATTCAGAGGGATCAAAGATATCTGATACTTTTTCCATGAGGAAATCTTTAACATAAATTTTATAAAAGCTAAATATATAGTTTTGACCACACGCGATTAAATCTGTTTATGGTAAAATAAGTTATGCAAAAAGCTCTCTTTATAACTTCTCAGGAAGAAGTGCATCTTCTCGCTAGCCTTGTACTAAATAAGGGAGAGAGGAATATTATTATTCTCCCAGCAAGGAGCATTAGCGAGAGTCTTGATCTTTTGGAAGAGCATTCCGATTTTAATTTGATTTATTTAGGACACAAAATAAAAAAAGATAGAGAAATCAGTGAGCTTTCCGTGGCATTAGTGCAAGCTTCTCAATTGCCTGGTGTTTTGCTTTGTGGAACGAATAAAGCATTGAATAAAAAAGATTGGGCGCAGTACATACATGAATACACTCCTTTATTGCAAGTGATGTCGATGATATTAAAAGCGCTAGGCTTTACTCCTCAATCTAGGGAACAGGTTCTTATACCTTGTTTGAGTTTATTGGAGTTTAGTCATTACCCCGCAAATTTTTTTACAAATCAAAACGAGATGGTTTTAAAAGCTGGAGATGAAGTTGAAATTGAAGTCGTATATAGCTTAATTGAAAAGGGGCACGACTCTCTTATTGCAAAGGTTTCCGATATTGATCAAGCTGTAGAGAAAATGCGTAAAGATGAAAGTCAGGTTCGGGTTAGAAATAGAGAAGATGTCACTCATCATTTTGAATTGGCAAATGAATATGCTGAACAGATTTTACTTAGTCAAAATTTGAAGATTAGTAAGTCCCATTTGAAAATTAGCTTAGCGGCACAAGATGAGATGCTCAAAATTATCTATGATCATAAAAATTCAATAGAAGATATTAGAAGTCTACTTCATAAAGACTATAAGCTCTACTACAAGCATGTGGCATTAACTTCAATCGTAGGATGCATGGTTTTAGATGAGTTATACTTAACTGAGGTTAGTCTAAAAGAAAAAATATGCCTTGCAGCTCAGTTTCAAAATATAACTCTTGAAGATGAAAAAGATTTAATGGTTTACGATCGAGATCAACTTAATCATTTTACCAGTTTTGAGAAGAAAAGATTAGTTAATCATGCTGCTGATGCCTTAAAGTTAATAGAATGCCTTCCAGATATCGATGGTGATGTTTTGAAAATGGTTAAGGAACACCATGGAGACAAAAGAGGAATTGATTATCCAGATAAAATGCAGTCATCGCTGAAGCTGTCTATGATATTTCAAATCGTAGCACTTTTTTCACAAGTTTTTTTAGTCGAGACTGAGAGAGGACTCAATCCCTCCGCTTTGGATGTGTTTAACCGAGTCTATCAGAGACTTGCAATTAAAGATCAATCAATTATTAAAGCTTTAAAATCTATCGTGGGAACAGTTTGAAAAAGGGGAGTCTTTAAACTCCCCCCTGGTAAATTACATATCGCGTGTATTTGTAAGTAAAATGGCTTCTTCAAATTTAAGAGATCTGATTTGTGGAATAACAAAATTTCTAGAATTTCTTTGGCAAGAAATATAGCTTGAATCAACTACAACCTCATAAGAAGTGCGTCTATCAATTCTAAATTTAAATGTATCAATGATTCCTATTTTAATTCCACAAACAGCTGGGTGGTTTCTTCTTGGTTTACTAACTGTGCATTTGCCCTGAGCATCTAGCAGCTCTTCTCTTACAATAGCAGAAATATTTCTATGTCTCGTTTTAGCAACCTCTAATAATCTCATATCAGCTTCTGAGCATGGGTTAAACTCTTGTGCAAAGCTTATAGTCGATAGAGTTAAAAGTGTGATGGTAAGTAGGTATTTCATGTTAATCTCCTTAGTCTTTATTGGTTTATAAGTTAAGTGCTTCAAGTGCAAGGACTTTTACAGATTGCTTTAATAATTGCGCATTCAGTGCCGCTTTGACACTACTTGGAAGGGTTTCTTTACTTACCCAACACCCACTTGGACTGGAAACAAGCTTCATTTCACCTTCTCTAAAAACACTTAAATGATTATTGCTCATTGTTGGACGCGGAAACATTAAACAAATCACTTCATAAATTCGTTTTTCAATTTTTGCATTTTGTAGCTCTGAAATTTTAGATTTAAGTTCGGAAAAAACTGACGTTGGAATAGCTTCATCAATGAGGATTGGTTCTCCTACAGGTTTTAAGTTTAAAAAAGGTCTATCAAGTTCGCCTGTGAAGACTTTAGCTTCTACTTTGAGACTTTTGCTTTCTAAGACCGTAGCTTCGACTGTCACGATTTGAGATTTTTCAGTCAACTGGATAGCAAAACGGTGGTGGGCGAGCTCATCCGCAAATAAGTTTGTCGAAATTAGCACTAAAGTTAAAAGAAATGTTTTCATAAGTTCCTCCGGTTAAAAACACGAGCGGAAAATAATCGAATTTTTTCACTGCGAGTAGATTTATTTAATTAAAAATGTTAGTTAAAGTTAACCATATGGTTAACTAGTGGGCTTTAAGTATTTGTAATTATGATAGTTGTGTTTGAGTATTCAAATTATAAGGTATTTCTGGCCGACTATATCGGCTCTCGACCATCCAAGGGACGTGGGGTTAGACTCGCTCTGAGCCAATTTCTGGGGTGTCAGACGGCCTATATTTCTCAGGTCATAAATAAAGACAGTCATTTTTCACTTGAGCAGTCTGTGAAGGTTGCAAAATTTGTGGGGCTTGGTAAGGAAGAGACTAAGTTCTTTTTGCTACTTGTCCAGCTTGCGAGAGCTGGGTCTGTTGAGCTTGAAGGATTTTTGAAGGCTGAAAAAGCTGAGATTCTAGAAAAAAGAAAAGACCTACAAAATAGGCATCAAATAAAAGAAAGCTTAGATGAGCTCAATCAAAATATTTATTATAGCTCTTGGTATTATGCTGCCATACATGTGATTCTCTCTATTCCTGGTTTTGATAATCCAAAGTCCATAGCAGACTATTTCCATCTTCAAACTTCTCATTTTCAAGAGGTACTCAATTTTTTAGTGGAAACCGGGCTGGCGGTTTTTAATAATCACAAATATGAAATAGGTAAGACTCGGATTCACCTGGGGCGAGATAGTATTCAAATTAAAAGTCACCATTCAAATTGGCGTAGTAAAGCAATTGATTCAATTAATATTAACAGTATCGATAACCTTCATTATTCTAGTGTTGTGACAATTTCAAGAACAGATGTGGAAAAGATAAAGCAAATTTTATCTAAAGCTTTAGATGCCACTAAAGAGGTGATTAGACCTTCAGTTGAAGAAGAGGTTCATGCCATCAATTTAGACTTCTTTAAGCTCTAGGTAGGGAGCACTTTAAAAACAGTTCTTGAGTGGTTGAGAAAGTATCTAATGTCTTGGTTTGTATCAGTTTAATTTTAATAGCACCAGCTTCCAGATCGCCCTTTGCACAGGTTTTATTTGAAAATTTATGACCAATATTTTTTCGACACATATGTAGTTCAGTATTGTTTCGCTCAATACTTATCCGCTCCAAATCGAGATTGTTAGGGATTTGAGAAATAGCATATATGTTTTCAGGTGAGAGACTTTCTTGTAGTGAATGAGTAAAATTAAACTGATGAACCTTTTCATAAGCTTTTAGTTTAAAAGAAGCTTCAGATAGGAACCGATACTTTTTGTTTCCGTCGGTTATAATTTTAAGTTCGCAATTAAAAACTTCTTGCGGACGATTACTTACCGTGGCGCGACTTGCTTGCGGGGATATTCCTCCGCCTGAGCTGTCAGCTCCTAGCGCCTCAGATTCTTTCTTTAAAATAAGGTCTAGGTCTTTATAATTTAAATCTAGCTCTGGAATATCAAAGTTTGATGAATCATTTAATGGAAGCTCGATTAGATTTTCACATTTAGGCTTTTTGAGACTCAGTATTACGCTAGGGTCTTTACAGTCAATTGCTGCAAAAGAATTTGAAAGAATGAATACTAAAAACAAAAGTCCAAATTTCATAGAAGCCTATTCTAGTGTTTGCTTTGGTGAAGAAAGATACTCCACTCTTATTTGATCGTCTTGAATAATTAGATCAAAACTTAGAGCTGCTGAGTCTACTAGTTCATTCTTTTCATTTTGACAATGAGTTTCAGATTTCGTTTGCAAAGGAATCTTTTTAGCTTTCTTACTAATTGTACCAGTAGCTGCGTCATAGTCATAGATCTTGTATACAGCGACTTTAGGTTCAAGGCCAAAACCACTAATATTAGCAAGATTACTGATACAAGCAATATCAAGTGCTTTGGTTTTAGTCGAGTCAACGAGCACTCCAATATTTAGATTTATTTCTCTACAAGCTTGATACATCGGAGCAGGAGAGCTTAGCATGCCTGGAATTTCACCACAAACATACTCAGGGTTAGAACATTCATCAGGGGCGATGTAGGAAGGCTCTGTACACTCAATTTTAGTCGTTTTCACGGAAGCGATATGCTCAAAAGTATAGACTTCATTCGCAATCGCTAATTGAGCAAAGCTCATTAGAGAAAATGTTAAAATAAAACTTTTCATATTTACCTACTTCTTAAATAATTGATAATTTTTTCTTTGGCATTTTGGCCGCTATTATAATGGCATTGGATTTTTCTAATTGGGTGTCGCCACTTTGATATTTTTTCACAAACATTGTCTTCAATCCTCTCATCTAGATTGTCCTGAATATAGGCAGGAACATCGGCAAGCGTTTCTTCGATATCAATCTGTGATTTTGTTGTCTCGTCAAGTAAAGTAGAAAGCGGGCCTGTCACTAAAGTCTTTTCTGTAAAAAAATAATGAGTGCCAGCTATTAACTCTTTCGAGTCTTCATATTTGAATGTTGCATCTGTCACAACATCTCTAATCATAATAATAGATCGGTCTTCAATATTAAGCTCTGAGACCACAGCATTGTAGCTTTCAGGATCATGCTCACCATTGTCACCAAAAAATAGGAATTGGGTGTCTGGATCATCATTTTCAGTTATGATCTCTTTTAGAATCCTTTTTTTGAAAGCACTTGAGTTAAACTCATCTCGCTTATTTCTTTGTATGACCTTACCAGTCGGAAAATCGTTTTTTTGAAGCCATTTTCTTGCATTATAAATAATTGGATAGGAGGCACTGACATAATAAAAGCTAGCTTCTTGATTGAGGTTTAAGTCCTCATAGATCATATGTAGTTTATCAAATTTAGTGATCGTATTTGCGCCAATTCTTTCCACGGCAACTCTAAAAATCACTTCATCCATATCGACAACGTTGACCTGCCTGATGGTGTCATCAAGATCGCTAATAACGACGATTTTAGCCATGCTCTGACCGGAAATGAGAAAAGTCGCAATTAGAAAAAACTGAGATAAAATCTTCATCCTCTTATTGTAGAGCCAGTTCAGATTTATTTAAGCCTTTTTGAATTGATTACAGAGTGTCTAATTTTTAGACAGTTTTTATACTGCTTGTTGTTTCCAAGCGACTATGTCCGGTTAACTTCCAAGCGATTATGTCCTACTGACTGTGTCATACAGCTCGCTTCTTGTGATCGTATATCCTGCGACTTTTGATTGGTTTGGGATATATCTCTCTGCCCATGATATCA